>NZ_VHJK01000002.1 GCF_007004095.1 Erythrobacter insulae
CGTCATGGGAAGTCAGGATATCCTGCGGGTGTCTGTCGGCCAACCCATGACCGTCGAACGCGGCGAACTGGAACTGCGCAGCGATCAAGTGATCGATCGCCTCACCGGTGAACGCGGTGTTGTTACCCAAACCATCGGGATCAGCACAAAACGCCGCTACACAGGGGAAATCGTCTACGCGACACCTGTCTCCAAAGCTTCCGAACTGGGCATCGTCGGACGCTACATCAGCGCCGGAGAAATAGGCCAGGATGAAAGCTTCATGATCGGCGCAAACTTCGGAATGCGCTTCTAAACACTTTGCAAACTGTTTTCGGATACATGTCCCGAAAGTCGACCGCAAAACCCTTAACGAACCCCACAGGAGAACAGCGAAAATGAAAAGGAATGTGAAACCACACGTGTTCCTCGCGTCTGCGCTCCTACTGGTTGCTCCGGTTGCCGTTTCTGCCCAGGCCGAGCCTGATGCATCGCCATATGATCAGAGCATCTCTGTCGCTAAGACGCAGATGATGGGCAACTCTGCCGCCGCACTGAAAGCGGCGCGCGAAGCCGAAAAACTGGCCGATGGCGACGATGAGCGCGGCATACTGGACCGACTTACCGCCAAATGGCTGCAAGGCGAGGCTCTGATGCGTTTGAACCGCGCGCCGGAAGCCGAGAAGATTATCGCCGAAGCGCTGAACGAAGTTTCTATCAAAGCGCCTGACCATAAACTTCACGCAGATCTGTTGCGCTCGCAAGCCGGTCTTAAAGCGGCCGCAAGCCAATACGGCGAGGCATTGTCGAGTTTCCAGAAAGCGCATGACCGCTACAAAGCGTTAGGCGAAGCCCGCAGCCAGGCCATTGTCCTGCAAAACATGGGCTCGCTTTATTCAGATGCGCGAGATTACGAACGCGTTCTGAGTTATTACCGCGAAGCGACTTCGGTTTTCACCGAGGATAGCGCCCTATCACTTTCGGCCCATAACAACCGCGGCAATGCTCTTAAAGAGCTGGGTCGCTATGACGAAGCCGAGGATGAATTTCAGCTGGCTCTGAAAGTCGCCGGTACAATGTCTAGCGCGATGCTAGAAGCGCGCATCCTGACCAACATTGCCTCTACCCAATTTCTCAACGGTCAGCTTGCCGCAGCAGAGCAAAGCGTAAGCCAAGGCATGCGTCTGGCAACGCGTGAGGCCCCTGACTGGTTGCCGTTTTTGCACGGCGTCAAATCGCAAATTGCCTATAAAGAAGGGCGGACTTCATTAGCCCAAGTGCACATGGAGCGGGCTTTTGCGAATCAGAATCTCGAAGAGACCTCGCCCTATTTTCGTGACTTCCACGAAACGGCCTACCGCATCTATTCGGAAACCGGCAATTACCGTCTAGCTGCGCAGCATATCGCTGCATTCAATCGGATCGACAGCCAGGCTCGTGATCTGTCTGCACAGGCAAACAACGCTCTGCTTGGTGCGCGTTTTGACGCAGAAAACCGTGAGCTTCGCATTTCCAAACTTTCCGCAGAGAAAGAGCTTAACGAAGCGCAGCTTTCGACAGCGCAAAATCAGAATTTCCTTCTTTCGACGCTGGTCGCATTGGTCATCATCGCCTTTCTGATTGCCCTGGCTGTTCTCAGAACAGTGAACCGCAACCGGGCGGCGATTAAAACCGCCAACGAAAAGCTTACCTACGTCACACAGCATGATAGCCTTACCGGACTGTTTGCGCGTGATTATTTCCGTAGCCTGCTCGACGAGGAAGCCGATGGCTGCCTGGAAGATGGCAAGCAAGGTGTGCTGATGTTGATCGACCTTGATCGGTTCAAGCAGGTCAATGATGTTTACGGCCATGCTGTCGGCGATTCCCTGCTTACTCAGGTCGCAGCTCGCTTCCGCGAGGCTGCTGGTGATCGTGCCGTGATTGGCCGTTTGGGCGGTGATGAATTCGGTTTGTTTCTGCCCCACCCCAGCACCCTGGATGAGGCCGCTGAAATTGCTGATGCGATCATTGCGCGAGTAAGCCAACCCTATGTAATTGATGATAAAGACGTCTCTGTCGGCGCATCCATCGGGATGGCTGAAATCGGTCGCGACGGGTCATCGACCAGCGTTCTGATGACGAATGCCGACCTTGCGCTTTACGAAGCGAAAGGGCGCGGGCGCGGCACACACGTAAGCTATCGCCAGGCCATGCGCGGCCAGCTTGAAGAGCGAGCTTTGCTCGAACTGGACCTGAAACACGCGCTTGAGCGCGATGAAATCTCTGTATCGTATCAGCCTATCGTCGACACAGATGGTAAAACTGTTCTGTGTCACGAAGCGCTTATGCGTTGGAACCACGCAGAACGCGGTGCAGTCGAGCCCAGCACTTTTATCCCGATTGCCGAAGATGCGCTTCTGATCGAACCACTGGGTGAATGGCTGTTACGTACAGCTTGCCATGAAGCGGTAACGTGGCCTGAAAACGTCAAACTGACTGTCAACGTGTCCCCATTGCAGCTTAAAAACCGCGCGTTTTTGGGGACTGTAGTCGAAGCGCTCGCATCGAGCGGTCTTGCGCCAGATCGCCTGCTTTTGGAGATCACCGAAAGCACAGTTTTGGAGATGGACGATGATCTGCAAAGCCTGATCAAGAGCCTGACCGAGCTCGGTGTATCTTTCGCACTGGATGACTTCGGCTGTGGTTATTCATCGCTGAACTACATAGAAAAAATGCAATTCTCGATGATCAAGATCGACAGCGATTTCGTTCAGGCCGCAGCGTCTGGTTCGACCAGAAGCCAAGCCATTGTGACTGCGATTGTCTCGCTTGCGAATTCGCTTGATATCGCGGTAACCGCAGAAGGTATCGAAACCGAAGAACAGGCCGCTGCCATGCGCGAATTGGGCTGCACTTGTTTCCAGGGCTTCTACTTCGGATTTCCGATCGCCTCGCAGAGCTCAGACAGCGGGAATGTCACGGAAATCAAAGCGCGCAAAGTCGCGTAAGGCCAACCTGTCCTAAATGTGAAGCGCCTTTCCGTAAGCGCCCAGCACGCTTTCATGCATCGATTCTGAAATGGTTGGATGCGGGAACACAGTCTGCATCAACTCTGCCTCGGTCGTTTCCAGAGTCTTGCCAATCGTATACCCTTGAATCATCTCTGTGACTTCGGCGCCAACCATATGCGCGCCCAGCAATTCTCCTGTCTTTGCATCAAACACAGTCTTGGTGAACCCTTCGGATTCTCCAAGAGCGATTGCCTTGCCGTTTCCGATGAAAGGGAAAGTCCCGACCTTTACAGAGTGCCCGGCCTCTTTGGCCTTTGCTTCGGTCATGCCGACGCTGGCGATCTGCGGGTGGCAATATGTGCATCCCGGGATTGCATCGCGGTTGAGCGGGTGCGGATGAACATCTTTATTGCCCAATTCCTGCGCAATCGCCTCCGCTGCAGTGACGCCTTCATGACTTGCTTTATGTGCGAGCCACGGCCCGGGTGTGCAGTCACCAATGGCCCACAGGCCTTTTGATTTCGTGCGGCCATACGGATCGATCTGAATGAACCCGCGGTCCATATCGGCGAGCTTTTCCAAGCCCACATTTTCGGTATTCGGCATAATCCCGATGGCAGTGATGCAGTGTGTAAATTCACTCGTTTGGATTTTGCCATCTTTGGCCTTGATCGTCGCGGTGACACCTTTGGCGCTAACTTTGATATCCTCGACACCAGCCCCGGTCATGATGGTCATGCCCTGTTTCGTGAGGCTTTTTTCAAGAAACGATGACACATCGTGATCTTCGACCGGAACAATCCGGTCCAGCATTTCGACAACAGTCACATCCGCGCCCATATCGTTATAGAAGCTCGCGAATTCGATGCCGATTGCACCTGACCCGATCACCAATAATTTTTTGGGCATTTCCGGCGGAGTCATGGCCGTCCGATAGGTCCAGACTTTATCACCGTCCGCCTTTGCAAATGGCAAATCACGCGCACGGGCGCCCGTCGCAACGATAATATGCTTCGCGGCGAGCTTTTCTTCGCCGTTTTCGCCTTTTACCGTCATGGTTGTGGCACCGGTCAGCACCCCCTCACCCATATGGACGGTGATCTTGTTCTTCTTCATGAGGTGCGCGATGCCTGAACTGAGCTGTTTTGCAACGCCCCGGCTTCGCTTTACGACCGCGTCCAGATCCGCCTCGATTTTTCCAGCAATCTTGAGCCCATAATCCGAGGCATGCTGCGCATAATGCAGAATTTCGGCCGAACGCAGCAGCGCCTTTGTCGGGATACATCCCCAATTCAAACAGATCCCGCCAAGGTTTTCGCGTTCAACAATCGCTGTTTTCAGGCCAAGCTGCGCGCAGCGTATGGCGGCAACATATCCGCCAGGACCGGAACCAAGGACGATGACATCGTAATTACCTGACATTGATCAATTATCCCTACAATATTCAAACTTTGCTGAGGTTATCGCCGCACGTATCAGACAACGAAAAGCCTCATTCGAACCTAAAAACAAAAACCGTACCCAAACCGAAATCCAGCGTGCCTTCAGCCATTAATTGCCCCGCGCTGCGGCCTGATGATCCAGAACCAACCAAGCACTGCAAACGTCATCGCAGCGATCAAACTGGGCACTCCAAAGGCAAAGGCCGCCGCTGTGTCAGCGACCAGATATGCAGCCAGAGTAATCATAACGGCCGAAAGCGCCGCAATCAGGAACAGCGCAGACGGTGTCCTCGCCAACTGACGCACTGCCAGAAAATATGTCAGCAAAGCCACGGGAAAGCCGATCGCGAGGCTGCCGAGAAGCGAGACCTGTAACGCACCCAGTTGAAAACCGCTCAGGGCGTTTTCAGAAGAGCTCCGACCAGCTTCGATCATCAAATAAATGGCAACCGGAACCCACGCAGCGATCCCGGCCAGAATGGCTATGACTGCAAATTTGGCAAAAATGATGAACGGATCCAACACAATCGCGCCCTTATCCTGCCATGAGTTCAACGAAATTTTCATTCACCCAGCCAGAATTGCAGACGCCTTCATAATTGCGGACGTTTTGCACTGGTGAACTCGTCCCGCAATTGATCTCTTCATCGCTTTCAGGCGCGTAAACGATCCCGATCCAGTTGCCGACTTGCTGGCACATGGACACATTGCGACCTGGCCCCAATTGATCGATTTCGCGCGCATTTCCAGCTGGTGCATCGCGCACAGATAGCAGGTTTTCGCCTTTGGAATTGAGATTGGTAATCCGGCCACTCCCGGCGCAGGCATCAAACCGTGGGCCGTCAAAACCGATCCTTACGGGGCGCATCGGCGTCCCTGTCTGGGTGCTTCGGGCGGTGGGTGAAACGCCATCCCGATCATAATCGTCTGGCGTACATCCCCCGGCGATCAAAGCCGCCGCACTTATTGAAATAAAAATCAGGCGCTCCGTTTGCGTCAAACGACCAGGCCCATCGGGTTCTCAATCAGGCTGCGGAATTGATCGAGCAATTTGGCACCGTCCACCCCATCAATAGCGCGGTGATCAAAGCTGCCCGTTACGCTCATAACAGTCGCGACTTGTAAGGCGCCATCAACCACATAAGGTCGCTGTTCTCCGGCACCGACGGCAAGGATCATCCCTTGCGGTGGATTGATCACGGCATCGAATTGCTTTGTTCCAAACATGCCGAGATTGGACACCGAAGCCGTGCCGCCTTGATATTCGTGCGGCTGCAATTTCCCGTCACGCGCTTTGCCTGCCAGTTCTTTCATTTCTTTCGAAATCTCCGCGAGACCTTTGCGTCCGGCATCGCGAATTATCGGCGTGATCAAGCCGGTGGGCGCAGCAACCGCGACCGAGATATCTTCGCGCGTATATTGATGCATCACATCGCCCTGAAAGCTGACATTGCATTGCGGTTCGCGTTGCAGCGAACGGGCCAACGCCTTGATGATCAGATCATTGACCGAAAGTTTTACATTGTCCGCTTCCAATGAAGCATTCAGCTGTTTGCGCAGAGCCAATAACGGATCGAGCCGAACATCGACCGTCAAGTAGATGTGCGGTATCTCCTGCTTCGCTTCGGTCAGCCGGCGCGCAATGACTTTGCGTACATTATTGAGCTTCTGTTCCTCGAACGGCGCATCAAAATCGTTGGCAGGTTGCGCCGCTGCCGGGCTCGCAGCGCTCTTCGCAGCAGGTGCCGGGGCCGCGTCTGAAGCATCAGCGTTTTCGACATCGGCTTTGACAATCCGGCCATTCGGGCCGCTGCCGGTCAAACTGGATAGGTCGACGCCATTTTGTTCAGCGATGCGCTTTGCCAGAGGTGATGCGATTACACGGTCCCCAGATTTGCCTGAGCTGGCCGCCGGTGCTGATGATGCGGCAGGTGCTGGGGCATCACTGGAAGCGGGAGCAGGTGCTGGTGCAGGTGCGGTATTTTCACTTGGCGCACTGATTGCGTTTGCATCTTCGCCTTCTTCGGCAAGCATCGCGATGACAGAACCAACCGCGACATTTTCAGCGCCCTCTTCGACAACAATTGCTGCCATCACGCCTTCATCCACCGCTTCGAATTCCATCGTCGCTTTATCGGTTTCGATCTCGGCCATGATGTCGCCTGACTGAATCGTATCACCAACTTTGACGAGCCATCTGGCGAGGGTTCCCTCTTCCATTGTCGGGGACAAAGCAGGCATCTTAATTTCAATGGCCATGGAGTAATCGATTCCTCTTTGGTCGGTTGCACACCATCTCTGGCGAATCCACAGCCTTCGGACAAGGCCTTGCATACGAAACCATTTGATCGGATAGCCCAATCAGGAGGCTTTTATGCGCACATTTCTTGTCGTTACCGACGAAAGCGAAGAGGCCCGCGCCGCGTTGCGCTTTGCCGCCCGCCGTGCGGTAGCCGTTGACGGGGCTGTTCATATCCTCGCTTTGGTACAACAACAAAACTTCAGCGCGTTTGGCGGCGTTCAGGCAACAATTGAACAGGAAGCGCGCGACCGCGCCGAAATGCTTGCTCACGGGGTCGCTGGAAACCTGTTGGCTGAAAGCGGGATTATGCCGACGATTTCGGTCAAAATCGGCAGTGGTCAAAAGATCGTCAGCGAATTCCTGAAATCGCATGACGAGGTTGCAGCCTTGATCCTCGGCGCCGCGAAAGGCAGCGCTCCGGGTCCGCTGGTCGCGCATTTCTCCGCACATGCCGGCGAACTGCCCTGTCCGTTGTATATCATTCCGTCCAATTATGACGAAAAAACCGCTGATCATGGCGTTTGATTGCAGGCTTACTTTCGTTTGCCTTGATGGCGAATGTTGCCCGGACGACCTCTTTTCCCGGTTTTGAACTTACCTTTTTTCGGGCCACCCGCGCCGCGCCTGTTATAATCATTCCGATCGCCACGCTGCGCGAGCGAATTTCCGTCTTCATCGACCGGCTCAAACTTTAACGCGCCTGTCAAAGCATTCGATTCGGCCAATTTCAACTTAACCCGATCACCCGCAGAGTAAGACGTGCCGGTGTCCACTCCGATAAGCGACTGGGCCGCCTCATCATGCCGGAAATATTCACCGCCAAGCGTCGAAACAGGCACAAGCCCATCCCCGCCAAGCCCGACGATAGTCGCGAAGAAACCAAACCCTTGAACGCCGGTGATCCGTGTCTCGAACACCTCTCCGACACGGCCCGATAGCCACGCCGCCACATAACGGTCGATTGTGTCGCGCTCTGCCTCCATTGCGCGCCTTTCAGTTTGGCTGATCTGATCGGCGATTTCTTGAAGACTGGCCGCGTCTTTCTCCGACAATCCACTTGTCTCAGGCAATGAGCCACCCGGTTTGGGCTGCTCCAGCTTGTACGCATCCACCAATGCACGGTGGACAAGCAAATCGGCATAACGCCGGATCGGCGACGTGAAATGCGCGTATGACGCGAGCGCCAGACCGAAATGGCCTGCATTGGCCGGGCCATAATAAGCCTGCATCTGACTGCGGAGAACCGCCTCCATCACTTGTGCTTTTTCGGAATCTTCGGTCAGCTCCTTTAGCATCGCGTTGAAAAGACTTGGCTTAATGACTTGGCCCAGTGCGAGAGTCTTTCCAAGTGTCGCCATATATTCTCGCAGCGCGATCAATTTTTCGCGGCTCGGCGTATCGTGGACACGGTAAACAACAGGAGCGCTCTTGGCCTCCAATGCCTTGGCTGCGGCAACGTTTGCAGCGATCATGAAGTCTTCGACTACGCGGTGCGCGTCAAGCCGTTCGCGCACGGCAATTTCTTCGATCACGCCGTCTTCATTGAGCAACACCCGGCGTTCAGGAAGATCTAGGTCGAGCGGCTCACGCGCCGCACGCGCAGCGGCGAGAGCGCGCCATGCGTCCCAAAGATTGGCGAGATATTCCGGAGGGTTTCCACTATCGACAGCGGCCTGGGCATCCTCATACGGAATGTTGTGATGGATCCGCACGAGAGCGCGCGTGAAACGGAAACTCGTAACCTTACCCTCGCCGTTGATATGCAGATGGCACGCCATCGCCGCGCGATCTTCATCCTCGCGCAGTGAACACACATCAGCTGACAGGATTTCGGGCAGCATCGGCACGACACGGTCGGGAAAGTAAACCGAGTTACCGCGCTTTCGCGCTTCTTTATCAAGCAAGCTGCCGGGTCTAACATAGAAAGACACGTCAGCGATCGCGACAAGCGCGTTGAACCCGCCCTGCCCGTCAGGCTCGGCCCAGATTGCGTCATCGTGATCCCGCGCATCCGCAGGGTCAATCGCAACGATCGGCAAATGGCGAAGGTCTTCGCGCTTTTCCTTTGAGAGTTTTAACTCGGCAGCCTGTGCCGCTTCGCTGTGCACTCCATCGGGGAATACATTGGGAATTCCGTGTTTCGCGATAGCGATTAGGCTGAAACTTTTCGGTGCAAGCGGATCGCCAATGACTTCGACAACTTTGACGCCGGCACGATCGCTGTTCCCCGTGCGCTCGGCAATGACCAGCTGGCCTTCTTCGGCTTCGCCCACATCGCTGATCGGGGCGGATTGCCGCACGCGCTTGTCAACCGGCGCCAGCCATGCTTTTCCGGCGCGGTCCAGCTCGACAACGCCCATCATTCCTTCGGTGCGCGCGGGCAATTTCTTGATCGGAAATGCAACCCAACCGCTGTCCTGTTCTTCGGTTCGGGCCAGAACACGATCGCCGCGTTTCAGGGCTGGCGCGCGTTTACCGCCGCGCCCTTTCAATTCCTTAATCGTGATACGCGGTGGTTTGCCAGGGGCTTCAGGTGACCAGTTATCGGGTTCGCCAATTGGTTCGCCATCTTCAATCGCCACCACTCGCAATACGGTAACCTTGGGGACCCCGCCCATGCGGTGATACGCAGTTTTCTTTCCGTCGATCAGTCCCTCTTCTGCCATATCTTTCAGCAGTTTTTTAAGCCTGATCTTCTCCTGCCCTTTCAAGCCAAAGGCCTTAGCGATTTCGCGCTTACCCGCAGGTTTGTCAGAGGACTGGATAAATTCGATTACCTGCTCTCGGGAAGGCATCCCGGCAGGACGGTTCATTTGTCGTTTGGCCATATCCATGGCCTATGGACGACTGCTTACTCGCTGTCACCTTCCGGCTGCGCCACCGGCTCGAATGCTCCGCCCGGAACCGCGCTCGAAATCGGGGAGCAATACCCCTGCGATGAACAGGCCGAGACACCGAGCAACCAGTCATCTCCGCGCAAAGGCACCGAATATCTCACGATTTCGGCCGGCTGCTGGCCGTTCTCCAGCGTAATCATCGGCTCCCACTGCTCGCCCTTGGTGCCGAGTGGCCGTTCATCGCGCCAATACGCTTCGTCTGTGCGCCTCGCAAAGATTCGATACGCGTCGGCACCGCTCACAGGCGCAAAGCTCAATTCGGTATCCACACGCACCGCTGCATCCGCACTTACCTTGGGCGGCATCGGAGACATCGCCAATTTGTGCAGAGCGCGGACATTCAATTGTGAAGCACGTGTTAGGTAATCAAAATCCAGCTCGTCCACAGTATCGCCGTATGTCACGCCATCTTCAACGCGCAGGTCCTGATGCTGATGCTCATAATCTTCGACCGATACGGTGATGCGAATTGCCGGATACCCCTTATCTAGAAACGGAATCTGGTCCCCGCCCCGGCCCATGCGGTCGGTACGCCAGATTTGACGGACCTGCATACCATCGGGATTATCCGCCGCCAGATCATCAAGCCAGCGCGACAGATTGCGTCCCGGACTATCATTTTCGCCTCCAAACCGGCGCTGTCTTGCGCGCAGCCTTGCGGTAGAATCTGCCCGCAATCCTTCTGAGAAAACCCGGACGTGCTTTGCATCGCAGAAACCGTCCGACCCGCATGAATTGCCGATCATATCGTTGTTGAGCACGGCTTTCACCGTCATGCCCTGAGCCTCGACCCAATCTGCCAGAATGCCAGCCCCGTAGAGGCCTTGTTCTTCGCCGGTAAGCAGCGCGTAAATGATCGTTGATGGATATTTCTGCTGCGAAAGAATCCGCGATGCTTCAAGGATCATGACACTGCCCGAACCATCATCGTTGGCGCCGGGGGCATCGTCTGTTCCGTTAAGAGGATCGGTTACGCGGCTATCGTAATGCCCCTGTACGATTATGACTTCGTCAGGGCGCTCTGTTCCGCGTTGAATTGCAACGGCGTTGCGGATTAGGGTTGGCGTAGGGATCCGGCGACCATCGGCCTCGATAAGCCGTTCGACAGACTGAACCTCGAAACAATCACCGCATGTCGCGCCAATGCGGCGGAATTCATCCAGCGCCCAGTTGATTGCCGCGCCAATTCCGCGGTTTGGATCAGTTTGCGTCGAAAGCGTATGGCGCGTTCCGAACGAAACGATTGTGTCCATATCCGCGCGAAGGCGCTCTTCAGAGACCTGCGCGGCAAGCGCATCGTCGGTTGATGCCTCCGCATGGTCATCCGCGGCAAGCGGGCTGGACAGAAGGGCGGCTGTGAAAGCGAGACGTTTGATCATGACGAACCTTCTTGCTGGTTGGAACTTGAATAACAAGTCCGGTCGCCCATCGGTTCCCCCTCACGCGCCCGGCGTCAATATGCCCGCGCAATCAAGATGCGCTCAACCGCAGCCTCGCCCGTGAAGATACACGTACCATCAGCAGGCAAACTATCACGTGGGACATTGCGAATGGTGAGCTTTTCACCTTTCAGCTTTTCGACCGCTTTTTCCAAGGCATCACCGGTCGGTTTGGACCATTGAACCTCAAGCCATCCCGGATATTTGCCGTTTGACCGGTAAAAATCCGATACCTCATCCCAATCGGTCACGCCCCGGACAATGTTTGCATCGCGGCGTTCCTTGGCCTCAACGAAAAGACTGTCTTGAATGTCTTCTAGAAGGCCGCTGATTTTGTCATAGAACTCTTGGCGTTCAGGGAATGTATTGGCGAGTTTGCCTGTTTCCGGGTTCCACAGTTTGTCGCGGCGGATGGCCGCGACTTTGCCGTTTTCCATATCGCGCGGCCCGACCTCTACGATCACTGGCGCGCCTTTCCGGACCCAATCCCAACGTTTCGCAGAAGCTTTGCCCGGCGATTTGTCGAGCAACACACGCACCTTTTCACCGAATGCGAACTGGCTTGCAATCGCGGCGCGAACCTCTTCACAATAATTAAGGGTTTCCGCGTCCTCAGGCTTATCCCGCAGCATCGGCAGAATAATGACTTGAAACGGTGCGATGCGCGGAGGCACGCGTAATCCGTCATCATCGCCGTGAGTCATTATGACACCGCCGATCATGCGGGTTGAGGTGCCCCAACTTGTCGTGTGGCAATATTGCTGCGTGCCTTCATGATCCTGATACTGGATCCCTGCGGCTTTGGCGAAATTGATACCAAGATAGTGTGAGGTTCCCGCCTGCAAGGCTTTGCCATCCTGCATCATAGCTTCGATGGACCATGTCTCGTCAGCGCCGGGAAAACGTTCGTTTTCGGGCTTCTCGCCTGCAACTACCGGCATCGCCATGTCTTCTTCAGCGCAAGCGCGATACATTTCCAATGCGCGGTGCGTCTCCTGAAGCGCCTCTTTCTTGTCGGCGTGCGCAGTATGGCCTTCCTGCCAGAGAAATTCGCTTGTTCGCAGAAACATTCTGGTGCGCATTTCCCAGCGTACGACATTGGCCCATTGGTTGGTCAACAGCGGAAGGTCACGCCATGACTGGATCCAGCGCGCCATCGCATCACCAATGATCGTTTCCGAAGTAGGCCGCACGACCAGCGGTTCTTCCAATCGCGCCTCGGGATCGGGGATCAACCCGCCCTTACCATCAGCGATCAAACGATGATGGGTGACAACCGCCATTTCCTTGGCAAAGCCATCGACATGGCTCGCCTCGCGTTCGAAATTGGAAAGCGGGATAAAGAGCGGGAAATAGCAATTTTGCACTCCAGCTTCCTTGATCCGGTCATCCATCAAACGCTGGATGCGTTCCCAGATGCCGTAACCCCATGGCTTGATCACCATACAACCGCGGACACCCGATTCCTCGGCCATGTCGGCGGCGCTGATCACTTCCTGATACCATTTGGCGAAATCGTCTTCGCGCTTCACTGTTAAAGCGTGGCGGATGTTGGACACGTTCGGAAATTTCCTACTTCAAAAAAAACTGTGGCGGATGCTTGGCCTTACTTGCCAAGCTCGTCCAGCTTCTTTTGCATCGCGGCCATCTGTTCCCGCAAAGCAGCGATTTCATCGCCCGACTTTCCCTCTGTGGCCGGAGCCGATGGCTTTTGCGGCGCGTCTTTTTTCGCACCGGGGATCAATGTTTCTGCCGCCGCGCGCATCAATGCCATGTTCGTCTCATGAATAGCAGTGAGCGGGTTTGAAGAGATTCCTTTTTCAAACGCTTCGCGAATTTTTGACTGGTTTTCGCGAAAATTGGTCATGCTCGCTTCGAGGTAAGACGGCATCAAATTCTGCATCGAATTCCCGTACATCCCGATCAATTGGCGCAGGAAACTAACAGGCAGCATTTGCCCACCATTGGATTCTTCATCCATGATAATTTGGGTCAGGATCGAATGCGTAATGTCATCGCCAGACTTGGCATCAAGCACTTGAAACTCAAAATTCTCGCGCACCATTTTGGCCAAATCATCAAGCGTGATGTAATTCGACGAGCTCGTATTATAGAGCCGACGATTGGCGTATTTCTTGATGATGATAATGTCGCCTGCATCCGTATCCGCAGACTTTGCTTTGCGCGCCATTTTGATCCCCGGCTGTTATTGTTCTTATCTTCTTAGCATTTGCACAATGTGCAGCGCAACAACGCCTTAACCGGCGCGCAGTCGATGACCCAGCACAGTCAGCAATTCATATTGAGAAACAGCACTTTGCTGCGCAGCAACCGGCAGATAAAAAGGCACCTTCAACCAGTCGCCTTCGGTCAAATCAGGCGCCAGAGTCAGATCGATCACGATCATGTCCATCGAAACCTTGCCTAGCAATGGCAGCTGCCTGCCCCCGTGCTCCAAAGCAAAATCGCGTCCCCTTGCCCGCAAAAATCCATCTGCATATCCGAGGGACACCGTCCCGACCCGCATTGAATCTGGGGCTTGGAATTCAGCATTGTAGCCCACGCATTCGCCCGCTGAAATCTCGCGCACCTGAATAATCGCTGCTTCGATATGAGCAACCTGATGAATCGTACCGGAAAGCTCTTCGCGAGGAACCCCGCCATAAAGCGCAAGGCCAGGTCGCGTAACATCAAATGCATAATCCGGCCCGAGCGCAATTCCTGCGCTGTTCGCAAGGCTCAGACGTTTATAACGGACTTTGCCGCTTGCCTCGCGAAACGCAGACAGCTGACGCGCATTCATGGAGCTGTCTTCATCGGCGCAAGCAAGATGTGACATGAAGACATCAATATTGAGCGACTGAACCGATGGATCCGAAAGGTCGCCAACGGCCAGCCCCAACCGGTTAATGCCCGTATCCACCATTAGATGGCAAGTTGCGCCGCCAGCATCACTCCATCGCCGCGCCTGATCCAATGAATTGATCACAGGCACAGCGCCAGTTGCCCGCGCAAACTCCACATCTGCGCCTGTCATGGGGCCATGCAGAACGGCCACCTGATCGGCGCGAACGTGTTCAAGTAAGGGCGCAGCCTCAGACCAATGCGCCACAAAAAACATCGCAGCCCCAGCGTCACGCAGGACCGGAACGCAGGTATCCGTTCCCAAACCATAACAATCCGCCTTTACCGCTGCGCCGGCTGTGCCCGACACCGAAAGACGATCCAAAGCGCGCCAATTGTGAGCAAGCGCGTTGGTATCGATGTTCAAGCGATGCGAGGGCGGCGGTAAACCTAAGGAAAAATCAGGTCGCGACATCATCGGAAAAATCCGTCGGCGGGCCATCGGGTAAACCCCACCATGCGATCACAACACCGAATGCAACGACCACCCATGTGTACCAAAGACCGGAATAGACATTGCCGGTGCTGGCCACGATGATCCCCGATATCAGCGGAAGGAACCCGCCCAAATATCCGGCCCCGATATGGTACGGGATCGACATTGAGGAATAGCGAATGCGAGGTGGGAACATCTCTGACAAAAGCGCCGCGACGGAGCCATACGTCAAAGCGGACAAAACACCCAACGCAAGCAACATTGCTATAATGCCGATAATATTCGCGAGCGGCGGCACCTGACGGGTAAAATCAAAGCCTGATTGCGATAGCGCGGCCTGCATTCCATCGCGAAGGTCATTGCCGCTTTCAAGCCATTCTTCGGGGATCACGACATCAGCACCCGCAACGGTCACGCCAAGGGTCTCTCCTGGGATGACCGTGTAGGAGACACCGCTAGATGTCAGCGACCCGAGGATTTTGCCGCAATCGCTTTGTTCGCGGTCAAACAGATCGGCGAACGGATCGGTGACGCATTCAGGCCCGGTAACAACTACGGGATATTTCTCGGCTGCTTCAGCAAGCGCCGGATTGGCCAAGTTGCCCATCGTCCAGAAAATAGGAAACAGCAGAGCGAGCGAAGCCAGCGCGCCAATCACAATCGGCTTTTTCCGCCCGACACGGTCCGACCAACGCCCAACCAGCAGGTAGAAACCCATCGACAGCAAGCCCGCAATCAAAAGGATGATTTCCACCGTCAATTCATCAAGCCGCATATCCCCTTTCAAAAACGACAGCGTGGAGAAGAACGCAGTGTACCAAATAGTTGTGAGAATTCCGGCGACCCCGAACAGAGCAACAAAAATCCGCTTTTTGTTTCCGGGATAGGTGAAGCTTTCAATGAACGGGTTGCCCGATGTCTCCCCCGCTTCTTTCATCGCTTTGAAAACCGGGCTTTCAGACAGCTTGAACCGCATCCAGAGCGAAATTGCGAGCAACAGGATCGATAACAGGAACGGGACACGCCAGCCCCATGCGTTAAAATCGTCCTCGGGAATGATGAACCGGCAGAGCAGGACCACGATGATCGAGAGTACAAATCCGCCAACGACACTGGCCTGAATGAAACTGGTATAAAATCCGCGTTTTTCAGGCGGCGCATGTTCCGCAACGTAAATGGCTGCTCCGCCATATTCACCGCCAAGCGCGAGGCCTTGCAACACCCGAAGGAAAATCACGATTATCGGAGCCACAATTCCGATTTGATCAACCGTCGGGATAAGCCCAACGCCTGCTGTCGCTATACCCATCAATGTGACCGTCACGAGAAAGGTGTATTTTCGGCCTAAACGGTCCCCCAGAAAACCGAACAGGATTGCCCCAATAGGCCGAAACGCAAAACCAACCGCAAAGGTTGACCAGACCAGCAAAAGGCCAAGAGTGTCATTATCGACATCGTAAAAGGCGTCTTTCAGGATATAGGCCAGCGTCCCGTAGATAAAGAAATCGTACCACTCGAAAATGGTGCCCGCACTCGACGCGCCGATTACCAGCTTGATTTCATTCTCGCTCGGCTCGCGATCAGCCAGCGCTTGTGCTTCTGCCATAGTCCCCAAAACCCTCTTATGCCTGTTATTACGGCTTATCGGTGCAGGTACTAGCTGCTCGAAAGAGGACTGGAAAGCGCCTCTACCGCAGCTCTCCACGGCAACAAGATTGCATCATGCCTGCCTGGATACGGCAATGCAGGTGTGAGCTGCTCAATCAAAGGCCAATCCGGACGGTTTCCTTCACCCGAAAGCCACCCTGCGAGTGCGGCATAGGCCGCGGCCAAATCATCAAGCGATCTTCCGGTGATGTGCTGCGCCAATATCGCGGCAGAGCTTTGTCCGACGGCGCAAGCGGCAACCTGCATTCCAACTTTTGATATCCGACCTGCATCGTCACGGCTTAGCCCGATTTTGATCGAACTGCCGCAAGTGCGTGAGCGCGCCTCGCTTATCGATTGGAGGCTATCATCGAACGGATAATCAGCCAGCCCCGTTGAAAGAGCCAGAAGCGCTGGCGAATAGAGTTTTGCCGCAGTCGTTTCGACCAACACGGTTACTCCGCCGCGTTGGCCGCATCAGCCCCGTCTTGCAAACGTGATCTCCGCTCAGCGATCATCTGAACAAGCTGGCGTGAGAATGCATCCGCAGCGGGATATGTGCGGGCCTGCGTGATCCAGTCAGGTCGACCCTTGTAGCCCCATACCGTGTCAAAACCGAGCACGACGATCGAAAATGCGAAGACCACAATCAGCACGCCTTTTACAGAACCGAACCCGAAACCGAGCAAACGATCAATTGGCCCCAGGATCGAATTGCGCGATGCCTCGCCCGCATTGCTCGCGATAACCCGCATCGCGGCATATGGAATCAACAGCAGCAAGACGAACGCCAATAAAGGTGTTGCAGGCTCGGCGTTATACACACCGCGAAGCGCCTCGGTAAGCAGATCGTGCAGATAATAAACGGCAAAGGCCGCCAAAATCCAAGCCGCAAGCGATAGAACCTCTTGCACAAGGCCGCGCATAAAACCGCCAATCGCAGCGAACCCTACGACCAAAAGCACAATCACATCAAACAAAGTCATGGTTTCGATCTATTCGCTGCCCATCACCTGGTCAACGAGATTGGCGAGTTGTCCCAATCCGCGATAGTCGAGCGCCGCCGATCCCGTCTTTGCATCAGAAGGGCCAAAGCCTTTTTTAAAGCCGAGTTTGGCTGCCTCTTTCATGCGCAAATCAGAATGCGATACGGGCCGGATTTCGCCAGCCAAAGAGACCTCTCCGAACCATGCTGCTTTATCGGGCAAAGGCTTATCCGCAAGCGCAGAAACCAAAGCCGCCGCAACCGCAAGGTCGGCGGCCGGATCGGACAATCGGTAACCCCCAGCGATATTGAGATACACCTCTGCCGAGCTGAAGTTCAGACCGCAGCGCGATTCCAACACCGCAAGCAGCATTGCCATGCGTCCGCTATCCCATCCAACAACGGCGCGGCGCGGCGTCGCCCCAGATTGCAGACGGACGATCAACGCCTGAATCTCAACGAGAACCGGACGTGTCCCTTCCAAAGCCGGAAATACCGAACTGCCGGCCAAAGGTTGATCGCGGCCAGACAGGAATAACATCGAAGGATTCGAAACCTCTTCCAGCCCTTCACTCACCATCGAGAAGACACCAATTTCATCCACCGCGCCAAAGCGATTCTTGAGCGCCCGCAAAATGCGGTACTGATGGCTGCGCTCGCCTTCGAAACTCATCACGACATCGACCATATGCTCAAGCACGCGCGGCCCAGCGATACTGCCATCTTTCGTCACATGTCCGACCAAAAACAAAGCGGTCCCGTGTTCTTTGGCAAACCGGATCAATTCCAGCGCGCATCCGCGCACCTGGCTGACTGTGCCGGGCGCGCCTTCGATCGTGTCGGAATGCATTGTCTGGATGGAATCGATCACCAGCAATGCAGGCGGTTCGCCCTGCCCCAGCGTCGTCAGAATATCGCGAACAGAGGTTTCCGATGCAAGCCGGATCGGCGCATCGGCCACGCCCAATCGTGAGGCACGGAGGCGCACCTGCCCTGCCGCTTCTTCCCCGCTCACATAAACCACATCATTGCCGCCGCGCGCGATAGTTGCGGCGGTTTGCAACAGCAGCGTGGATTTCCCGATGCCGGGATCGCCGCCCATCAGCACGGCCGAGCCTGGCACCAAACCGCCGCCCAGTGCGCGGTCGAACTCTGCCAGCCCCGTTGATTTGCGCACCGGCAATTCAGTGGGCCGGTTCAAAGGCACAAATTCAATGCCGCGCCCGCCCCGTGACAAATCATGCTTTTGAGAAAAAACCGTCGCCGGTGCATCCTCAACCAGAGTGTTCCACTCCGAACAATCTGCACACTGGCCTTGCCACCGTGGCGAAACCGCCCCGCATGACTGACACACATATCGTTTTTTGCTCTTCGCCATTGGGGATCAATAAGCGGAACATTTGCGGAACGCAATTGCAAAGGCGCGCTATCCACGGCACATAATGGACATGCGTCAAAAGGAACTCAGGCTTGCTCTCATATGCTACGGCGGGGTTTCTCTCGCGGTGTATATGCACGGCGTCACAAAAGAGATCTGGCATCTTGCCCGCGCAAGCCGCTGCTTTCATGCGCCGGTGGCAGGTGAGCTGAAGGGAGTAGCCAGTGTCTATCGCGACCTGCTCAAGACGATTGAGCGGGATTGCGGCCTACGGCTGCGTATTCTGCCCGACATTCTGACCGGAGCAAGCGCTGGCGGAATTAATGCGGTGTTCCTTGCGCAGGCGATACAATCGGGCCAATCGCTTGAACCATTGACTGACCTATGGCTCGAAAATGCAGACGTCAGCGAGCTCACCGATCCAGACGCCGAACCTATGTGGCGTTACGCAAAATTCTGGGCGCAACCGATTGCAGACTGGTTTTTGAAGCGGCCCGGCAATGTCGTAAGCGAAAGTGTATCGCCTGAAACCCGGGCAGAGGTTCGCCATAAAGTTTCGCGTTTGGTTCGCGGCAGGTGGTTTAATCCGCCGTTCTCAGGCGACCGTTTTTCAGCGATGCTGTTTGAGGCTCTTGAAAGCATGGCCGCCAGCCATCTTGGCCCTTCTCTGCTGCCAAATGGTCATCCGATCGACCTGTTTGTTACCGCAACCGATTTTCGCGGACACACAGAGATGCTGCGCCTGAATTCTCCCGCGATAGTCGAAGAAACCGAGCACCGCATGCCGATCGCTTTTCGTGCGTTTGTGAATGACGAAAAAAGCAATGCACTGGCTGATCCGCTTGAGCTTGTGACAGCGGCAAGAGCCACTGCCAGTTTCCCGGGCGCATTTCCGCCGCTTATGATTGATGAGATAGACCGGCTTGCCGCCGAAAACGGACGGCATTGGAAAAGCCGCGGAAGCTTCCTGTCGCGCATCATGCCCATGCATGTGCGCGATGGCACCGTTGATAACGTCGCGCTGATTGATGGCTCTGTTCTGGTCAACGCTCCGTTTGGTGCTGCGCTGTCGGTGCTTAACAATCGCGGCTCTCAACGCGAAGTCGATCGCCGGTTCATCTATATCGAACCGCGCCCTGATCGCACCCAATCAGTCGGAGACAAAAGGGATGAACCCGTCGGCTTCTTCGGCGCAATCCTTGGTTCACTATCCACCATTCCCCGCGAACAGCCGATCCGTGATGATCTGGAGCGTATCGAGAAACAGTCGCGCGATGCAGAGCGGCTTCAGCGGATTGTTATGGGATTACGCCCAGAGATCGACCGGGCTGTAGAAAAGCTGTTTGGCCGGACCTTTTTTCTGGACAGCCCCACGCCCAAACGGCTCGCATCGTGGCGGGCCAAGGCACAACACGCGGCGGGTGAACGCGCTGGATATACTTTTGGCGCATATGTTCAGACGAAGTTTACAGCGATCATTGATCGCTTGGCAGAGCTGACCCTGTCCGCCGCGCCGGAGCTGAGTCTCGCAGATAGCGTTCTCATTGCTGAAACCTTTCGGCGCGCTTTGGAAAACGAAGGCCTGGACACACTTGCCGGTGATGAAGGCGGCGCCAATGAGCGCGCAATCGCTTTCTTTCGAGCGCACGATGTCGGATTTAGAATCCGGCGATTGCAGCTGCTCGCTCGCCGGCTTTCGCGGGATTGGGAGATTGACCCGGAAATCCCCGACGACGCTCTCGATCTGGCTCGGGCAAAAATCTACGATATTCTGGGACTTTACAATCGGGCTGATAGCAGCGCGATTGCAATGCAGGATTTTCGGGACTTTGCGCGCCGTGCATTAGAAGACCCTATTGCCGTACTCAATTTTCTTGAGTCCTCTCGGCTGCTGCCTGAGACCGATCTTGAAGCGGAGCGGATGTTGATCGAGGCATTGGAAGCAGTGCCAAAAAGCCTGAAGCGCCGGATGCTTCTGACCTATCTTGGCTTTCCGTTCTATGATGTCGCTACATTGCCCTTGCTGCAAAATGACCGGCTGTCGGAATACAATCCGGTCAAAATCGACAGGATCAGCCCGGACGATGCGCGTTCCATCCGCGAAGGCGGCACACAAGCCACCCTGCGCGGGATCGAATTCTACAATTTCGGTGCGTTTTTCAGCCGCGCATATCGCGAAAACGATTACGTATGGGGGCGGCTGCACGGGGCCGAGCGAATGATTGATCTTGTCACTTCAACCGTTGAAAGCGGCCTGCCACAAACAACCATACGCGAATTCAAGAAAGCCGCGTTCCTCGCCATTATTGACGAGGAATTTGAAGTGGGCCGGTGCGCGTACAGCCTGCTAACGACAATTCGAAGCGAGATTACCGATAGGTTCGGTTGATCAGCCTTCGATGCTGTTCCAGATGGCTCCGACGAAGGCATCGGCGCTTACAAAACCTTCACCGCGATCAAAACCAGCCAGCGGTTTGGCGGCGACCGTTTCTTCAAGTGATTTGCCTTCACTGTGCAGGGTCTCTACCCGGCTCACAGCTTCACCAATCATTGCGCGATAGGCAATCAATTCGGGCTTGTTCGACATCGTCCCGTGGCCCGGTATCACCTTGGTTTCATCATCAATCATCGCGATAACCAGATCAAGCGATCGCATCGCGTTGTAGACATCCCCGCCGGACGCCACATCGATGAACGGATAGCCTGGAATTTTGAAGTAGAGATCGCCCATGTGAATGACGTTCTTTTCCTCCCATATGACCACGCTATCACCGTCGGTGTGGCCGCCGCCAAGAAACATCAAGTTTATCGTATCGCCATTCAGATGAAACCGCATCCCCTGCGCATAGGTGACGACAGGCAGCGCCTCTTTCGGAGATGGCGCCGTAACGCGCGTTCCGCGAGTTTGCTCGGTCGACATGCGCACCCGCACATTGTCATGCGCAAAAATGGTCGCACCTGTTTTGCCGAAATGTTCGTTCCCGCCGGTATGATCGCCATGCCAATGTGTGTTGACGACATATTTGACCGGAGTTGCGCCAATTCCCGCGACAGCGGCCTCGATCTTCCCAGAAAGCGGCGCGAACTGATCATCGATCAAAACGGTTGCGTCATCGCCAAAGCTAAGGCCGATGTTGCCACCCGCCCCGTACAACACCGCCACGCCGGGCGCGACCTGCTCAGTCTTGATCTCGACGTCATCCATGCTGCGCTGCGCGCTGGTTGGCGCGGCCATCAAGGTTGCAGATACAAGTGCGAAAGCGGCAATACGGTTCATAGCGAGAAACTCCTGTTAGGAGCAGGCCTAGGACCAGATTGCCCTTAAGTCGAGCGAACTACGCCCCGAACGCGTCTTTGAGCTTTGAAAAAAAGCCTTTGCTTTCCGGGCATTCATCACCCGTTTCCGTTTCACGGAATTGTTCAAGGATCTCTTTTTGCTGCCGGCTTAGCTTCGTCGGAGTCTCAACCGCAATCTCCACCACCAGATCTCCGCGGCCCCGGCCTTGCAATACGGGCATGCCCGCGCCGCGCACGCGCAACTGCTTGCCAGATTGTATGCCAACCGGAATTTCAACCGTGTTGGTTGAACCGTCGAGATCGGGAATGTCGACACTGCCGCCAAGCGCGGCAGTCGTGAAGCTAACCGGAACGCGGGTGGCCAACGTGGTGCCTTCACGTTCGAATACTGTGTGTGGTTTTACATGGATGAAGATGTAAAGATCGCCGGATGGTGCGCCGCGCTGTCCCGCTTCGCCTTTACCTGACAATCGGATGCGCGTTCCCGTATCGACGCCCGGCGGTATATCCACCTCTAGTTCTTGTGCGCGATCAACGCGCCCCTCTCCGCGGCAATCGCCGCAGGGGTCTTCTATCACTGCGCCGCGGCCGCTGCATGTCGGGCAAGGACGCTCGACAACAAACAGGCCCTGTTTGGCGCGAACAGCCCCTTGGCCGTTACACAGGTTACATGTGCGCTCGCCCGTTCCCGGTGTCGCACCTGATCCCGAACACGTGTCGCAGCTTTGCGAGACTTCGATTTCGATCTTCGTCGATTTGCCTTCAAAAGCCTCTTCGAGAGTGACCTGCATATCATACCGCAAATCTGCGCCGCGGCGTTGCTGCGGACGTCCGCGGCCTGCGCCGCCGCCGCCAAATGCGCTGCCGAAAATCGTCTCGAATATATCGCCTATGTCAGCAAAATCGCCTTGGCCGCCGCCGCCAAATCCGCCGGGACCGCCGCCTCCGCCATTCATGCCTTGAGTATAGGCGTCATGGCCGAAACGATCATAGGCGGCGCGCTTTTGCGGGTCTTTGAGGCATTCATAGGCCTCGTTGCAGGCCTTGAATTTAGCTTCGGCAGATGCGTCACCCGGATTGCGGTCCGGGTGATATTTCATCGCCACTTTGCGATAGGCACCTTTGAGCGCCGATCCATCGGCATCGCGGGACACCTGAAGCAATTCGTAATAATCGGTTTGGGTAGCCATCCGGTCCTCGCCCTTAGTAAAAAACGAACCGCCGCCAGCGCGCGAATGCACTGGCGGCGGAGCGGTTTTCCATCAGGACATCAGTCCTTCTTGTCTTCGTCTACCTCAGAGAACTCGGCATCGACGACATCTTCGTCGGCCTGCTCTTCCGCAGCGCTATCAGCTGCCGCATCCCCGCCTTTAGGGGCTGCGTTGGCCTGCTCCTGTTCATAGATTTGCTGGCCCATTTTCATGGCTGTTTCGGTAAGAGCCTGCGCCTTTGCGTTGATCTCTTCGGCGTCATCACCTTCGAGCGCGGTCTTGGTCGCGGCAAGCGCTTCCTCGACTGCCGATTTGGTGTCGGCATCAATCTTGTCGCCGTGCTCTTCAAGCTGTTTTTCGGTCGCATGGACAAGACTATCTGCTTGGTTGCGCGCTTCTGCGGCTTCCTTGCGCTTTTTGTCTTCGTCTGCGAATTTCTCCGCATCTTGAACCATTTGATCAATGTCGCTGTCCGAAAGACCGCCGGAGGCCTGGATCTTGATTGTCTGCTCTTTGCCGGTACCTTTGTCTTTGGCCGAAACCGAGACAATGCCGTTGGCATCGATATCAAAAGTCACTTCGACTTGCGGAACCCCGCGCGGTGCGGGCGGAATACCGACAAGGTCAAAATTCCCGAGCAGCTTGTTATCGGCCGCCATCTCTCGTTCGCCCTGGAATACCTTAATCGTCACGGCCTGCTGATTGTCTTCAGCGGTCGAATAGGTTTGGGTCTTCTTGGTCGGGATTGTGGTGTTGCGATCAATCATGCGCGTAAAGACACCGCCGAGCGTTTCAATACCCAGAGACAGCGGGGTCACATCAAGCAGCAGAACGTCTTTAACGTCGCCTTGCAGAACGCCTGCCTGAATTGCCGCGCCCATGGCGACGACTTCATCAGGATTCACGCCCGTGTGCGGCTTGGCCTCGAAGAACTTTTCAACGACTTCGCGAACTTTCGGCATACGGGTCATCCCGCCAACCAGGATCACTTCGTCGATTTCGTCCTTTGAAACGCCCGCATCGGCAAGCGCTTTCTTGCACGGCTCGAGAGTACGGTTGATCAAATCACCAACCATTTTTTCGAGGTCAGACCGGCTGATCGTTTCAACCAGGTGCAATGGAGTGGACGAGCCACCTTCCATGCGCGCTGTGATAAACGGCAAGTTGACTTCAGTCGTCGCCGAGCTTGAAAGCTCAATCTTGGCCTTTTCCGCCGCTTCTTTCAGACGTTGAAGAGCGAGCTTGTCGGTCTTCAGATCCATGTTTTCTTTTTTGTTGAACTGCCCTGCGAGCCATTCGACAATCGCATTGTCGAAATCTTCACCACCAAGGAAAGTGTCACCGTTGGTCGATTTCACTTCAAACACGCCGTCACCGATTTCGAGTACGGAG
Source organism: Erythrobacter insulae (assembly GCF_007004095.1). Lineage (NCBI taxonomy): Bacteria > Pseudomonadati > Pseudomonadota > Alphaproteobacteria > Sphingomonadales > Erythrobacteraceae > Erythrobacter > Erythrobacter insulae. The sequence continues at coordinate 24,303 of NZ_VHJK01000002.1, forward strand.
ACATCGAAAGTACCGCCGCCAAGGTCATAGACAGCGATGGTTTTACCGTCTTCCTTGTCCATGCCGTATGCGAGTGCAGCCGCCGTAGGCTCGTTGATGATGCGCAGCACCTCTAGACCAGCGATCTGGCCTGCGTCTTTGGTTGCCTGACGTTGGGCATCGTTGAAGTATGCCGGAACGGTGATAACCGCCTGATCAACGGTCTCGCCAAGATAACTCTCGGCGGTTTCCTTCATCTTTTGCAGAATGAAAGCAGAAATTTGGCTGGGCGAGTAATCTTCGCCACCTGCTTTTACCCAAGCATCGCCGTTCTTTCCTTTGACGATCTCGTACGGAACAAGATCCATGTCTTTTTTGGTAAGCGGATCATTGAACGGGCGACCAATCAAACGCTTGATCGCAAAAAGAGTGTTGTCGGGATTGGTCACTGCCTGACGCTTGGCCGGCTGACCGATCAACCGTTCGCCGTCTTTTGTAAAAGCGACGATCGAAGGCGTCGTGCGAGCGCCTTCGGAATTTTCAATTACCTTCGGCTTGCCGCCATCCATTACTGAGACACAGCTGTTGGTCGTGCCGAGGTCAATACCGATTACTTTACCCATTATTTCCCCATCCATTGGACGTTGTTGGACACCGCCTTCGTGCGTTTCCCCGGTGGATCATCCTTTGGGCAAAACGCCTCGGCGGCTCGAATATGATCGGGATATAGGTGCGGTTTTGCTTGGCACAAGAGATTGACCGCACTAGTTTTGAAGTCGTTAGAAGAGGGAACATCACGAATGAATATGGCAACCAAAAGCAGTCACGCGTTTAAGACGATGGTGATTGCGGGCGCATTGGCCGGTACAATCACGCTTACCGCTTGCGCCAGCGAACCAGAAGCTCCGGCCGAAGAAGTCGCTGGCACAATCCCAGGTATGAGCGTGTCGAACGCGCGCATGGTGCTGGGGGCAGTAAAGGGCAATCCGGCCGCCGTTTATTTCGATTTGAAATACGATGCTGATCGCGGGCTGTCGATCCGGCGTGCCGACGTTACCCAAGCGGGAAGCGCGACATTGCACGATTACGGCGAATACGATTTCAAAGTTCAAATGATGGAGGCCCTTCCGATCCCTCTTGCAAAGGGCACAGAGGTGCAATTCAAACCGGGCGGCCTGCACATCATGGCGTTTGACCCTTCTCCCGATCTTAAGCCCGGCGATAAAGCGGAAATAACAATCACAGTTTCAGGCGGCGGAACGCATGTCTTCGAAGCGGAAGTGTTGGCCGCAGGCGATGAACGAGCCGCTGGAACCGGGGACGGCAACTGAGCGACACCGCTCTTACCGACTTGGAAAATGCAAAACTGCCGGCCTGTCCGGTTGGCGGAGAGCGTCATTTAACTCCGGGTGAGGTAAATCTTGCCCGGACTGTTTTTGGCGATGCAATCGACTATGGCTCGGTCAAATTAAAACGCCGCAAATTCTTTCCGTTCCAGCCCAAACGGATCACGATGGCTCCGCGTGGCCATTTGCATTTCCATCCACAGGGACATGCCTATTGCGATGATTTTGCGGATGAAGGATTGGCGCGCCAGGGGCATTTGATCCACGAACTCACTCATGTCTGGCAAACGCAAACGCGCGGCGATTGGTACCTGATCTTCAGACGCCATCCATTTTGTCGCTATGGCTACACTCTAAAACCCGGCCAGCCCTTTGCCGCCTATGGTATTGAGCAACAGGCAGAAATCGTGAAACACGCATTTTGGCTTAGACATGGGGCCCAGGTCGCAGGCGTTGCAGATGGGGATGCATACAAAATGCTCGTAAATTTTGATGGCGCGACGCTGTGACAGATTTTGAATTCGTATTCGTTCTCTACGCGCTTGTTCTTGGCTTATCGATGGTCGAACTGCTCGCCGGTTTTGGCAGGACGATGGAATACAAATTCGCGCGTGACGCCGAAAAGAAAGAATTCCAAATCGGTTGGCTGACACCGCTCCTTGCGATTTTTGTCATGCTCGATTTGATGAGTTTTTGGACCTTTGCGTGGGTCACGCGTGATTTGATCGAGGTGAACTCGCCTACAATTATGGGTGTGACCGCATTTGCCGCCTCATACTATCTCGCGGCGCGGCTTGTTTTTCCGACTGACCCAGAAGCGTTCACAGATCTGGACGTGCATTTTTACCGCGTTCGCCGGGTAGTTTTGGGAATTTTGATTGCTTTGGTCGTTGTGCAATGGAGCTATCTGTTGACTAAGATCGAGCTGGCCCAGCTTGCCTCAAATCCTGTTTCCATCGTCTTTACACTGGTTTTGGTGGGTTTGATGGGGGCAGCGATGATCTGGAAAAAAGATCGCCTGAACATAGCGCTCCTGATCGCTTTGATCGCGCGATATGTATTTATCTATTTGATTTAATCCTTCGCGCTGCATGCCCATGCGCCGATTAAGGCGTTTGCTTGAAGGCCCAGAGCCGATAAGCGGGCCACATAACGACTTCATCGAGAGGAACCGGGATGATCACCCACACGAATGATAATGGCGCCCACATCATCACAATGGATGATGGCAAGGTAAACGCTTTGAACAAGGAAAAGCTGGATGCTTTGGTCGCAAAGCTGGCGGATTGCGCAAAGGATCAGGCGCCGGTCGCGATTTGCGGGCGAAAAGGGATTTTCTCAGCCGGTTTCGATTTGAAAGGGTTTGCGGCCGGGCCAGAGATGGCAACTGCACAATTACAGGCTGGCAAAGATGCGATCCTCGCCATTCTGCGGCACCCCGCCCCGATCATCACGGTGTGCGAAGGTCATGCTTACCCGATGGGCGCATTCCTGATGCTTGCGGCAGATCATGCAATCGGAACCGAAGGTGACTTTGTGACCGGCATGAATGAAAGCGCCATCGGGATGGCTTTGCCGATCTATCCCATGATCCTTGGCGCGGCGCGCCTTAGCCCGCATGGCCGCAAGGCTGTGGCAACATCAGAAATGTTTGATCCGCACGCTGCACACGATGTTGGCTACTTTCAGAATGTCGTCCCTGCCGAGGCGGTAGATGCTACTCTGGCAGCGACGCTCACTCACATGAAAACCTTAAATCCGGGCGCGTTCAACGCCAACAAAACGGCGATGAACGATAAACTGATCAAAGATATCGAAGCCAGCCCGCTGCCCGATTTCGGGTAGCGCCAGCGATCAATCCGGCTTTTTCGCCACGCCCACCATCGCAGGGCGCAAGAGCCGGTTCTTGATCATCCAGCCAGATTGCATCTCTTGAATGACGGTGCCCGGTTCTTTTTCGTCAGTCGGGATTTCCATCATCGCCTGATGCTGGTTTGGATCAAGTGGCATATCCATGGCCGCAATACGTTCGATACCATTTTGCTTGAAGACTTTTTCCAGCTCTCGCTGGGTTGCCTCGATACCAACCACGAGGCCTTTCATCTTTTCGTCTTCGCGCAGGCTTTCGGGGATCGCATCGACTGCACGCGAAAGGTTATCCCACACGCTCAAAACGTCGCGCGCAAATCCGGTTGCGGCATAGTTGCGCGCATCCTGAATATCCTTTTCTGCGCGGCGGCGAACGTTTTGCGTGTCCGCTTTTGCGTAAAGCACTTCCTGCTTGGCTTCATCTAGATCACGCCGAAGTTCCTCAAGCGCCGCGCTGATATCATCAGCGGGCTCATCATCACCGTCAGGATCGTCTGAGAGAAACTCTTCAGGCACACCTTTCAATTCGGCTTTTACATCTTCATTCGCCGCTTCATCGTGCGGCTTTTTGTTGTCGGTCATGTCTTCTGATTTTCCGTTTAAACGATGAGCTTGTCCATCGATCGGCCAAGCGATCTTGCTGTTAAATCAACCATGGGGACCACGCGCGCGTAATTCAACCTTGTAGGGCCAATCACGCCAAGGACACCCACAACTCGTCCTTCCCGGTCGCGATAGGGTGACGCGATGACGGACGATCCCGAAAGCCCAAAGAGCCGGTTTTCGCTGCCGATGAATATCCGTGTCGCATCGGCTTCGCGTGCGCTTTCCAGAATGCTCGCAACGGATTGCTTGTCTTCCAGATCGTCCAGCAATGAACGCACGCGGTCAATGTCGCCCAGCGCCGCCTCATCAAGCAGATTGGCCGCGCCGCGCACGATCAGCACGGGCCGCTCGTTGGCATCTTCGCTCCATACGGCTAGGCCGCGTTCAACCAAATCGCGGCTCGCATCATCTAACTGGGTTTGCCCCGCTGCGATCTCCCCGCGCATCGCCTGCGATGCTTCGGCGAGCGTTCTGCCCGAAAGACGCGATGTGATATAATTCGTCGCCCGGTCAAGCGATCCGGAACTTGCTGGCCCGTCCAGTTGCACGACGCGGTTTTCCACACCGCCATCTTCGCCAACCAAAACAGCAAGCGCCCTTCCCTGACCCAGATCGACAAGATTGAACTGCGCAAGCCTTTGCTCGCGTGTCGGCACCATCACCATTCCCGCAGCGCCAGATAGATCGGAAAGCAGGGCGCTGGCTTGCTGCAAGGCGTGTTCAATGGGGCCGCTTTCCGAAAGGCGTGCTTCGATCTGCGCCCGTTCCTCGCTGGTGGGTTCGGCCACGCGCATCATGCCATCCACAAATATCCGCAACCCTGCATCGGTGGGCAAGCGGCCAGCGCTGGTATGCGGGGCCGCTAGAAGCCCGAGGCTTTCCAGATCAGCCAGGACCGAACGGATCGAAGCCGACGAAAGGTTAAGCGTGCCATCAGCGGCCAGCGCCTTTGATCCAATCGGCTGCCCGCTATCGATGTACCCTTCGACCACGCGCCGGAAAATCTCGCGGGCGCGTTCGGTCAGTTCGGTGATCGGCGGTGAAGACATATCACCTAATTAAGCTGACTGTCGCCATTCGCCAAGCCTTGCGGTGTGATCCGATCCCCTCCACACCGCGCGGCAAGAACGAATCAAACGAAAGCAGGAGTTTTTCAATGCGGCCATCAGGACGCGCGCCAGACGAAATGCGCGCTATCACAATCGAGACCGGATATACCAAACATGCAGAGGGTTCTTGCCTGATCGGTTTTGGAGATACCAAAGTTTTGTGCACCGCATCAGTTGAAGAACGCATTCCGCCGTGGCTTCGCGGTAAAGGCGAAGGCTGGGTCACCGGCGAGTATTCAATGCTCCCCCGCGCAACACACACTCGCGGAAGCCGCGAAGCAGCGCGCGGTAAACAGTCGGGTAGAACGCAGGAAATTCAGCGTTTGATTGGCCGTTCTTTGCGGGCCGTTGTCGATCTCAAAAAGCTGGGAGAACGCCAGATTACACTCGATTGTGACGTAATACAGGCCGATGGCGGAACCCGCACCGCCTCTATTTCGGGCGCTTGGATTGCCCTGCGCCTCGCGGTGAACGGCCTTATGGCATCGGGCGATATCAAAGAGGACCCGATCACGGCTCAGGTCGGTGCAATCTCTTGCGGGATATACAAAGGCACACCTGTCCTCGACCTTGATTACCCGGAAGACAGCGATGCGGATGCGGATGCCAACTTTGTGTTGATTTCGGGGGGCCAGATCGCAGAAGTTCAGGCCACTGCCGAAGGCGCGACCTATGATGAAGAAGGCCTTTTGCGCCTCCTGCGGCTCGCTAATATCGGGTGCGACGGTATCTTCAAAGCGCAATTGGACGCAGTAAAATGACACGCAAACTGGGTGGCGGGTCGCTTGTGATCGCGACCCATAATTCCGGCAAGCTGAAAGAGATTTCAGCGTTGCTTGATCCGTACGGGATGAAATGCATTTCGGCAGGCTCGCTGGGCCTGCCGGAACCCGCTGAAACGGGCACAACCTTTGCCGAGAACGCCTTGATCAAAGCGCGGTCTGCAGCAGAGGCCTCGGGCCTTGCATCGCTTGCAGATGACAGCGGTTTGAGTGTTACCGCATTGGGCAATCGTCCCGGTGTGTACACCGCCGATTGGGCAGAGCGGCAATGGTTCGAGGGGGAACCAGGGCGCGACTGGTATATGGCCATGGGCAAAGTCGAAGGGCTGCTGCAAGAACTTGGCCCCGAGACCGACCGATCAGCGGCCTTTCATTGTGTTCTGGCCATCGCATGGCCAGACGGCGAACACGCCGTTTATCAGGGCAAGTGCCCCGGAAGATTAACCTGGCCACCGCGCGGCAAGCTGGGTTTTGGGTATGATCCAGTCTTCATTCCAGAAGGGCAGGATCAAACATTTGCCGAAATCGATCCGGCACAAAAACACGCGATAAGCCACCGCGCTGATGCATTTGCCAAACTTGTTTCTGATCAATTCGGAACCTGATTAATAGGCGTATTGGCCCACGACATTACCGGGCGGGCTATATCGGCAAACCAGAACATCACGGCCACCACCCGTTGCAATGCCGCAGCCCAGCTTGTCGGTGTTTTTCCAGATTATCTGTGTGTAATGGCCAACATCCTGCCAGCGCCCCGTGCTGCTGACGAATGGGAAATTTCCATGGATGTAGAACTCTTTTTCATCAATCCAGCCAGCGGCCATGCGTTCATAACTAAAGGCGCTGGCCGTTCCCGCCCATAGGTTCTCCCCTTGCCCCTCGCGTGCATTGTTGGGGCTGTGTTCGAACCGACCGCTTGATGCCAGCTCCTGCGCATAGGCCAGAGCCTGCTTGCTCAGTTCGGCATCCAGAACCAGAGCGGGTGTACCGACCTCGGCGCGCGCTGCATTATGATCACGCAGCATCACTTGGAGCATTTGTTCTTGCCGTGTTGATACGGGCGCCGGCGTTGGCGAGGGGGACGGCGTTGCACCGGGAGCAGGCGACGGGCTCGGTGAAGGAGACGGAGAGGGGCTCGCCGATGGCGACGGGCTTGGCGACGTGCTTACCGCGCCAGAGGCATTGCCAGCTGATGACGAACCGGCGCCGCCGCAGCCGCCGAGGGCCATGGCCGTTGATACAATTGCAAATCCTGTTGAGCGGAGGAACCGATAGCGTGTTTTCATGGATTCCCCATCACCTGACCGTGTCTAATACCCCCTGAAAAAACATCCTTAACAGGCCGTAGTCAAAACAGTTTATCCCGGTTTCAAACCCGCTGGTACGAAACCGGTTCTGCAATCCAGCCAAAGTGATGGATTGGCTTTTTGCCGCGGGCATCGCATAGGGTCACCACTGTGGCACGAGCACTTTATATCCATTGGCCCTTTTGCGCGAAGAAATGCCCCTATTGCGATTTCAACTCGCATGTTCGCGAAACTGTGGAAACCAATTCATGGGCAGACGCGCTTGCCGCGGATATGCGCGCAGAGGCGCAGGTCGCCTCTGGTGAGACGCTGACGTCGATCTTTTTCGGCGGAGGTACGCCGTCGCTTATGCCGCCTGCCCTTGTCGGGCAATTGCTGGATCAGGCGAATGCGCTGTGGGGATTTGATCCCGACATCGAAATCACGCTTGAGGCCAATCCTTCATCCGTCGAGGCCGCAAATTTTGCCGCATTGGCAGGCGCAGGGATCAACCGCGTTTCGCTGGGTGTTCAATCGCTAAACGATGAAACGCTGCGATGGCTGGGCCGGCTTCACGGGAGCCAAGAGGCACTGAACGCGCTTGAAACGGCGCAGCGGCACTTCAGCCGCGTGAGCTTCGATCTGATCTATGCTTTGCCGTCACAAACTGTGGCCGATTGGGAAAGCCAGCTGAAGCGCGCGCTGGGCTTTGGCACCTCACACATGTCGCTTTACCAATTGACGATCGAACCCGGCACCCGTTTTGCCACCGATGTCAGACGCGGCGTTTTTAATCCTCTTGATGATGATGAAGCCGCCGAGCTTTTTGCGCTGACGCAGTCGCTGACCGAGGCCGCCGGAATGCCAGCCTATGAAACAAGCAATCACGCGCGCGCCGGTGAGGAAAGCCGCCACAACCTGAGCTATTGGCGGTATCAGGATTACGCGGGAATTGGCCCCGGTGCGCATGGCCGCAGAGGCGGTTTTGCCACCACCCGACATAAAAAACCGGAGAATTATCTAAAAGCCGTGTCTGAGCGCGGTCACGGTATCTCAGAGCAATTGATGTTGCGGCCGCGTGATCAGGCGGCAGAGGCATTGCTGATGGGGCTGCGCCTTGCCGAAGGCGTCGACTTGCAGCAGCTATCCGCGCGGTTTGGGCTGCGAATTGATGATTTGGTCGATCAGGCAAAACTGTTGCAATACCAGACGCTGCAAATGATCACGCGTGAGGGCAATCGAATTGCCGTTGCGCCATCGGGTAGACCGCTGCTTGACGCACTGCTGGGAGAGATCGTCTCCGATGCGCTTGTGCAGGCATGAGCAGCGCGGATATCCTTGGCGCGTGGCATTCCTATCTTAGCGATAGCAAACGTCGCTCACCCCATACCGTTCGCGCTTATTGCTCTGCCGCTCAGCGGATTGTGGCCGCCCGCGATCTATCGACGTTTGACCATGTCGCCGCGCTGGAGGCGCAAGACCTGCGCGCGCATCTTGCCGAGCGGCGCGCCGAGGGCCTTTCCAATGCCAGCGCCGCGCGCGAACTCTCCGCGCTCAAAGCTTTTATTGCCTTTGCGCGCAGTGAAAGCGGTGATCCTGATCCCGCGGCTCCGCGTATGCGAGGTCCCCGGATCAAGAAAGGGCTTCCCCGCCCTGTAACGCCTGATGAAGCGGTCAATATGGCGGACATGGTCGATGGCACCGCCAGCGATGACTGGATCGGCGCCCGTGACCGCGCCGTGCTGCTATTGATGTACGGTTCCGGCCTGCGAATTGCCGAAGCACTTTCACTGAAGGGCGGCGATGTCCCACTGGGCGAGACTCTTCGGGTCACCGGCAAAGGCGGAAAGCAACGCCTTGTCCCGATTTTGCCAATTACGCGCGATGCGGTGGGCGAATATACCAAGTCCTGCCCCTATCCACTTGGTCACAAAGAGCCATTGTTTCGCGGAGCCAAGGGCGGGCCATTATCGCCCGGTATGGTGCAAAAAGCGACAGCCAAAGCGCGCCGCGCGCTTGGACTGCCCGACACTGCCACTCCGCATGCTCTGAGGCATTCTTTTGCCACGCATTTGCTTAGCGCAGGTGCCGATTTGCGGTCGTTGCAGGAATTGCTGGGCCACGCATCGCTGGGATCAACGCAGATTTACACCAAAGTCGATGCGGCAAGCCTGCTGGAGAATTATCGCAATGCGCATCCAAGAGCCAAGAAGCGCTAAGTTTGCTACGGCCAGGGAGTTTTAAAGCCTTTTATTGCCGCGAATATAACGCCTGAATACACGATCATTTTCAGGGTTATCGGCATGTCAGGCTTACCCCTCATCGATGTTTCAAGCGCGTCTCAATCGCGTCCCAGATCACCCCCGCCGTATCGGTGCCGTTGAATTTATCAATCGCGACAATTCCCGTTGGCGAGGTCACGTTGATTTCAGTCAGCCATTTTCCGCCGATCACGTCGATGCCGACAAAAGTCAGCCCAAGGCGCTTCAATTCCGGTCCCATCGCATCGCAGATTTCCTGCTCACGCGATGTCAGACCGGTTGCCTCTGCGCTGCCGCCCATGGCGAGGTTTGAGCGGAATTCGCCCTCGCCCGGAATGCGGTTGATTGCGCCAGCAACCTCGCCGTCGATGATCACAATCCGCTTGTCGCCCTCGGCAACTTCGGGAAGGAAGGGTTGGACCATATGCGGTTCGGGCCAAGTCTGGTTGAACACTTCAAATAAAGCGGTGAGGTTGTCTCCATCCGCCGGAATGCGGAAAATCGCCTTGCCCCCGTTGCCGTGGATTGGTTTCACCACAACCGCCCCATGCTGGGCCATAAATCGTTTCACTTCATCGACGCTGCGCGTCACCAACGTTGGCGGCATAAAGTGGCGGTAATTGAGCACCATTACCTTTTCCGGTGCATTGCGAACATTGGCAGGATCATTGACCACCAAAGTCTCGTCCTTGATCCGCTCAAGCATGTGCGTTGCGGTGATATACCCCATATGAAAAGGCGGGTCCTGACGCATCAGGATAACATCGATATCCTTGCCCAGATCAAGCCGCTGCGGCGCAGCTTTGGATACGTGATCACCTTCGACCCGCTGAACTTTGACTGGATAACATTGTGCGTACAACCGATCATCCGCATCCAACGTCAGGCTTTCGACGTGGTATTCAAACACTTCATACCCGCGCTCCTGCGCTGACAGCATCAGAGCAAAAGAGCTGTCGCCAGCGATATTGATATCTTCGATAGGGTCCATCTGGACCGCGACGCGCAAAGTCATGCGGAAATCCTCTAGGGTTGAAACGCGTTGGTGATGTGGCGCGGGCTGGTGCCGGGCGCAAGCAGGATTACATCTATTCGCAAATCATCGCCCTGCTCGGCATATTCATGCGCAACCGCCTCTGCCGCGGCAGCCACCCGCCACAATCTGCGTTCGTCAATGGCGGTCGCAAGATCGGCAGCGCGCTTTCGCCACTTTACCTCGATAAAGGCAGTAAGCGTTCCGTACCGCGCGATCAGATCAATCTCGCCCACAGGTGTCTTGACCCGCTCGGCAAGAATTCTCCATCCTTGCTGGGCCAGCCACTGCGCCGCCTGAGCCTCCGCTTCGCGTCCCTTGCGCTCGGCCATTTCACGCTTGGCTGTCATCGGGCAATCATTTCGATTTCAGCTCGACCGCGCGGGCATACAGGGTCTGACGGTCAAGGCCGGTTGCTTTTGAAACCTGCGCCGCTGCTTTGCTGGGGCTAAGTTGGGTCAACGCCTCGGCCAGAAGCAAATCGGGATCAGAGACAGATGTTTTTTCATTGGGCGGACCGATCAGCAACACAATCTCGCCCTTTGGCGGATGGTCGGCATAATACGCGGCTAACTCGGCCGCATTGCCGGTGCGACATTCTTCATGAAGTTTGGTCAGTTCCCTGGCCACCGACACCTCGCGCGAAGGCCAAATTTCGGCAATCGAACGAAGGCTTCGATCAAGCCGCGGCCCTGTCTCGTAAAAAATCAAAGTTGTATTGACCGCGCCAAGTTCGGTCAGAATGTCACCTCGTGCCTTTTCTTTAACAGGCAAAAACCCAGCAAACAAAAACCGGTCATTGGGCAAACCGGAAAGCGTCAGCCCTGTTATCGCTGCGCAGGCACCCGGAATGCTTGTAATCGCAATTCCAGCCTCGCGCGCCTCTCGCACAAGACGGTATCCGGGGTCCGAGATTAACGGGGTGCCCGCATCGCTGACCAAGGCAACGGGCAAACTGCGCGCGGTATCAATCAAGGATTGCCGCTGGCTTTCAGACGCGTGATCATCATAGCGTTGCATTCGGGTGGACACGCCGCAATGCTTTAACAGCTTTCCCGTCACCCTCGTATCTTCGCAGGCTATCAGTTCGCAGCGGCGCAGCACGTCGACTGCACGAACCGTTACATCGCCGAGATTGCCAATTGGCGTGGCGACAATATAAAGCCCCGCTTCAAGTGGTTTGATAAGGGCTGATTCAGGTTGAGGCGTGTTCATATGACGCCATCTGTGGAGCAGCGATCAGGGGTCGGCAAGAATGAAGAGTGTGAACAATTCGGTTTCGCGTGTGTTTTCCAAACGCGCATTGGCTATCGCAGGCACTGCGGCCTTGCTTGGCGGGTGTTCCGTCATTCCGAAAACGGGGCCGTCAGAAACCGCTGGTCCGGTAACCGCGCCGACGCCAGAACCAAGCGCGACTGCGCTGCCAACTGACGCTACACGGCACCGTGTTGCTCTGCTCGTGCCGATGGGCGGGAATACCGCAGAGGTAGGTCGGTCGATTGCCAACGCGACAACGATGGCGCTGCTTGATACCAACGCCAACAACCTGCGTCTCACCACGTATGACACGTCAAAAGGTGCCGCTTCGGCGGCGCGCAAAGCGATCGCAGATGGAAACAAATTGATCCTGGGTCCGCTTCTCGCCGAGAACGTACCAGCGGTTCAGGCCGCTGCACGTCCGGCAAACGTCCCGGCAATCTCATTTTCAAACGATATTCGCGTCGCCAGTGCCGATGTCTTTTTGATGGGGCATGTGCCCGAACAATCCATCAGACGCTCGGTTGCCTATGCGAGAGAGCGCGGATCCAATAACTTTGCAGCGCTGGTTCCAGAGGGCACTTATGGGCAGCGTTCGTTTGATGCTCTCAACAATGCGTTGAACGATTTTGGCGGTAATCTGGTGGGATCTGCGAGCTACGCACGGGGCAACACCTCCATCGTGAGCGCAGCGCAGCGTCTACGCGCGGCCGGCGGGTATGATACCGTCGTTATTGCAGACGGGGCCCGCCTCGCCGTGCTGGCAGCCGCCGAAGTGAAAAGCAGCGGCGCAGATGGCACGCGTATTCTGGGTACAGAGCTGTGGAGCGGGGAGTCTGTTCTCACCCGCTCAAATGCCATCGATGGCGCGTTGTTCTCCGCCGTTTCCGACGGGCGTTTCAAACGATTTGCCGACAGTTACGAGGGGCGGTTCGGCAGCAAGCCGTACCGCATCGCAACTCTGGGTTATGACTCCGTCCTGCTGACCTTGCGGGTCGCACGTGATTGGCGGGTTGGTCGAGATTTCCCCACTGCCATGCTATTTGATCGCGGCGGCTTCCTTGGCGTGGACGGTCCATTCCGCTTTGGTCGCGACGGCATTGCCGAGCGCGCTCTGGAGGTCCGCGAAGTGCGCGGCAACAGCGTTGTGCCGGTTGATGCGGCCCCATCCAGCTTCCCAAGGTAGAAACCGGCGCAAAACCGGAGCAAAACAGACGTTCCTAGCTTGTGAGGGCGCGCGGGTGTGTCCATATCAGTGCTATGTCTGATGACCTGTTTGAAAATACGCCGACATCGAGCGGTGATTACGATTCCTCCTCCATCGAAGTGCTGGAGGGGCTGGAACCGGTTCGCCGCCGGCCGGGTATGTATATCGGCGGCACTGATGACCGCGCCTTGCACCACCTCGCCGCAGAAGTGCTCGACAACTCTATGGACGAGGCGGTCGCAGGCCACGCCAACCGGATTGAAATGCGCCTTGAAGAAGGCAACCGGCTGACCGTTAGCGATAACGGGCGGGGTATCCCGGTTGACGAACATCCAAAGTTTCCGGGCAAATCCACACTCGAAGTCATTCTGTCCACGCTGCACTCGGGCGGTAAATTTTCTGGCAAAGCCTACGCCACCAGCGGCGGCCTGCACGGCGTCGGCGTCAGCGTGGTCAACGCGCTTTCATCGCACACCCGCGTAGAGGTCGCGCGCGATAAACAGCTGTACGCGCAGGAATTCGGCAAAGGGCAAACGCTAGGTAAGCTCGAAGAATTGGGCTCGACGCCGAACCGCCGCGGCACCCAGGTCAGCTTTACGCCTGACACAGAAATTTTCGGCGACCGCCAATTCAAACCGCACCGTCTGTTCAAACTTGCGCGGTCCAAGGCTTATCTGTTTGCCGGCGTCGAAATACGTTGGAAATGTGCGGAAAGCCTGACCAGCGATGACGTACCGGCCGAAGCTGTTTTCAAATTTCCCGGCGGACTTGCTGATCACCTGAAAGAGCAAATCGGCGGGCGCGAATGTGTAACCACAGAGCCTTTCGCCGGGAATCAGGACTTTCCCGAAAATGCCGATGGTCAAATGCAGGGTAAGGTTGAATGGGCGATCGCGTGGCCGCTATTCTCCGACGGGTCGACCAGTTGGTATTGTAACACCGTCCCTACTCCAGATGGCGGCACCCATGAGCAAGGCGTGCGCGCTGCTCTGACCAAAGGCCTGCGCGGCTTTGGAGAGCTCACCGGCACCAAAAAAGCAAAAGACATCACAGCAGACGACGTGATGACCGGCGCCGAGGTGATGCTGAGCGTCTTTATCCGCGACCCTCAGTTCCAATCGCAAACCAAAGACCGTCTGACATCGCCAGAGGCGTCACGTCTGGTTGAAAACGCAGTCCGCGACCATTTCGATCACTTCCTCACCGACAATATGGAGCGCGGCAAAGCGCTGCTCGGTGAAGTGATGGAGCGCATGGATGAGCGGCTCAAGCGCAAGCAGGAACGCGAGGTCAAACGCAAGACAGCAACCAACGCCAAAAAGCTGCGCCTGCCAGGCAAATTGACCGATTGTTCTGGCGAGACAGACGGCGAAACGGAACTTTTCATCGTCGAAGGCGATTCCGCTGGTGGCAGTGCAAAACAAGCGCGTGACCGCAAGACGCAGGCCATCCTGCCTATCCGCGGTAAAATCCTGAATGTGGCAAGCGCCACAGCAGACAAAATTCGCGCAAACTCAGAAATCGCTGATCTCGGCCTCGCGCTGGGCTGCGGCACGCGTAAAGACTGCGATGCGGAAAACCTCCGTTATGACCGGGTCATTATCATGACCGATGCGGACGTTGACGGTGCGCACATTGCGACGCTGCTGATGACATTTTTCTTTCAGGAAATGCCCGATCTCGTGCGCAAGGGGCATCTGTTCCTCGCCCAGCCCCCGCTATACCGTCTGACCGCTGGTAAAGAGAGCCGCTATGCACGCGATGATGCACACCGGGCTGAGCTGGAAAAGACTGTCTTTAAAGGCAAAAAGGTCGAAGTGGGCCGGTTTAAGGGCCTTGGAGAAATGAACCCCCAGCAGCTGCGCGAAACCACGATGAGCCCTGATACGAGATCGCTGATACGGATCACTTTGCCGCCTGAGTTTGAACAACGCGCCGCGGTTAAAGAATTGGTCGATCAACTGATGGGCCGCAATCCAGAACACCGGTTCAACTTTATCCAGAACCGCGCGGGCGAAATGGACCGCGATATGATTGATGCCTGAAGACAGGGTAGGAAAATACCCGGATCCCCGCGAAGAGGATATCTACGCGGGCGACCGGCGGATATCACGCCCAGACAGCTCGCTTCCCGACTGGGAAGTGCCCGACACTTCGTATCGCCCGATCCCGATTGTCTGGTTTACAGGCGCGATGATCATACAGATGCTCGCCATGTGGATTGTGTCGCTCTTTTTTTCCTCGCAAAACGGCTGGCTGACCATTGCTGTCGCTGGATTGATGACGGGAATAATCGGCAAATGGACGTGGGACCGCGGTATGAAAGATGCCGCAAGTGGTTGGAAAATAGCCACGATCTCTGTGCTGCTGTTGTTGCTGGCGCTCGTCTGTTTGGGCGCGAGCACGAGGCTGTAATATCGCCTCCGCCATGGAAGAGAGAAAGACGATGGGGCTCCTTAAAACTGTAGGTTTGAGTGTTCTGGGGCTGGCGTTCGCCTTGGCCGCGCCGCTTCAACCGCTCGGCGCTCAGGAACACAGCGAAAATCCCTCTACTGATCGTTCGCCAATCGATCTGCGCAGCGGCCAAGTGATAGCCCTTTTGAACGGCGAACTGGATGCCCCCTTGGAGGATGTATTCACGGATGGTTTTCTGGCCGCGGTCCCGCCAACACAGCTTTATGTCTATTGCGCGCAGCTTGCCGCACAATTTGGACGCGCTGTAAAAATCGAGACCGATGGCCCTCCGGGCGCGAACCGTCTCGCACTCACGATCACGATGGAGCGCGCCATCGGGACCGGAGCGATTGCGATCGATCCCGCTAAAGGCAACAGGATCACCGAGCTGCTGTTTCGCAGTTTTAATCCACTGAACGATACGCCCGCGAAGATTACCGCTGATCTAAATGCTCTTCCCGGCCAGATCGGCGCGTATTTCGGTCCGCTTGATGGGAAAGATCCCGTTCTCAGCATCAACGCAGATGAACAGTTCGCCATTGGCTCAACCTTCAAACTCTACATTCTGTCGGCGCTTGCGCGGCGGATACAGGCGGGCGATGAAACCTGGGATGCCGTTTCCGATTTAAGTCTTGCGCGGCGCAGCTTTCCCAGCGGAATGATGCAGGATTGGCCCTCGCCCGCGCCCGTTACACTGCAGACACTTGCGACGATGATGATCTCCATCAGTGACAACACCGCAACCGATGTTCTGATGCAGCATTTGGGAGTTGATGCCGTCATTACCGAGATGATCGAAAGCGGCCATTCCAATCCGCGGCTGAACGTACCGTTCCTGACCACTCGCCAAATGTTCGCGCTGAAAGCCGCCGGTGACGCAGTGATGGATGAATACCGCGAAGCATCTGCTGAGGAAAAGGCTGACCTGCTCGCTTCGCTCAGCGAAAGCGAACTGGATCAGGAAGCCATCCAGTCAACATTCGCAGGCGGCCCGGTTGCGCTGGATATAGAATGGTTCGCTAGCCCGGAAGATTTGCGAAAGATGCTGATCCACATGCCAAAGGGCGGATACGGCGTCCCGCTAAAGATCATGTCGGTTAATCCGAGCATGGTTGAAAGCGGCTGGACAAACTGGTCCCGTGCGCATTTCAAAGGCGGGTCCGAACCCGGCGTGCTGAACCTGACCTGGTTGCTGTATGACCGGATTGGCCGGCCGCATGTTCTGACGCTGAGCTGGAACAATAAAGACGCGAATGTTGACAACGCTGCGCTCGAATTGATCGCACAGCGGATTCTGGCGCTTCCGCAATAGGCATTCCCGCGCGCCCTCTTGCGTAGCAGAGCCGCGCATTCTATCGCTGCGCGGAAATTAAGTTTCGAATTCAGACCAATCAAAGGGACAGTATGACCGACCAGCAACGCTTTGACGGAACCAGCGACTATATCGCGACGGATGATCTGAAAGTTGCGGTCAACGCCGCCGTTACCCTGCGCCGGCCTCTGTTGGTCAAGGGTGAACCCGGCACCGGCAAAACGGTGTTGGCTCACGAGATCTCAAAAGCGCTTGGCGCGCCGATGATCGAATGGAACATCAAATCAACGACCAAAGCGCAGCAAGGCTTGTATGAATATGACGCGGTTGCCCGCCTGCGCGACGGCCAGCTCGGTGAAGAGCGCGTCCACGACATTCGTAACTACATCAAAAAGGGCAAACTTTGGGAGGCGTTTACCTCGCCCGAATTGCCAGTCTTGCTGATCGACGAGATCGACAAGGCCGACATCGAATTTCCGAACGATTTGCTGCAAGAACTCGATCGGATGAGCTTCGATGTCTACGAAACGCAGGAGCGGATCGAAGCCAAAGAGCGTCCGATTGTGGTCATTACCTCGAACAACGAAAAAGAACTGCCTGACGCGTTTCTGCGCCGCTGTTTTTTCCATTACATCAAATTTCCCGACCGTGAGACGATGCAATCAATCATCGACGTGCACTATCCCGGCATCCAGAAGACACTCGTGAAGAAAGCCATGGATATTTTCTATGAGCTGCGCGAAGTGCCTGGATTGAAAAAGAAACCATCGACCAGCGAACTGCTCGATTGGCTTAAACTCCTCATGAACGAGGATATGCCGCTGGAAACATTGCAGGATTCGAACCCGAACAATGCCATTCCGCCGCTTCATGGTGCGTTGCTTAAAAACGAGCAAGACGTGATGATGTTTGAACGGCTTGCGTTTATGGCGCGCCGCAATCCGACCTGAACTCTGCTGTGACGCATGTAGGCGGATGCTTGTGCGGAGCAGTGCGGTTCACGATAAATGCTGAGCCTCAAGGGGCGCGGTACTGCTGGTGCCGTGATTGCCAACGCATCGCTAGCGGTATGGCGACGGCAAACGTGCTGTTTGATGCAGAGTCAGTCTCTTACAAGGGTGACATGACAACAATGCAGCTCGTCGCAGATAGCGGGAACACTGTCGAAAGAGGGTTCTGCAAGAGCTGCGGATCGCAAATGTATAGCAAGACGGTGGTCGGCCCCGTTCAGCCAATGCGAGTGCGCGCAGGTACGCTGGATGATCCGGAGATCTGTGCACCAAGCTATATCATTTGGGGCAGCCGGGCACCGACTTGGGCGCCCTTCCCAACCGATATGCCGGTCTATGAAGCCGGTCCCGGATCAAGCCGGATCGCTTAGCGACCGCCTTAATCGAAGCTGTAAGCGATCTCAAAATCGCCCCAGCGGCGGCCGTTGATAAACAGCGGAATGTATACGTTGCGGACAACAATGTAACGTTCGCCGTCGCCTTCCTGACGGTAGACCGCCATCATGTATGGCGCGTCGCTTTTCTTTGCAGCAATGTCGCACCCTTCAAGGAGGATGCGGCCATTGCGGCAATATGCCGTGTCGTGCGACAGATCTCCGGTTGGTGCGCGGGATTTATCGCTGAGATGAGTGGGCAGGAACCCGTTTATATCCGTGCAGGCGGCTGCAATAACCTGAGGATTGCTGGAGGTGGCTTCATCAAGCATCGCCTGCCAATTGCGATCAGCCCAATTGGACAATGTTGTACGATATAGCGGCGGGTTGGTGCCAGCAACCTCGACATAGTCCCGGTCAAAAAACGCCGCTTCTGTGATCTCTGCTTCAGAGATGGCTTGTTCGGCGCGCTCGACAATTCCGGCAAGCATCTCTTGCGCCTTTTGAACCATCGAACTGTCTTCAGGCGATAGACCCGCTTGAACGATGCTGTCGAACATCTCGCTTGCGGTGAGCTCAAGCTCATCCATTTTACGTTGAGCGCCTTCGAGCTGGTTCTCGTTTGTACGAGCTGCCACGTCGAAACTGGTCAAAACATTCTGCACCGCGTTAACATGGCCGCTGATTGTGCCGGTTGATCGTGCGATGACGTCGTTTTGTTTATCAACTTCTTCCACCAGTTCGCCGACGCTGAAAATGGTGTTTTCAATGCGTGAAACAGAGGCTTTGGCGTCGCTGCTGGCTTGCGAACCGGCTTCGATGCGCCCGATAACCTCGCTTGCCTCGGCACCAAGAGCCTCGACCGTCTGGGAGATTTCCTCTGTTGCCTTGCGCGTATCATTCGCAAGGCTTTTGACCTCGCTTGCCACAACTGCAAACGTTCGTCCGGCTTCACCTGCCCGCATGGCTTCAATGGTGGCGTTCAACGCCAGAATATTCGTGGTTTCGGCAATATCATCAATGTCTTGTGCACTGCGGCGAACTTGCTCCATCGCCGCAGAGAAGCTCGTGACGTGCTGACCCAGTGTATCCACCAATTCCAAAAGGCCATTTATCTGCCCCAACGAAGACCGGATCAAAGCCGTGCCCTCGCCCAGTCGCTCTATCGCGCGCTCGGACAAAAGGCGGGCTTCATCGCTTGCTTCGGAGACTTTGGCTTGATCGGCTTCAAGCGCAGCGACTGTTCCGCGCAGGGCTTCATGCTCTTCACGAAGGGATTTCGACGATTGAATGACCTTTTCGACCACCCCTGCAACATCGGTACAACCGACCGTGACTGCGCCGCAGCTCTCTGGAATTTTATCGAGCGCAGAGGCGTTCGCAGTATCGATGGTAATAGGCTTCATTATGTGCCGGTCCCTCTTGGCGCTTCATTGCGAGACCGGGGGTAGGCCTTGTTGGTTAGCGAAAACTTAACTCCGCCTATTTGCTTACGGTTAAATACTGGAAAGTCCGCTGTTTGGAGGCTACACGGTTCACATGTTTTTCAACTTTATGGATGAACTGCGCGAAGCAGGTATCGGCGCGAGCTTCAAAGAGCATCTCACTCTGCTTGAAGCGCTCGAAAAGGATGTGATCGAGCAAACGCCCGAGGCATTTTACTATTTAAGCCGTGCGACCTTTGTGAAAGACGAAGGAATGCTGGATCGGTTCGATCAGGTTTTCCATAAAGTATTCAAAGGCATAATGTCGGATTATGGCCAGAACCCGGTCGAAATTCCCGAAGACTGGCTGAAAAACATCGCCGAGAAATTCCTCACCGAAGAGGAAATGGCCGAGATCGAAAAACTTGGCGATTGGGATGACATTATGGAGACGCTCAAGAAGCGGCTCGAAGAGCAGGAAAAGCGGCACGAAGGCGGCAATAAGTGGATCGGCACGGGCGGCACGTCACCTTTCGGAAATTCGGGCTACAATCCCGAAGGCGTACGCATCGGCGGCGAAAGCAAACATAAACGCGCGATCAAGGTGTGGGAAAAACGGGAGTTCAAAAACCTCGATAGCACCAAAGAACTGGGCACTCGCAACATCAAAATGGCGCTGCGACGTCTGCGCAGGTTTGCGCGTGAGGGCGCGCAGGACCAGCTTGATCTGGACGCGACAATTGAGGGCACGGCCAAGCAAGGCTGGCTTGATATACACATGCGGGCAGAGCGGCGTAATGCAGTGAAATTGCTGTTGTTTCTTGATGTTGGCGGCTCCATGGACCCGTTCATCAAGCTATGCGAAGAGCTGTTCAGCGCAGCGAATGCAGAGTTCAAAAATCTCGAATTCTTTTACTTCCACAACTGCCTGTACGAAGGGGTTTGGAAGGATAACAAACGCCGCTGGCAAGAGCGCACCAAGGTGTGGGATGTGCTGCACAAATACGGCCATGATTACAAAGTGATCTTTGTCGGCGATGCCGCGATGAGCCCCTATGAAATCACCCATCCGGGCGGCTCAGTCGAACACATGAACGAAGAGGCCGGCGCGGTCTGGATGCAGCGTGTGACAAACACGTACCCCGCGACCGTCTGGCTAAACCCCGTGCCGGAAAAACAATGGGGTTATTCGCAATCGACCAAGATGATGAAAGAGCTGGTCAATGACCGGATGTATCCGTTGACGCTGGAGGGGCTGGAAAAAGCCACACGCGAACTCAGCCGGAAACAAGGGCACTAACACCGGCTAATAAAGCAGGTGTTCCCGCACCATTTGCACCCAGGCGGCTTCATCATGCGATGCCAGCGCGTCCAGATCATCTGGCGCCGAATTCGGATTGTCGACCCATTCGCGTAGGCCAGGCCCGCCATTGATCACATCAATCGCCAGAACATCTTTGGTGTATTCGTATTTAAAGTCAGCCGCGCGCCACAATTCATAAGATGGATAGAGCCGCTGGATCGCTTTGAAAGCAAGCGCCTGTAGCCGCCAAGGTTTGAACGCACCGTGATCATAATGCGGACCTTCTGCGTGGATCATCAGGGCATTACAGAGCTGTCCTGCATGTTTGTGGAAAGTTGGCTCAAACCAGCAATCACGCAACGCGCAGCCTTGCATCCACTCCGGAGCCAGCTTTCGCATTTCCGCCAGAATCGCCTTCGCATCCAGATCGGGTGCACCGAACAACACCTCCAGAGGGCGCGTTGTCCCCCTGCCCTCGCTCACATTGGCGCCCTCGATCATAACTGTCCCCGCATAGGCGCGGGCCATGTTCACACTGGCTGCGTTAGGTGATGGATTGATCCACACCCGTGATGTCGGCCAGCCATGCCCATCGCCATCAGGCTCCCAGCCTTCCATCGCGACCACACGGTACTTCACATCAAGATCGAAGTGGGAAAGGAACCAGTGCCCCATCTCGCCAAGCGTCAACCCATGACGCATGGGCATCGGAGCCGCACCGACAAAACTTTCGTTCCCGGGAACAAGCAGCGTGCCTTCGACAGGCCGCCCCGCCGGATTGGGCCGGTCAAGAACCCACACCTCTTTGCCGCTCTTCGCCGCTTCTTCCAAAAGATAAAGCAGCGTCGTGACAAACGTGTAGATGCGGCAGCCAAGATCCTGAAGGTCAAACAGGAACACGTCCGCGCTCGACATCATTTGGCCGGTCGGGCGGCGGACCTCGCCATATAGCGAGAAGATCGGGATGCCGTATTGCGGATCCATCTCATCGGCTGTTTCGACCATGTTATCTTGCTTGTCGCCTTTAAGCCCGTGTTGCGGGCCAAAGGCGCTCGACACATTCACACCCTTGGCAATCAAAGCATCAAGACTGTGCGTAAGGTCTTCGGTCACGCTTGCCGGATGCGCCACAAGAGCAACGCGTTTGTCTTTCAGCTCATTGAGCAATTGCGGGTCTGCCAAAAGGCGGTCGATTCCAAATTTCATAAAGTGTGAGTTGGAACAGCAGCGTTCTAAAGGCAATGGCATTCCCACAAGGAATCCCTATATGCACGGTCATGGACTGGACTGTTGCAATCATCGCCGCCCTTTGGGCCATTATCCTTGGCGGAGCGGGCGGCGCGCTAACCGAGATTGGCGAATGGTACCGAAATCTGAACAAACCCAGTTGGCAGCCGCCTGATTGGCTATTCGGCCCGGCCTGGACGGTTATCCTCGGCCTGTCTGGCTGGAGCTTTTATGAGGCAATGACAAATGCCGCGACGATTGCCGATACGTACTTTATCGGCGGATTGTTTCTCGCAAACTTCTTGGCCCATCTTGCCTGGTCACCGTTGTTTTTTAAGATCAAACGGCCAGACTGGGCGTTGTTTGAAAACGCATTCCTGTGGGCTTCTGTGCTCTCGCTCTGTGTCTTTTTGCCGCAATATTCCGCGCTCGCAGGCTGGCTGAACCTTCCTTACATCGCATGGGTCAGCTTTGCGGTTTTGCTCAATTGGAAAATTGTCCAATTGAACGGTCCGTTCGGCGCGAAAACGGCGTCCTAACGCTTAATCCCGGCGCTATACGCCAAGCCAGTTGCTTTAACGTTCGACGATCATTTGACGGCAGGCTTCGCTGTGAAATTCAGGTTTTCCCGGACCAAATGCCAAGGCCCAGAATTGCATACCGCCATCGGGGTGTTCGACGATCGCGTTAAGCGCGACCTGCGCTGGCGCAGGCAGATCACTCGCGATACTGGCTTTCAGAACGAGGCCGCTATCATTGTGTGAACATGCAATCGAAATCGCATCAACAGGCGCATCGCGCATGCCTTCGCGAAACGAATCGAAGTCATAACAGGCCCAGCGGCTTGACGGAGAGAGATTGAATTCGCGGTAATAAGTGCCGCCAATCGGCTGCCAGAAAATCTCGAAACAGGTGGTCTTCCACAGATCATCCATGCGCGTCGCAGTGGTATGCTGTGGCAGGTTGATCCGGCCAATAGTCCCGTCGAGCCGGAATTCTGCATCACAGCCTGCATCAGTGGCGGTTACAGACGCTGTCACAGCGCGGATGGGCCCCAGATCACAGGTCCGATGAAGCATAAGAGGTTGCATCCTCTCTCTATTACCGACGCAGCAATGACGGGCAAGCACTTCCCCCGCCCCTCTGCCGCTGTTAAGCGCTGCGATTATGAGCAAGAATTACGAATCCAATCTGCTGCGCCTGCTTGATGAGCGCGGATACATCCATCAGGTGACCGACGCGGGCGCGCTGGATCAGCTCGCGCTGAAAACCGTAGTTCCCGGCTATATCGGATTTGATGCGACCGCGCCGAGCCTGCACGTTGGCAGCCTGGTCCAGATCATGATGCTGCGCCGCCTGCAACAGGCCGGGCATAAACCGATTGTGGTTATGGGCGGTGGTACAACCAAAGTCGGCGATCCATCGGGCAAGGATGAAAGCCGTAAGATGCTGACCTCCGATATGATCGACGACAATATCGCTTCGATCCGCACGGTGTTTGAAAAATTGCTGACATTCGGAGACGGACCAACGGATGCCGTTATGGTCAACAATGACGAGTGGCTATCACAGCTCGGCTATGTTGAATTGCTGCGCGATGTGGGTCCGCATTTTACGATCAATCGCATGCTCACATTCGATTCAGTGCGTTTGCGGCTGGACCGCGAGCAACCGCTGACTTTCCTCGAATTCAATTACATGATCCTGCAGGCTTACGACTTTCTCGAGCTTGCCCGCCGTTACGATTGCCAATTGCAGATGGGCGGGTCCGATCAGTGGGGCAACATTGTGAACGGCATGGAATTGGGCCGGCGGATGGAGCAGCGCGAGCTGTACGGCCTGACTACGCCGCTGCTCACCACGGCCGATGGCGCAAAGATGGGTAAGACTGCTGCTGGCGCAGTGTGGCTGAATGAAGAGCAATTGCCATCGTACGATTTCTGGCAATATTGGCGCAATTGCGATGATCGCGATGTGGGTCGTTTCCTACGCTTGTTTACCGACCTACCGCTGGAAGAGATTGCCAAGTTGGAACAGCTCGAAGGGTCTGAGATCAATGAGGCCAAGATCGTGCTCGCTAATGCGGTGACGCAATTGGTTCGCGGTGAAGATGCGGCAAAGGCAGCCGAAGCGACCGCAACGGAGACATTTGCTGGCGGCGGTGCTGGCGAAGATTTGCCGACGCTCGCGGTGGGCGCTGAAGGTATGCGCGTCGGTGCGGTTTTGACCGAGCTGGGTTTTACGGCTTCCAATAAAGAGGCGAAACGCAAGCTGGCTGAAGGCGCGGTAAAGCTGAATGATGAAACGATCAGCGATCCCGGATTCCTGATTGTCCCCAAGAACGACGAAACGCTTAAGATCAGCCTGGGTAAAAAGAAGCACGCGCTCATTACGCTATAACTGCTACAGGCTTTCCAACTTTCTTTTACGCAGATTTACCAAATATCAGCCTTTGTCATTCATCAGGAACGCTGTGGAATGCATTTGGAGGGTTTGGACCTGTGTCAGCCGGAGCAAATTTAAGCGTTACTGATCTGCGCCGGGCGGCGCGTCATCCGGTTGATTTCCCGGTAATCGTTGAGCATTTTCGGCACGGCGATATCAATCTTCATGTCAGCAATCTTTCCGCACACGGATTTATGGTTGACGATGCAAAGCAATTGAACCGCGGCGACCGCGTGATTATTCGACTGCCGGTTGTCGGACGCATTGAGGCTTATACGATCTGGACCCGCGATAATCGCGCCGGCTTCCAATTTGAACGTATCATCCGGCTCGATGATTTTGTCGAAATCATCGATACAATCCAGCCCAATCCGCGCCTCCGCCGGAACCGTTAAACACCAAATTTCTCTTACACGATAAGCCCCGGCTGACTTGGCAGAGCGCGTACCGCCTGCCATGGCGTTTTGGTGACTGACACCGACACCGCCCCTTCCATGCACCCTTTCCGCGTCCATAATTTCCGCGCATACTGGCTTAGCCGGTTTGCGATGACATTGGCGCAATACGCCATGCTGCTGATCATCGGCTGGCAGACCTATAATATCGCGCGCGATAGCGGCATGAACATTGCCGAGGCATCGGGACAACTTGCGCTGATCGGTCTGCTGCAATTTTTGCCGCTGTTTATCCTCACACCGTTTTCAGGGCTGGCCGCTGACCGGTTCGATCGGCGATCGCTTGGGCGCCTGACAGTGCTCTTGCAGCTGCTCTGTGCAGCGGCCTTGGCGTGGACAACATGGAACGGCGACATTTCGCTGCCAATTTTGTTCGCCGTAGCAATCGTGCTTGGGATAGCGCGCGGTTTTGCAGGACCGGCATTATCGGCCCTCGCCCCGAACCTTGTGCCCAAGCCGATTTTGCCGACAGCAATCGCGCTATCATCCATTGCCTGGCAAGTGGGCATGATCGGCGGACCGGCGCTGGGCGGATACCTCTATTCAATTGGTCCCGCCCTGCCCTACACCGTTGCCGCAGGCTTGTTTGCGGTTTCGATGATTGCGCTCACCCTGATTGGCAAAGTGCCGCAACCGGCGGTCCGCAAAGACCAGCGTCCGATTGGCGCAATCGTCGACGGTTTGCAGTATGTCGTCCAAAACAAAATGGTCCTTGGTGCGATCACGCTCGATCTGTTTGCGGTGTTTCTGGCGGGTGCAACCGCTCTGTTTCCCGTCTACGCCCGCGATATCCTGCAGGTCGGCGAAACGGGCTTGAGCCAGCTTGCAATGGCGCCCGCTATCGGAGCGGCGCTTACCGCGTTGTTCTTTTCATTCCGGCCAATCGCAACCAATGTCGGTCCCAAAATGCTTTGGGCCGTCGCCATTTTCGGCGTTGCAACGATAGCCTTCGGCCTTTCGACATCCATGCCGCTTAGCCTCGCAATGCTGTTTATCGTGGGCGCAGCAGATATGTTCAGCGTCTATATCCGGCAGTCCCTGATCCAGCTGCATACGCCCGATGACAAGCGCGGGCGCGTGTCATCGGTCAGCTTGCTAACCATTAGCGCATCAAATGAAGGCGGTGATTTTTTCTCAGGCACACTCGCGTTTCTTATCGGCCCGGTTGCCGCAGTCGTAGCCGGCGGGATCGGCGCGATTGTAACGGTTGCGATGTGGAGCCGCGTATTTCCCGTATTGCGGACGACAAAGACCTTCGATCCGCCTGACAATTTGCTAGAACACCCTCAGACACCAGAAAAACAGAACCCTCAGGAGGCCTGATATGAAAGCCCAAAGCATTCTCGAAACCATTGGCAACACCCCGCATGTTCGCCTGTCGCGCCTGTTTCCCGATCACGAAGTCTGGCTAAAGTCCGAACGCTCGAACCCGGGCGGCTCAATCAAAGATCGCATTGCGCTCGCTATGGTCGAGGATGCAGAGGCCTCCGGCAAACTGAAAGCCGGCGGAACAATCGTTGAACCGACCAGCGGTAATACCGGTATTGGCCTTGCCATGGTTGCCGCGGTCAAGGGGTATAAACTGGTGCTGGTCATGCCCGAAAGCATGTCGATTGAGCGCCGCCGTTTGATGCTGGCCTATGGCGCGACCTTTGATCTCACGCCGAAAGAAAAAGGCATGAAAGGCGCGATCGAACGCGCAACAGAAATCGTCGAAAGCACAGATGGCGCATGGATGCCGAGCCAGTTTGAAAACCCGGCAAACGTCAACATCCATACGCGCACCACCGCTGTCGAAATCCTCGCTGATTTTGCAGATACACCGATCGACGTGATGATCACGGGCGTCGGCACCGGAGGGCACCTGACAGGATGCGCCGAAGAACTGAAAAAGCATTGGAGCGGCTTTAAAGCCTATGCGGTTGAGCCCGAGGCTTCACCGGTAATCAATGGCGGTTCACCCGGCCCGCACCCGATTCAGGGTATCGGCGCAGGGTTCATTCCTGACAATCTGCACACCGATGCAATCGACGGAGCGGTAACTGTTGCCGCCGAAGACGCCAAGGAAATGGCCCGCCGCGCTGCGCGTGAAGAAGGTATGCTGATCGGAATTTCATCCGGGGCAACATTGGCGGCAATTGCGAAGAAATTGCCGGATCTGGCCGCTGGAAGCCGTGTTCTCGGTTTCAATTATGATACGGGTGAGCGGTACCTTTCAGTCCCCGATTTCTTGCCTGTCGAGTAATTTTTGATACAACTTGCTGAATAACGGTCGCAACTCTCCGGCGGTGGATACACCCCGGCAGAGCGGTACCGGATACGACCGACATCGCTTTGCTTTGCGTATGTATCGCCATTTTACTTGCGCTTCGAAAGGGGCAGAGGAGGCGATATGGGACTGTCCAACACGCTCGGATTGTTATCAAACGATCCGGGCCGACCGCTGCATTACCGTTTTTTCAAACGCCAACGGCACCGCGTGAATGATCAGATTGCCAAAAGCTCTCTGATCTCAAACGAGGCTGTTTTCGCGCCAGAGACATTTGAATGGCCGCAAAAAGTCGCCAACCATTGGCAGGCGATCCGCGACGAAGCGCAAGCGATCTATCGGCACCGCGATGCCATCCCGCCTTTGCGAGAGATTTCGCCGGATCATCGCGGGATCGTAAAGGACAATGCGTGGCGCAGCTTTTTTCTGATCGGTTATGGTCACCGGCAGGAACAAAATATCGCTCGCGCGCCGCGTACAGCAGAGTTGGTTAGCCAAATTCCGGGACTAAACTCGGCGTTCTTTTCCATCCTTGCACCGGGCTCCGAAATCACACCGCATAGGGGCGTGACAAAAGCATTCATCACCGCGCATCTGGGATTGGTCGTACCGATACGGCGCGAGAAATGCTGGATGCGCGTTGGCGATCATCGTCTGAACTGGGCCAATGGCGAATGGACCATCTTTGACGATACTTACGAACACGAAGTCAAAAACGAGACTGACGAAACGCGGATTATCCTGCTGTGTCAGGTTGAACGCCCACTGCGCGCACCGGGTTCATGGCTTGCAGCTGGATTAATGGGCTATGTCCGGCGCAGCCATTTTGTCCGCGAAGCAAAAGACAATCTCACTGATTGGGAAACCGCTTATGCAAAAGCGGAACGCGAGATCGCCTAAACCATCGCGGCGGCGAATGAGGCAAAAGAAAAGCCCGGACAGGCGAACCGTCCGGGCTTTTCCGATCTTTTTAATGAAAGCTTATGGCTTAGGCAGCTGTGGCAAATGCCTCTTCCGTCAACGCCATCATGTTGTCGCTACCCGCTTCAAGCTTACGGCGCAGCGCGCCCGCATCCGGCAGGAAACGCTCGGCGTAATAGGCCGCCGAGGTCAATTTCGCTTCATAAAACGCGGCATCTTGGGTTCCAGCAGCCAGCGTTTCTTTGGCCACTTTGGCCATTTTCAACCAGAAAAATCCAAGCGTGACGATGCCCATAATGTGCATGTAGTGATGCGCACCAGCGCCAAGGTGGTTCGGATTGGCCATGGCGTTTTGCATGAACCACATCGTTGCGGTCTTCTGCTCACCAAGCGCCTTTTCCAGCTTCTCGGCCATGTCTTTCAGGCCTTCATCTGCTTTTGCAATCGCGATTTCATCGTCGATCATTTTGAAGAAAGCCTGAACCGCTCGGCCGCCCTTGCTGGCGAGTTTCCGGCCGCAAAGATCCATCGCTTGTACACCGTTGGTGCCTTCGTAGATCATGGCGATCCGGCTATCGCGCACAAACTGTTCCATGCCCCATTCTCTGACGTAGCCGTGGCCGCCATAAACCTGCTGCATGTTGTTGGCGATGTCATAGCCTTTGTCGGTGCCGTAACCTTTGATCACCGGCGTAATCAGACCGATCAGATCATCAGCAAGCTGGCGTTCTTCTTCGGTCTGGGCCTTGTGCGTCAGATCAACCTGAAGCGCACCCCAAAGGCACAGCGCACGCATACCTTCGTTAAAGACCTTGGCGTCCATCAACATACGGCGAACATCAGGATGAACAAAGATCGGATCGGCTTTGGCTTCGGTGTCTGCTGGACCGGTCAAAGCGCGGCCCTGACGACGATCAAGCGCGTATGTTACGGCGTTTTGGTATGATACCTCTGCCTGAGCGAGGCCTTGGAGGCCCACGCCGAGACGCGCCGCGTTCATCATTACGAACATTGCAGCCAGGCCTTTATTCTCTTCACCAACCATGAAACCGGTGGCTTCATCGTAATTAAGAACACAAGTCGCGTTGCCGTGGATGCCCATCTTCTTCTCAATGGATCCACATGAAACGCCGTTACGCTCACCCGGCTCGCCATTCTCGTCAAGAATGTATTTCGGCACGATAAACAGCGAAATACCTTTGGAGCTATCTGGCGCGCCTGGCGTCTTTGCCAGGACGAGGTGAATGATATTGTTGGTCAGATCATGCTCACCGGCGGAAATGAAAATCTTGGTGCCGGTGATCTTGTAAGACCCATCGCCATTCGGCTCTGCTTTCGTGCGGATCATACCAAGATCGGTGCCGCAATGCGGCTCGGTCAGGTTCATCGTGCCTGACCACTCACCCGAAATCATCTTGGGCAGATAGGTTTCTTTCTGCTCTTGCGAGCCCGCTGCTTCGATTGCCGCAGATGCGCCATTGGTCAGGCCGGGATACATGCCGAACGCCTGGTTGGCAGTCGCGGTGAATTCTTCAACCACAAAGCCAAGGACATGCGGCAGACCCTGACCACCGAATTCTTCCGGCTTAGCCAGAGTGCCCCAACCGCTTTCAACATAGGCGGCATAGGCTTCTTTAAAGCCGTCTGGCGTGGTGACAGAACCGTCTTCGTGGCGCGTGCATCCCTGCTCGTCGCCAATCTGGTTGATCGGGGCAAGAACTTCTGAGCAAAACTTGCCTGCTTCGTTCACAACGGTTTCAATCATGTCAGGCGTGGCGTTTTCAAAACCGGGCAGATTGCCGTAGCTGGAGAGATCCAGCATTTCGTTGACGATGAAACGCGTGTCGCGAGTAGGAGCGGTATAGGTTGGCATCACTAGATCCCCTTGGTGTGCAAAATTAAAAACTAAAGCTGGTTTGGCTGTTTAGCCGAGGTCAAGCTCTTGGATATCGGCAACAAAATCGGTCAATTCTTTAATCGATGAATCAATATCGGCGCGCTGCGCCTTAAGTTTCGCGATGTGATCCTTACACTTTTCGACAGTGACACGGCGTTGCTCTACCCGGCCATCGTCAAGATCGTACAGATCGATCATCTCGCGGATTTCGGTAAGGCTGAAACCCACATTCTTGGCCCGCATAATCCATGCCAGACGCGCCCGATCACGCTTTGAATAGACGCGGGTTAAACCCACGCGCGCCGGACTGATCAGCCCTTCGTCCTCATAAAACCGCAACGCACGCGCAGTGCAGCCGAATTCGGAGGTAAGGTCGGAAATGGAAAACTGCTCGCGGCTCAATTTGTCGGGCCGATCAAGATGCGCGCCTTTACGGCGCTGCTCTGTTCCAGCGGTTTTCTCAGCGGTTTGGTGTGCGGGTGCTGTAGCCATATCCAATGACATACCTTCCCTTTACGTGAACGTCAAGTCCTGACCTTAACGGGAGATGCGCGATAGCGCAGCGCCATCTGGTGCCTGCATATCCAAACGCCTGTAAAAACATGACGTCTCACCGGTGTGGCACGTCGGCCCCGCCGGCTTAGCCAGAATAACAAGCGCGTCCTGATCGCAATCAACGCGAATTTCCTCAACCACCAAGAAATTGCCTGACGTCTCACCCTTCAACCAAAGCTGCCCTCTTGATCGAGACCAAAAATGCACATTTCCGGTCGCGCGCGTTTTCGCCAGCGCCTCTTCATTCATGAAGGCAACCACCAGAACTTCGGAACTTTGCGCATCAACAACAACGGCGGTTATCAGTCCACGATCATCGAATTTCGGCGCAAAGCGCGCTCCCGATTCTCGTTCCTCTTTTGTGATTGCTTGTTCGTTCACGGCTAACTCGCTCCCTGATTGCCAGTCAGATATAGGTTTAAGCGATGAACGGGTCACCACCTACGATAATTTGTTGCAGGATAACCACATATTTGTCCCAAAATGGAATGTGGAAGATGTTTCATCTTTTCGATCGGGGCGTGAGATGGAAGAACCTTCGTATGAGCGCTCAAACGCTCTCCACCAGACAGCGGCCTTAACGGCCAAAGTTCTGGGGGTGCCGGATTGCATACCAACCGCGGGGTGTTGGGCCGATCCGGTCGAACGATGAGGGATACGGATCCTGATGGCGAAGTTAGGGGGTCGCCATCTGAGCTCTTTAAGAGCGGTTCCAAACCATTTCGTCACGTGGCGCCCGGGGTCTTAACGACCTCGGGCGTTATGGTTTCCGGCACATTTTTGCTAACGAGTTTGGCTTTCGAACGTTCACTGACACCATCAACAACACGCGCAAAGCATGCGATACTAACGCTGCGAGCGCCGCGATTTAGCAAAACATCGACACAGGCATTGCTGGTCGCCCCGCTCGTTAGGACATCGTCCACCAAGATCACGTCGCGTCCGGCCAGACGATTTGTTCGAGAACGGTTGAAAGTGATCGCTCCGCGCAGCGCGTTCTCCCGTTCCTTTTGGCCCAGCCCGCCTAAGCTTGGCGTCCGTTTTCGCCGGATAAGCGCATCGACCAGAACATCTCCCTTTCCCAACTTTGCCAGCTCCTGCGCCAAAAGCGCAGCCTGATTAAAGCCGCGGTGCCACAGTCGCCACCGATGCAGTGGCACCGGAATCAATAGCGGCGCAGATGCAATGTCCGTGGTTAGCCGAGCTGCAATTAATCGGGCCAACAACGGCGCCAGTGCGATCTTTCGCCCATGCTTGAACGACAAAATCAGCTTCCTTGAAGCATCAGAGTACAGTGTCGCAGCATATATGCCTGAATGGCTTGGCGGGTCGATCTTGCAGGCATAGCAATGCGATTGGGTCTCCACGTTGCCTGATCCCAACGGGCGATTGCAGCTGGCGCAAGCGGGCTCTCCCGGCACTTCCAAATCGCTCCAACATTCAACACACAAGCCGCCCTGATCGGCAACAGCATCGCCGCAAAGCGGGCAGCGCGGCGGATATAAAAGGTCTACGACCGGCCTCAATCCTTCTGCGATGTGCGATCCTAAACCCATGGCGATCTGTCTCGCATGGCTTGCACTGGGCTGGCAAGCGCGGCAGGGAGCCCGCAATGGACCGATCACCGCCCAAAATATTCAACCGGCGCCGCGCATTAACCAAATGGCGGCGATCCGAATCGCGCAGAGCTTTCCGCAGTGAAACCGCCTATCTCACCAACGCGCTGGCGGATGATGTTGCCGAACGCCTAGAGTTCATGAACCTCGCTCCCAAGCACGCACTGTTAGTCGGCGATTGCCACGATGAATTGGCGCTGCGCCTTCAAAACTCAGCTGAAAAACTGTCAAAACAATCACTTTTTGAACGCGATGATGAACAGCCTGGTCCATTTGAAGAATACGATCTGATAGTCCACCTGCTGGGTCTGGGAATGGTAAACGACCTGCCCGGCGCATTGATCCACGCCCGAAATTCCTTGGCGATGGACGGCCTGTTTATCGCCGCATTTCCCGGAGCGGGAAGCCTCACAAGCCTGCGTCAGATCGCTCTTGCTGCCGATGGCGAAAGACCTGCCGCCCGCATCCATCCGCAGGTCGATATCCGCGCTGGCACTGCGTTATTGGAGCGCGCTGGCTTTGCGCGCCAAGTGGTCGATAGCTACCCGGTCAAAGTCCGTTTCAGCTCGCTAGAGCGGATGATCGAGGACTTGCGTGACCACGGCCTGACAAGTTCGCTCGCCAGCACGGCTCCACCGATCACCCGCGCCGGTTGGCAACGCGCCCGCGCGGCATTCGACAGCATGCGAGACGACGGCGGCAAGGTCACCGAAACCTTTGAAATCCTCGTCCTTACAGGCTGGCGATAGAGAGCGCCCTTAACGCGCAGCCAAAGCAGCCTGTGCCGCGGCAAGCCGAGCAATCGGCACACGGTAGGGAGAGGCGCTAACGTAATCGAGCCCGACCTTTTCACAAAACGAGATGCTGGCCGGATCGCCGCCATGCTCACCGCAAATCCCAAGCTTGATATCAGGGCGCGTTGCCCTGCCCCGCTCAGCCGCCATTTCAACAAGCTGGCCAACACCATCGATATCAAGGCTGACAAACGGATCGCGCGGGAAAATTCCCTTGTCGACATACGGCGCAAGGAAGCGGGCCGAATCATCGCGCGATACGCCTAATGTCGTTTGCGTCAGATCGTTGGTGCCGAAACTGAAGAATTCACCTTCATGCGCAATCTCACCCGCCATCAAAGCGGCGCGCGGCAATTCGATCATCGTTCCCACAAGGTATTCCACCCGTGCGCCCTGCTCGGCAAAAACTTCTTGTGCCACCCGGTCAACCAGCGCGCGCAGCAGTTCAAGCTCGCGGCGGGTGGCGACCAACGGAATCATGATTTCCGGCAATGGTGCCTCGCCGCTCTCTTTTTGTACGGCGCAGACCGCTTCAAAAATCGCACGCGCCTGCATTTCATAGATTTCAGGGAATGTAATCCCAAGCCGGCAACCGCGATGGCCGAGCATCGGGTTAAATTCATGCAACTCACCAGCGCGCCGTTTCAAATGATCGACACCGAGGCCGGTCGCATCGGCCAGATCGGAAAATTCCTCGTCACTATGCGGCAGGAATTCATGCAGCGGCGGATCGAGCAAACGGATCGTGCACGGCAGACCGGCCATTACCTCGAAAATAGCGGTAAAGTCGGCGCGCTGTTCAGGCAGCAGCACTTCAAGCGCGGCGCGGCGGCCTGCTTCGTCTTCGGCCAAGATCATCTGACGAACTGCGCTGATCCGGCCTGCTTCGAAAAACATGTGTTCCGTGCGGCACAGGCCGATGCCTTCGGCGCCGAACTGCCGTGCCATTTTGCAATCATCCGGCGTTTCGGCGTTGGTACGAACGCGCATCCGGCGCAGCTTGTCCGCCCAAATCATGAGCGTACCAAAATCGCCTGCCAGCTCGGGCTCAACCGTTGGCACAATGCCCAGCATCACTTGCCCCTTGGCCCCATCAAGAGTGATTTCATCACCCTCTTTCAATTCCTTGTCACCGATGCGCAAAGTGCGGGTTTCGCGATTGATCGACACGCCGCTTGCGCCGGAAACGCATGGACGGCCCATGCCGCGGGCCACAACCGCAGCGTGTGACGTCATGCCGCCACGCGCAGTCAAAATGCCTTGGGCTGCGTGCATGCCGTGAATATCCTCTGGCGAGGTTTCAACCCGCACCAGAATGACTTTATCGCCAAGCTGCGACCATTGCTCTGCCGTATCTGCGTCCAGCACAATCTTACCCGCCGCCGCGCCCGGCGATGCCGGCAGGCCGGTTGTCAGGACATTTCGCGGCGCATCGGGATCAAGCGTGGGGTGCAGCAATTGATCAAGCGCCATGGGGTCCACGCGGCGCACGGCCTCTTCTTCGTCAATCAGCCCTTCTTCCACCATTTCGACCGCCATTTTCAAAGCAGCCTTCGCGGTGCGTTTGCCAGAACGCGTTTGCAGCATCCAAAGCTTGCCGCGCTCCACGGTAAACTCGATGTCCTGCATGTCTTTATAATGGCCTTCGAGGAGGTCAAAAACCCGCGCCAGCTCGCCATAAGCATCCGGCATTGCCTCTTCCATCGAAAGCGGCTTGGCATTGGCTGTTTCGCGGGCGGCTTTGGTCAAATATTGCGGTGTACGGATACCGGCGACCACATCTTCGCCCTGCGCATTGATAAGGTATTCGCCGTAATAGGCGCGGGTTCCGGTGGCAGGATCGC
The DNA here is from genome assembly GCF_007004095.1 of Erythrobacter insulae. Classification (NCBI taxonomy): domain Bacteria; kingdom Pseudomonadati; phylum Pseudomonadota; class Alphaproteobacteria; order Sphingomonadales; family Erythrobacteraceae; genus Erythrobacter; species Erythrobacter insulae. The sequence continues at coordinate 58,938 of NZ_VHJK01000002.1, forward strand.
GGGTGAAGGCAACGCCCGTCGCGCTGGTATCGCCCATATTTCCAAACACCATCGCCTGAACATTGACGGCGGTGCCCCAATCGGCGGGAATATCGTTAAGCCGGCGATACACTTTCGCGCGGTCACTGTCCCAGCTGTCAAACACGGCTGCGATTGCGCCCCACAGCTGCTCGGTCACGTCCTGCGGGAAAGGTTTGCCCTGCTCTTGTTCCACAATGCCTTTGAATTCAGCAACCAAAGCGCGCCAATCATCGGAGCTCAGCTCGGTATCGGCATAGAAACCATTGTCTTCCTTGACGATTTCCAGCGCCTCTTCGAACAGGCCGTGATCAAGGCCGAGCACCACGTCGGAATACATCTGGATGAACCGGCGATAGCTGTCCCAGGCAAACCGTTCATCGCCGGACGTCTTGGCCAACCCTTCGACCGTCGCATCGTTCAGGCCAAGGTTCAGCACCGTATCCATCATCCCCGGCATGGATACGCGCGCGCCGGAACGCACGGATACCAGCATCGGATCGGCGGCATCGCCAAACGATTTGCCCACGCTGGCTTCGATATGTTTAAGCGCGTTGCTTACCTCGGCGCGCAGCGCATCGGAGAAATCCGCGCCCTGACGCAGGTAACGCACGCTTTCCTCGGTCGTGATGGTGAAACCCGGGGGGACCGGCAGGCCGATGCTCGCCATTTCTGCAAGATTGGCGCCCTTACCACCGGTAATGGTCTTGTCACGCTGGCGGGGATCATCATGCGGAGCGGCTCCGCCGAAAGTGTAGACCGTTTGCTGCGACATTAAATTTCCTACTTTGCTTGACACATTTTCCAACATGTCACCCATTTCATACACACTTAAGCGGCTGTAATTACGTCCAAATCATCATGTATGACACACATGACAACTGTCCAACTTGATTAACCAAAGGGTATCACCCTTCGATCCGGCTGAAATCTGCCACACGGTGCACCGCATCGCGGAACCGCGCCAGCAAATCGAGCCGAGCCGCACGGATATGCGACTCATCGGCGTTTACAATCACATCTTCAAAGAACCGGTCGATCGGCGCACGCAATGTGGCAAGAGCGGACATGGCGGCGGCGAAATCTTCCGCCTCAATCGCCTCGGCCGCTTTCGGCTCGGCCGCATCAAGCGCATCGATCAAAGCCTTTTCGGCGGGCTCGGGCGAGTAGGAAACATCTTTCGATTCCCACTCTTCTTTCTTGAGGATATTCGCCGCGCGCTTGTATCCGGCGAGGAGGTTTGTGCCGTCCTCGGTTTCAACAAAGGCTTGAAGCGCATGGACGCGGGCGAGAAGGCGAACGAGATCGTCTTCACCGCCGAGGGCGAACACTGCATCGATCAGATCGTGACGAACGCCCGCTTCGCGTTGTTGGACTTTGAGGCGGTCGATAACGAAGTCGACAGATTCGTGGTTCACTCGTCCGAACTCTTTGAGTCCCTGCTTCATGAATTCCCGAACGTGGTTGGCGCGACCGGAGAGCGTCTGCACGTCCTCAGCGTCAATGAAAACTTGGTCGTGGCTCCTGTCAGCCAGCTTCGCGCTGCCGGAGGTTTCAAGCGTATCGACTAGGTCAGCAAGAAGAAAAGACTTAGCTTCATTCGACGACGACCAAGCCTCAATCTCTGTCGTAGCCTGTCTGACCGACGCGCCTAGTGATTGCGCTAGCGCCATGAATACCGGGAGCCTCAACTCATTGCGCAAAACAAGCCGAACAATTGAAATCGCTGCTCGTCGCAAAGCAAACGGGTCTTTTGATCCCGTAGGTTTTTCATCGATGAAGAAGAATTGCATTACGGAATCTAACTTATCCGCCAAACTCACCGCCACCGTCACCGGAGCAGTCGGCACGTCATCACCTTGCCCCACCGGCTTGTAATGATCGCGGATCGCGTCTGAGACTTCGACCGGCAAACCTTCTTTGGCGGCGTAATATCCGCCCATTAGGCCTTGCAATTCGGGAAATTCGCCAACCATTTCGGTGACCAGATCGGCTTTGCACAGGCGCGCAGCCTGTTCGGCGAGGTCGGGATCGCCTTTGACGATGCCCTCTTCACACAGCCACCGCGCCAGCTTCGCAACCCGCTCCACTTTGTCAGCAACCGTGCCCAGCTTTTCGTGAAAGGTAATCCGCTCCAGACCCTTGGCGTGCTCGGCCAGCGTCTTTTTCTGGTCCAGTTCCCAGAAAAACCGCGCATCGGAAAGCCGCGCGGCCAAAACCTTGCGGTTGCCGTCCACCACCACCGCCGGATCGGCGGCGGCGATATTGGCGGTGCAGATAAATGCGTTGGCCAGATTGCCATCCGCATCCTCGCACACGAAATATTTCTGGTTCACCCGCGCCGTCAGCTGGATCGTTTCCGGCGGCACGTCGAGGAAATCATCCTCAAACCGGCCCAGCAGCGGCACCGGCCATTCTGTCAGGCCCGCATTTTCCACGACCAGACCTTCATCCTCAACCAGCTTGAGACCCGCAGCTTCCGCCGCGGCCTTTGCGCCTTCGCGAATTGTGTTCTGGCGTTCTTCATGATCGACGATCACGGACGCTGCGCGCAAAGTGCTGGCATATTCATCGGCATTCGCAATGGTCAGCGCGCCTGCCGAATGGAATCGGTGGCCAAACGTTTCGCGGCCGCTCGCCATGCCATCCAGCACCACCGGAACAACCTCGCCATCCAGCAGTGCAACGACACCCGACAAGGGGCGCACCCATTTCAGGCTTTCGCTGCTGATCGAGGCATCGCCCCAGCGCATGCTCTTGGGCCAGGAAAAATCGCGGATGATCGCAGGGATTGCTGCAGCCAAAAGATCGGTCACCGCCTGACCCGGTTTTTCAATGACCGCAAAATACGTCTCGCGGCCCTTAACATCGCGCACTTCCAAAGCATCGCGGTCCACACCGTTTTTGCGGCAGAAACCATCGACCGCCTGATCGGGCGCGCCAACGGGCGGGCCTTTGGCTTCTTCGCGCACGGCCTTTGTTTCGGTCGGCAGGCCGCGCGCGATCAAGGCAAGGCGGCGGGGCGTGGACCAGACCGTCAGCTCGCCCGCTGCGACACCGGCTGCATCCATCTCGCGGCGCAGCAGCTTTTCCAGCTCGGCGCGAGCGCCCTTTTGCATCCGCGCAGGGATTTCTTCAGAGCGCAGCTCGAGGAGGAAATCAGCCATCAGACGAGGCTCCATCCCGGATATTTCGCTTCCCATTGCGGCGCCATCTGCTTCGCATAGGTTTCGCACGATGACCGCGCCAGATCACGCACTCGGCCCATATAGCTCGCGCGTTCCTGCACGCTGATCACGCCGCGCGCCTGCAGCAAGTTGAAGATGTGGCTTGCCTCAACGGCTTCTTCATAGGCCGCGATCGGCACACCGTGTTCGATTTGATTGCGGCACTCGGCTTCGGCCATCTCAAACTTTTTGAACAGCATATCCGTGTCGAACACTTCGAAATTGGCTTTCGACATCTGCTTTTCGTTTTCGAGGAACACGTCGCCGTAACTGACCCCGTGTTGATTAAAGGCAAGGTCATAGACGCTATCGACGCCCTGAATATACATCGCGAGGCGTTCAAGCCCGTAGGTAAGTTCACCCGCAACCGGTTTGCAGTCAAACCCGCCCATCTGTTGGAAATAGGTGAACTGTGTGACTTCCATCCCGTCGCACCACACTTCCCAGCCAAGACCCCATGCGCCCAGCGTCGGCGATTCCCAGTCATCTTCAACGAAGCGGATATCGTGTTTAAGCGGGTCAACACCAATCGCCGCCAGGCTTTTGAGGTACAGCTCCTGGATGTCGGATGGCGATGGTTTCAGGATGACCTGATATTGATAATAATGCTGCAGGCGATTGGGGTTTTCGCCATAGCGGCCATCTGTCGGACGGCGGCACGGCTGAACAAAGGCGGCATTCCACGGTTCCGGGCCCAGCGCGCGTAGGGTGGTGGCCGTGTGGAACGTCCCTGCCCCCATGCGCATGTCATACGGTTGCAGAATCACGCATCCTGCCGCTGACCAAAAATCATGCAGCGTCAGGATCATGTCCTGAAAAGAGCGCGTCGGGTCGCGGGTAATTCCAGACGATTCGCGGCTTGCGGTTTTAACCTCGGATTCCATGGTTGTGGCCATGGCGGATGGCCCCATCAGCGTCAATGCCGCAGCGCAGCATTGCCAACCTTGGCGGCATGAAGACCGAGGTTTTCTGCGGTTTTTCGTCAGGTATTCATGACCAATAGTCAGGTAGTGTTGACATAGTCAGTGAAACAAGACATAAAGTAAGGCATACCTTACATCGAGTAAGGGGAACCTGATAGTTAGGAGGCTAAAAATGCAATTTCTCAACGCAAACATCCCCGTCAAAATCTGGCAGCTGGCCCTGTTCCTGCTGTTTTCCGGTTATGCCGTCGGTAACATTCTCGCCAAGGCAAACGGTGCACTGGGTTTCTGATCCGATGAAAAACCGGCTTAAAGTCTTGCGGGCGGAACGCGATTGGAGCCAGGCACGGCTTGCCGTGGAGCTCGACGTTTCGCGTCAGGCCGTGAACGCAATCGAAACCGGTAAGCACGACCCATCTCTTCCCCTGGCGTTCAAAATCGCCCGCTTGTTCAACCTCCAGATTGAGGACATTTTTGATGACGCAAACTGATTATGATGACGCACCAAAAAATGGCCTTGGCCGTGCGGTGCTGCTTACCCTAGGCGCGATAGCTGTGCTGTTTTTAAGCGGCGTTTTGATCGGCTTTGCCATGGCGGCAATCGAGGACGGCAACGCGTCTGTAAAAGTGTTCGGGATACTTGCCGTTATAATCGCACTGCTCGCTGCGTCTTTGTACGGAAGCTGGAAAGTCTGGATCAAGGACAGGCCAGAAATGATCGCACAAAGCGAGCGGAAATCCCGCAACCTTATGTTCGCGCTTGCCGGGGTTGGTGTGGTTATCGGGGTGATTTTTTCCGTCTTCGAAGGCCCGAATTCCAATGCGCTGTTCTCCAACGAACCGATCAGCGGCACTTTGGCCACCGCCGTGCTGTTGTTCTGGCTGGTATTCGTGCCGGTTCTGTCTTGGATATGGTGGAAAACCGTGGATGAACACGAAGCCAGCGTATACCGTGAAAGCGCTTCGATTTCGCTTCACGTTTATGTGTTTATCGCGCCAAGTTGGTGGCTGGCCGCACGCGCCGGATGGGTTCCAGAACAAGATCCGATGATCGTCTTGGCCATCGTGTTTATTGTCTGGAGCATTGCCTGGATCTATCGAAAATATGTCTGAGGGACCTGTGCCCTTGCCCTGTTCAACTCTCTTACAGCTTAGCGTTTTTACGACACATCAAAAGGAAACCATCTGATGAAACTGCAATCTATCTTTACCGCTTCTGTAGCGGCCATCGCCTTGTTCGCAGGCGGGCCTGCAATCGCCCAGCAATCCACTCCTGCACCGGTCGAGGAAGAGAAAGTTCTCGCCGCGGATAAGGAAATGGATGAAAGCGCTGGATCACCAGCGCTCTGGAAAGTCGCCGATGAAGACACGACGATCTATCTGTTCGGCACGGTTCACATGCTGCCCGATGATGTTGAGTGGTATACCGGTGCAATCAAAGACGCGCTGGCGTCATCAGGCACCCTTGTAACCGAAATCGACATGAACCCGGAAAAAGCGCAAGCAATGGGCCAACTGGTCGCAACCAAAGGGATGCTGACCGATGGACAGACTCTTCGCGGTTTGATGGACGAGGAACAACTGGCAGTATTTGAAGCCGGTCTTGCAAAGATCGGTGTACCGGCCGCAGCGTTTGATACAATGGAGCCATGGCTGGCGTCGATCGCGATGGTTCAAATCGTGTCACAGGCATCGGGCTTTGATGAAAGCAAAGGCGTTGAAACCGTGCTGGAATCGGTTGTTTCCGAAGGTACAAAGCGTGTGGCGCTCGAAACGGTTGAATTTCAGATCTCCGTATTTGACGAGCTGCCGATTGAACAACAGATCTTGTTCATGCTCGAAACCGCTGAAGATCCGCTGGCTGCCATCACCATGCTGAATGAATTGGTATCAGTCTGGGCAGCCGGTGAACCGGAAAAGCTCGGCGCGATGATGAACGAAGGCTTCATGGCGCATCCCAACCTCGGTGAGCGTCTGCTGTACCAGCGCAACGAGAATTGGGCTGAATGGATCGATACGCGTCTGGATGAGCCGGGCACTGTCTTTATCGCGGTTGGCGCAGGCCACCTCGCCGGTGAACGCAGCGTTCAAGATTACCTTGCCACTCGCGATATTGAGACCACACGGGTGCAATGACCCCGCGCTTGATAAAGCAATTCGGAACACTCCTCGGGGCGCTGGCGATAGCCGGTTGCTCCGAGGCTCCGTTTAAGGGCGAACCGCAGCCCGCACCCAATCCCCTGCTTTATGAAATCACCAATTCAAATGGCGATGTCGAAGGCTGGATGCTGGGGACCATCCACGCATTACCCGATGATGTGGAATGGCGAACCAAAGAAATAGACAACATCATTAGTCAGGCCGATCTCGCAGTTGTGGAGGTAGCAAACCTTGATGACAGCGATGCAGTTGCAGCCACATTCGCCCGGCTTGCGGCCAGCCCCGGCCACCCGGAATTGACCCAAAGGGTCGATGATGAACTCAGGCTTCCTTTGTATGAGTTGATCGCGATATCGGATTATTCCGATCACGATTTTTCTTCGACCGAGACATGGGCCGCAGCGTTAATGCTGGCCCGTACCCAAGCGACCGGAAACCCTCAAAACGGGGTTGATCGTGCGATCATACGCGATTTTTCCGCGCGCAATATCACCGAACTCGAAGGCGCATTCGATCAGTTGCGGATTTTCGACACGCTCAAAGAGGCCGATCAACGCGTGCTTCTCGAAGGGGTCGTGATCGAGGCAAAAGATCCGGCCAGCAGCCCTGAAAAGCTGCGTAAAGCCTGGCTGAGCGGTGACGAAAATGTGCTCGCGAGCGCAACCAAGAGCGGAATAATGGCGGACCCGGAATTGTATCAGGCGTTGATCGTGCGGCGGAATCAGGATTGGGCAGAACGGCTCGAAGGAATTCTGGCCCGGACGCCGAAACCGTTAATCGCCGTGGGCGCCGGCCATTTGGTGGGCACCGATAGCCTCACCTCCATGCTGGAAACCCGCGGATATTCTGTCAGGCGTATTGCGCAAAATTCCTTGCCATAAAGCGGTGCGCGCTGTAACGGCCCGCTCTTCGGTGTCTCGGTCATCCCTGGAGGCGGACACTGGCAGAAGTATTTTTCAAAACGCATTCGAAAGGCACGTATCATGAGCGACGCTCTTACATTGCCGGCTGAAACGCGCGAACGGGCTGGCAAGGGAGCCTCCCGAGCACTTCGTCGCGAAGGTCGGATCCCCGCTGTTATTTATGGCGGGAACGAAGAACCACTGACTATCCACGTTGAAGAGAAAGAACTGGTCAAGCAGCTTGGCACAGGTCACTTCATGAATTCGATCGTTCAGGTCGAGCTGGATGGGAAAAAGGTTCGCTCCATTCCCAAAGACGTCGCTCTGCATCCGGTCACGGATCGTCCGCTCCACGCCGATTTCCTTCGCCTGTCGAAAGATTCGAAGATCGAAGTTCAGATCCCTGTTGTCTTCATCAACGAAGAAGCCAGCCCGGGTCTCAAGAAGGGCGGCGTTCTTAACGTGGTCCGTCACGAACTTGATCTGGTCTGCAAATCAGAATCGATTCCTGATGAGATTGAAATTGACGTCACCGGCAAAGAAGTCGGCGATTCGATCCACATCAGCGAAGTGAAATTGCCCGAAGGCAGCGAAAGCGCGATCACCGATCGTGACTTTACTATCGCCACCCTCGTCGCTCCATCAGCGCTCAAGAAGAGCGAAGAAGAAGAGACCGAAGGCGAAGAGATTGCAGCTGATGAAGTGGAAGCAACCGCTCAGAAATCTGACGATGAAGGCGGCGACAGCGAATAAGCTGGACGTTCCTTTTACCACCCAATCACCAAGGCGGCGGGCTTCGAAAGAGGTCCGCCGTTTTGTTTGGGCGCTCTAGACGGTTCTCAATCCGCGAATTCTCAATCAGCAAATAGGTCGAAAACCGCGATCCCAAGCGCGGCAAGCATCGCGACAATGCCTACAGCTGAGCCCAGTCGCCGCGCTCCCGGCTGAGCGGCTTTTCGTGACACAGCAAACAGCAAAACGCCGGTCAAAAGAAGCATCAGGGTGATGGGCTTCATGCAATTTTCTCTAATGAATGCAAACGATAGGCCGGGAATTTTGCCCTAGCAACTGCCAGCGGTTGCTACATCCTATCGTGCTGTTACATGGTCACCATGCAGATTTGGGCAGGCCTTGGAAATCCCGGACCGCGTTACGCGCTTCACCGGCATAATATCGGTTTCATGGCAATCGATGTGATCGCCGACATGCATAGTTTTGGCCCGATCCAGAAAAAGTTTTCCGGATGGGTTCAGGAAGGGCGCATCGGCTCTGAAAAAATCCTGCTGCTTAAACCGGCGACTTTCATGAATGAAAGTGGCCGCAGCGTCGGCGAAGCGCTCCGGTTCTACAAACTCGAAGCAGAGGCTCTTACCGTATTTCATGATGAGCTCGATCTTGCCCCGTTCAAGGTTAAGGTGAAGCACGGCGGCGGCCATGCCGGTCACAATGGTTTGCGTTCAATTGACCAGCATATCGGCCCGGATTTTCGCCGCGTTCGCATCGGCATCGGGCATCCCGGGCACAAAGACCGCGTTCACGGCTATGTGCTGGGCAATTATGCCAAATCGGAACAGGATGATCTCGTGCAAATGTTGGGCGGTATCGGTGCAGAGGCGAAATGGCTCGCCGAAGGAAACGACCCCCGCTTTATGAGCGAGATGGCGTTGAGGATGCAGGACAGCTAAGACCAACCGGCAAAGAGGAGATACCAGATGACACAGATCAATCGCCGCACACTGCTTGCCGGAGCAGCCGCTACAGGAGCATTGGCTGCTGGCGCAGGGCTCGCTGCTGAGGATATCATGACCGCGACGCCCGACCTAACCGGGAAAAGCGTGCTGATCACGGGCTGCTCAACTGGCTTTGGCAGGTTGGCATCTGAGCATTTCGCCCGGCTTGGCGCACGCGTCTTTGCCACCATGCGCAACGTGCCGCGCGCCGAATCCGAAGAACTCACGCAGATTGCGCTCGATGATCAGCTTGATCTGCATGTGATCGAAATTGACGTAACGTCCGATGAACAAGTCGAAGCAGGCGTTGCCCGCGCGATGGAAATCAACGGCGGTCCGCTCGATGTCCTCATTAACAATGCAGGCATTTCTTTCGGTGGCCCGATCGAGATTCAGGACATGGAAGCGACCCAGCTGACATTCGACACCAACGTATTCGGCCCGCACCGGATGGCGCGCGCGGTTCTGCCCGCCATGCGCAAAGCCAAAAGCGGCCTCATCATCAATGTCTCGTCGCAGCTTGGCCGCGTGATCGTGCCTGCATATGGCCAGTATTCACCGACCAAATTTGCTTTGGAAGCGATGAGCGAAGGCATGGCATACGAACTTGTACCTCATGGCATCGAAGTCACTGTGATTGAGCCCGGCGGCTATCCGACAATGATCTGGAAAAACGCCAACGAAAACAGCCTCGCACTGCTTTCCCGCGCAGATGAAAAGCACACGTCGGGCTATTCGGCATTGATCGAGCAGCTTGGCAATCGCACCGGCGGCGGATCAACCGATCCGATGGATATCCCGCGCGCCATGGCCGAAGTGATCGCAATGCCCGCTGGAACGCGCCCTCTACGCCGCGCGGTCCACCCCGGTCCCAAACCGCAGATTGCGATCAACGATCTCACGGCAAAGGTCCAGGTCGGGTGGCTTGGCGAATCCGGCTATGGCCCGTGGATCAAGGCGGTTCACAACGTTTAAGCGCGTTTATCATGGCAAACCGCCTCACAGACTAGCTATTCGTGCGCGCTCCGGCTAAGCGCGGCGCGAATTTCAAAGATTAGTAGAGAACACTCATGGGTTTCCGTTGCGGGATCGTGGGCCTGCCCAATGTGGGCAAATCCACCCTTTTTAATGCTCTGACAGAGACGCAGGCCGCGCAGGCTGCGAACTATCCGTTTTGCACGATTGAGCCGAATGTCGGTCAGGTCGCTGTGCCTGATGAGCGGCTGGATAAAATTGCTGCCATCGCAAAAAGCGCAAAAGTTATCGCCACGCAGCTTGGCTTTGTCGACATTGCGGGCCTCGTCAAAGGCGCAAGTGCGGGCGAAGGTCTGGGCAATCAGTTCCTTGGCAATATCCGCGAAGTGGATGCGATTGTTCACGTCCTGCGCTGTTTTGAAGATGACGATATTCAGCATGTCTCGAACAAGGTGGACCCGCTGGCCGATGCAGAGGTGGTCGAAACCGAGCTTATGCTCGCAGACCTAGAGAGCCTTGAGAAACGCGTTCCCAATGCCGAGAAACGCGGCAAGGCCGGCGACAAGGAAGCCAAAGCCCTAGCCAGCGTCCTTGGACAGGCTCTTGAGCTTTTGAAAGAGGGCAAGCCCGCGCGTCTGACCGAACCAAAAGATGACGAGGAAGAGCGCCTGTTCGAGCAAGCACAGCTGCTGACTGCGAAACCCGTGCTCTATGTCTGCAACGTCGCAGAAGAAGACGCATCGCAAGGCAACGCGTTGTCAGCACAGGTTTTCGCCAAAGCCGAAGCCGAAGGCGCTCAGGCCGTGGTCGTTTCCGCTGCTATCGAAGCCGAATTGGTCGAAATGCCTCTGGAAGACCGCGCTGAGTACCTTACTGAACTTGGTCTGGAAGAAAGCGGCCTGGCCCGCGTGATCCGCGCCGGATACACATTGCTGGGGCTCAAAACCTTCTTCACCGCCGGCCCCAAAGAATCCCGCGCATGGACTTTCCCCGACGGCGCGAAAGCACCGCAGGCGGCAGGCGAGATCCACTCCGATTTTGAAAAAGGCTTCATCCGGGCTGAAACCATCGCCTATGATGACTATATCGGGCTTGGCGGCGAAAGCGCGGCGCGCGATGCGGGCAAGCTTCGTCAGGAAGGCAAGGAATACGTTGTGCAGGATGGCGATGTGATGCTGTTCAAATTCAACGTCTAATCCGCCAGCAGGGATTACCATGAGCAACAAGCCGGCAAAAACCGCACAGCTTCACCGAATGGTGATGGACCATCACACGTGTCCGTACGGGATCAAGGCGAAATATTTGCTCGAAAGCCGGGGTTTCGCGGTCGAAGACCACCATCTGACGTCGCGCGCCGAAACAGATGCCTTCAAAACCGAACATGACGTTCAGACAACGCCGCAGATCTTAATCGATGGCAAACGCATCGGCGGATATGATGCGCTGCGCGAGCATTTTGGTATCGCAAAGAAAACCAATGGCAAAAGCTATCGGCCCGTAATCGCGGTTTTTGCTGTGGCATTGGCGCTTTCTGTATCACTGTCGCTCGGGCTGCTTGGCAGTGTTGGTGTGCGCACGATCGAATGGTTTGTGGCGTTCTCTATGGGTATGCTTGCCATGCTGAAATTGCAGGATGTGGAGCAATTCAGCTCGATGTTTGTCGGCTATGATCTGCTTGGCAAACGCCTCGTCCCATATGCGTATGCCTACCCTTATCTCGAGGCATTGGCTGCGGTGCTGATGGCCGGGCGCGTTCTGCCGTGGCTGTCCATACCCATCGCATTTATCATCGGATCAATCGGGGCGATCAGCGTTTTTTACGCGGTTTATATCCAGAAACGGGATATCAAATGCGCATGTGTCGGCGGCAGCGGCGATGTCCCGCTGGGATTTATCTCGCTATCAGAAAACCTTGCCATGGTCGGCATGGCGTTCTGGATGCTGATTAGCCTGATGGGATAGATCCCGTATGCCGTGCGTCATGCATTGGTGTTGAAAGTATCTGATACGGCACGCTTTACGCCTCAATGCCGCCCAAACAGCTTTTCGACATCTTCCATGTCCAGCTTAACCCAGGTGGGTCTCCCATGGTTGCACTGGCCAGATCTTGGCGTTGATTCCATTTCGCGCAGCAGAGCATTCATCTCGGCCACGGAAAGCACGCGCCCTGCCCTGACCGATCCGTGACACGCCATGGTTGCGAGGACATATTCCAGTTTTTCGGAAAGCAGCAGCGCGCCGCTATCCTCGCTCTTGCCGTGTTTGGCGATGTCATCCGCAAGGTCTTGCAGCAATTTGCTGCTGTCCGCCTTGGCGATTGCAGCCGGAACAGCCCGAACCAGCATTGCCGCCGGACCAAACCGCTCAACATTCAACCCGAAACGGGCCAAACCCTCAGCGGCATCCTCAAGCCGGTCGCAATCCGCTTCGTCCAGTTCAACCACATCAGGCACCAACAAGGCTTGGGATCGCGCCACGGCCTCTCCTGCGCCGCCGGCACGGAGCCGCTCCAGCACAAGCCGTTCGTGGGCGGCGTGCTGATCGACCAGCACCAACCCGTCTCTGCTTTCTGCCACAATATAAGTGTTTGCGACCTGACCTCGCGCGATGCCCAGCGGGTAATCTTGCTCGCCCTCCTCAATTGGCGCGGCTTCTTCGGCGCGGCCTGTGGGCAATGCATCGCCAGCTCGCGCCGTCCACTCCGGTCGCGGTTCGGACACCCGCGATTGCGGCGCGGTCCAATCCCGGCCTTCAAACATGGACCGCAGCGCAGGCGCCTCTTCGCGGACAGGTTCCTGCCTCCAGCGTTCCATCGCCTTGCGGTCCGGCCCTTGCGCGCTGCGGCGGTCTCCGGTCGAGAGCGCTTGGCGCAGCCCCGAAACGATAAATCCGCGGACACCGCTGGCATCGCGGAACCGCACCTCTGTTTTGGCAGGATGCACATTCACATCGACATCCTGCGGCGGAATATCGAGGAACAGCGCAAGGACAGCATGGCGATCACGCGCAAGCATATCGGAATAGGCTCCGCGAACCGCTCCTGTCAGCAATCGGTCTTTCACCGGACGGCCATTTACGAACAGATATTGATGATCTGCCACTCCGCGATTGTAGGTTGGCAGGCCTGCAATGCCTGTAAGCCGCATCTCGCCATGCTCTGTTCCGCGAAGCAGATCGATTTCGACCGCATTGTCTTTCAGCTCGCGCGCGACGATCTGCGATACACGGGTGGCCAGCGGTTCATTCGCCTGCGTCGAAAGCGCTTTGCGGGTTTTGCCTTCTGAGCCGTTCTCCAACGAAAAAGCGAGTCCGGGGCGAGCCATCGCAAGCCGGCGAACGATATCGAGGCAGGCGATGTATTCACTGCGGGGCGTGCGTAGGAATTTGCGGCGGGCCGGAATCTTGGCGAACAGGTTTTCCACCCGAACACGCGTTCCTGGCGGCAAGGCGGCCGGCCCCTCTTCAACCACATCGCCATGATCAAGCACGATCCGCCAGCCATCATCTGCGCCGCGCACTCGGCTTTCGATAGTGATCCGCGCAACGCTGGCAATCGAAGGAAGCGCCTCCCCTCGGAAACCCAGAGTCGCGACCATTTCGATCGCATCATCCGGCAATTTGGACGTCGCGTGGCGTTCAAGAGCGAGCATGATATCATCGCGCGTCATGCCGCAGCCGTCATCGGTGACTTCAAATCGGGTCAAACCGCCATCGGTAAGCACCACACCGATTCGCGTCGATCCGGCATCGATGGCATTCTCAACCAGCTCTTTAAGCGCAGAAGCGGGCCGTTCCACCACCTCTCCGGCGGCGATACGGTTCACTAAGGTCTCTGGAAGGCGGCGAATTTGCGGCATTTGTCGCAAACTAGACGTCATGCGCCGCAAATTCGAGGGCAACGGTGCAAAATTACGTCTCACGTCAACAATTATTTTGGCGTTTTTGCTGCGCATTCGCTAGGCGCAACGTGTAATGTCATCACGGGGCCACACGCCTTGCAGAAGGTCTGCAAGCAACCCTGCCCCGGCATAACGGAAAAACAAAATGAGTTTCTTTGCAAATCTCTTCAAATTCGGTTCGCAGAACATGGCGATCGATCTCGGCACAGCCAACACGCTGGTCTATGTTCAGGATCAGGGAATCGTTCTGAACGAACCATCTGTGGTCGCGATTGAGACGATCAACGGCATCAAACGCGTCAAAGCAGTCGGCGATGACGCGAAAATGATGATGGGCAAAACGCCCGACAGTATCGAGGCAATTCGGCCGCTGCGCGATGGAGTGATCGCAGATATCGAAATCGCCGAGGAAATGATCAAACATTTCATCCGCAAGGTCCATGGCAAGCGCAACCTGTTCCGCTATCCTGAAATCGTAATTTGTGTACCTTCAGGCTCCACCTCGGTTGAGAAACGCGCGATCCGTGACGCTGCATCGAATGCCGGCGCGTCCGAAGTGCACTTGATCCTTGAACCAATGGCAGCGGCCATTGGCGCTGATATGCCGGTAACCGAACCGGTTGGATCAATGGTGGTCGATATCGGCGGCGGAACAACCGAGGTTGCCGTCCTCTCGCTGCGCGGGCTTGCCTATACTACGTCGGTTCGTACCGGCGGAGACAAGATGGATGAAGCCATCGTCTCGTATGTTCGCCGCCATCACAATCTGTTGATCGGTGACGCCACGGCCGAACGGATCAAAAAAGATTTCGGAATTGCAGTCATACCCGAAGACGGGGTTGGCGAGACGATCACGCTGAAAGGCCGCGATCTGGTGAACGGTGTTCCAAAAGAGATCACGATCAATCAGGCGCATGTGGCAGAGGCGCTGTCTGAACCCATCGGCGCTATCGTCGAAGGCGTTCGGATCGCTCTTGAAAACACCGCGCCAGAACTCGCGGCAGACATCGTTGATCAGGGCATCGTGCTAACAGGTGGCGGTGCATTGATCCGCCGCCTTGACGAGCATCTTCGTGAAGAAACCGGACTGCCGGTATCAATCGCCGAAGATCCATTGACCTGTGTCGCGATCGGCACCGGCAGGGCGATGGAAGATCCGATTTATCGCGGCGTCTTGATGACCGCATAAGCGACATGGCCCGGCTTAATCTCCGGGTTTTTAGGAAAAGGGGATAGCGGGCATGGCGCCGCCGTCATCGCGCCGATCATCGGGCTTTTCAAAAAAAGCTCAATATTCGGTCTTCACCGGCTATTTACTCGCCGGGCTTGGCGCGTTGCTTGGCCTCGGCCTGTTGGCGCTGTCCTTGTGGCAGCCCGCTGCGCTTGGACCGTTAAGGGGCGGGACGCAGGATGTTGTCACGACTATCGGGGAAGGCCCGGCGGCTGTTCGATCCACTGGTGGAACCGTTTGGGACACCATTTCGGCCTATTTCCAAGCAGGCAGCCAGAATGCCGCCCTGCGTGAAGAGGTAGAGCTGGCCCGCATCAGATTGGCAGAGGCAGCCGCGGTCGCCCAAGAAAACGAGCGCCTGAAATCTCTGGTCGCTTTGGCAGAAAGCGAGATTGAACCCATCGCCGTCGCGCGGCTCGTGGGATCAACCTCCACCAGCAGCCGCCGGTTTGCCTATATCGCGAAAGGCCGGCGCGATGGCATCGAAGTCGGCATGCCTGTGCGCAGCGCGCGGGGCGTGGTGGGCCGGGTTCTGGAGGTCGCTCGCGGATCATCGCGCATCCTGCTTTTGACAGACAGCGAAAGCGTCCTTCCCGTGCGCCGTTCTACAGATGAAACGGTGGCCTTTGCCGAGGGGCGCGGCGATGGCCTTGTGCGGATTCGACTGATCAATCTCGGCCTCAATCCGCTCGAGATCGGGGATGTATTCGTAACCAGCGGCGCAGGCGGGTATTACCGGCCTGGTGTCGCGGTCGCGATCCTCACAGAGAAAACGCCTGATGGCGGTATGGCGCGTCTGGTCGCGGCGCCATCGGCAACAGATTTTGTATCGATTGAGCCAATTTATGTCCCGGCAGCGGTAAACGCATCCGATGCCCGGCCCGAAGAACCCATTTCCGAGGCGGAGGGCGTGGATTGATCGATCGCCTCAACGCCACTCCCCGCCACAGCGCCAATCGGTTCGGCGGCGGGATCAATCGGGTGCAATCACCGTGGCGTGCGCAAACCGTACCGTATGTGTCGATTGCGCTGGCATCACTTTTGCCCGTGTTCCTTGTGGCAGATTTGATGCCTTTGCTGCCGCCACTTGGGTTTATGATGCTGATCTGTTGGCGGATCATGCGGCCCGGATTTTTGCCGCTTTGGGTGGGCGTCCCATTGGGCGCATTTGATGATTTGTTCAGCGGGCAACCGTTCGGCAGCGCCGTACTGCTCTGGTCAGTCGCAATGATCGTGCTGGAAATGATTGAGACGCGGTTTCCATGGCGCAGCTTTTGGCAGGATTGGTTAAGCGCAAGTCTAGCGATGATGATCTATATACTGGTCGCAATGACCGTATCTGGCGCACCCTTGACCCCTCAGATGCTTATCGTGACGATCCCGCAGATTGCGCTTGCGATCCTGCTGTACCCGTTGTTTGCCCGGCTGATCGCTCGTCTTGATATGTTCCGTCTTGCCCGCGCGCGGAGGGTAAGCTGATGGCGAGATTGTTGAACCGTAAGGGACCGAAAAAACGCGGGCCATTGATCAACGCGTCAAAGCTCAAAAGCACATTTGACCGGCGCAGCGTGGTGATAGGTTCGATCCAGGGCGGTGTCGGCGTGCTGCTGGCCTTGCGTATGGGTTACCTCGCGATTGCCGAGAATGAAAAATACCGGCTTGAATCTGAAAGCAACCGCGTCAACCTGACACTCATACCTCCGCGGCGCGGATGGATACTGGACCGCAATGGCGCACCGTTGGCCTCGAACCGTGCCGATTTCCGGGTTGATATTATTCCCGAAAGATTGACCGATCCCGATGCCACCATCGACAATATCGGCGCGCTGCTGGCGCTCGAAGAAGACCGCATCGCCGATTTAAAGCAAAAGGTCAGCGCGGCGCGCGGTTTTGCACCAATCGAAGTCGCCAGCGGACTGCATTATGAAGAATTTGCAGCGCTAAGCGTGCGCTTGCCCGATATGCAAGGCGTTGTCCCGCAGCGCGGCTTTTCACGGTATTACCCGACCGCCTCCAGCGTCGGGCATCTGATCGGTTATGTCGGCCCTGCGTCGGCCGAGGAATACGAAGAAGACCGCAGCCCGATCCTGATCACGCCCGGCTACAAAATTGGCAAAGACGGTCTTGAAAAACAGTTTGAACAGGAGCTTCGCGGCACTCCCGGTGCGCGCCGGGTAGAGGTCACGGCTGCTGGCCGGATTATCCGCGATCTGGAAACGCGTGATGACATCCAGGGTGCGCCAGTCAAATTGACGATTGATGGTCCGTTGCAGGATTACGCCGCTCGCCGGATTGGTTTGGAAAGCGGATCGGTTGTGGTGATGGATTGCGAAACCGGCGATCTGCTTTGTATGGCATCCATGCCCAGTTTCGATCCCAATAGCTTTTCAGCCGGGATCGGTAGCCTTGAATATTCCATGCTGCGCGAAGATCAGCGTGTGCCGCTGCGCAACAAGGTTTTGCAAGGCCTTTACCCGCCCGGTTCAACGGTAAAGCCGATGCACTGCATGGCGTTTTTGAAAGCTGGAATCAAACCAACCGAGACAATTGTTTGCGGCGGCGGAAGGCGGATCGGCAACCGCTTCTTCAATTGCTGGAGCAATCACGGTGTCGTCGATATGGCAAAGGCGATCTACCAAAGTTGTGACAGCTATTTTTACCACTTTGCGCAGCAAATCGGTTTTGATGCAGTCGCAGCGATGGCGACTGACCTTGGCCTTGGCGGGCAATTTCCATTGCCGGTCAACAGCCAGTTTTATGGCACCGTCCCGACCCCAGAGTGGAAACAGAAAAAGTTTGACCGGCCATGGGCACCATTCGACACGGTGAACGCGTCGATCGGTCAAGGGTATTACCTCACCAGCCCCCTGCAATTGGCAGTGATGAGCGCGCGGCTTGCGACCGGCAAACGGCTCAATCCGCGTCTCGTTCTGGATGGATCAGCCAATGATCCGGTAAGCTACAATTTCCAAGACGAAGAGATCACCTATATCCGCAACGCCATGAGCGATGTGGTCAATGGACCAGGCACCGCTGGCCGTGGTCGCCTGCCCTTCCCCGACATCAAGATGGCAGGCAAAACCGGAACTGCGCAGGTTGTTTCCCTAAGCGTGTCCGATGGCCGCAGTGGCCCGTGGAAGTACCGCGATCATGGGCTTTTCACGTTCTTCGCACCGACCGAAAACCCGCGTTATGCCGGCGCCGTGGTGATTGAGCATGGTGGCGGCTCAGGTTCGGCCTATCCAATCGCCCGCGATGTCATGACATTCATGTTTGATCCGCAAAAAGGACTGGAACAGCTCCAGACGCTTGAGAAACAGTGGGGCGGCACGGCCCAACAAAGGCTCGAAAAACGCTATGCCGCTTACGCTGCAGAACGCGGTGCCAGCGTGACACCGCCACCGCGCCGCGACGAAGACATTTTTGACCGGGTGGAAGCCGAAGCGCGCGTCGAGGCAGAGCGCGTTCAGGAAGCAGGCGATGAATTCATCGCTCCGCGTCCCAATCCGGTCGCGTCAGGCACCCCGCCCCGCGATCCGGGAACGAGTGAATGAGCGGCATCATCCCTGCCCCTATTGCGCGGCAGCCATGGGGCATGCTCATCCCGCTTTTCCTGCTCGTCGCGTTCGGCGCAGCAGTGCTGTATTCGGCGGCAGGCGGTTCTATGCAGCCCTACGCATCATCCCATCTGTTGCGGTTTTCGGTGTTTATGGTGATGGCATCGATCATTGCCTCGCTGCCGAAAGAGCTGGTGAAATTTTTCACCTACCCCGCCTATATCATTGTTCTGATACTCTTGATCGCTGTTGAAGTGATCGGGCAGGTCGGTGGAGGCAGCCAGCGCTGGCTCGATCTGGGGTTCATGGTCTTGCAACCATCGGAACTGATGAAACCAGTTTTGGTCGTGACGCTCGCTTATTTCTTTTCGACTTTGCCCATCGGTCTGATCGGCAGCTGGCGGTCGCTGATCATACCGGGCGCCATGATTGCCCTGCCAATGGCGCTCGTGCTGTTGCAACCGGACCTTGGTACATCGCTCGCGATTGCGTTTGGCGGGGGCGTTGTGATGCTTCTCGCCGGACTTCCGATGCGCTGGTTCGTCGGCGGCGGCTTGGCCGCGGCGTTGGCAGCGCCTTTGGCATTCTATTTCGGTTTACAAGATTATCAGCAACGCCGCGTGCTGACGATGTTCGATCCAGAGGCCGATCCGCTGGGCGCCAGCTATCATATCATTCAATCCAAGATTGCCATCGGGTCCGGAGGAATATTCGGCAAAGGCTTTAACAATGGCTCGCAAAGCCATTTGCAATACCTGCCCGAGCCGCACACAGATTTTGTGTTCGCAACCATGGCCGAAGAATGGGGCCTGATCGGGGGATTGTTCGTTCTCGCCGTGTTTAGCGTGATCCTGCGCTGGGGTTGGGATGTGGCGCGCGCTGCACAAGGCCGGTTTTCCAGTTTGCTGGCGGCTGGTATGGTCGCGACGATATTCTTCTATATCGCGGTCAATCTTTTGATGGTTATGGGATTTGCGCCTGTCGTCGGCATCCCGTTGCCGTTTATGAGCCACGGCGGTTCATCGATGCTGACCAACATGATCTGTATCGGCGCCCTGATGATGGTGAACAGCTGGAACAGAAGCGCACCGCGCAGCGGCTTTTCATAAAGCCTGCTACGCTGTTGTCACAAGCCCGAGTTTGAGCGCTTTGACCACTGCACCGACCCGGTCCGTTGTGCCCAGCTTGGCATAAATCCGTTTTGCATAGGTCTTCACTGTATCAGGCGAAAGCTCGAGGATCTCTCCAATGACCGAGAGAGATTTTCCTCTCACGATCCAGGTCATGACCTCGGTTTCGCGCTGGGATAGCTCAACCTTATCGCGCGATGCCTCCAGCAACACGCAGACGCGCTGATGGGCGGCCTGCGAAATACTGCGGACAATGCCCATCTTTGCCGGGGGCACACGATCAATCGAATACCCGAAATCAAATGACGCATAGGCATTGCGACTGCGCAATCCGAACAAGGGAACTCCAAATCCATGAATGAGCCCGAATTTCCGCATCGCCTCGAAAAATAATTCATTTTCCGGTGTGTTTGGACCCATTTTAATCGCGTCTGACCAAGTCAACATCGCGCCATAGTACATTACCCGCTTAGGTATCGGGTCACTTTTCCGAAATTCCGAGTCGTCGTAGAATTTTAGCCAGTCGGGATCAAAGCCATGCGCATGAACAACTGTGCGTTCAGACGTTGGAGAGTCAAATAACGGTGTAAAATGATAGCTTTGTCGAACAATACCCTGATCTTCGCATACGCCCACTGCGTACCTTAGCACTTCTCCGACATCGATGAGTGCTTCGATCTTACCGAAATATTCCTGCATCGTTACACCAGTTTACATTACGTCACCCGATTAGGCGACTTTACGTGAACGTCAGGTAGGGGCATTTGGCCCGTGGTTGTTCGAAAGAGCTCCCACGTTCGGGTCGCAGGTCAACGGTATTCCGAAAGGCTTTGTTGGACGTGAAAGACCTGGCGGCAGACACCCCCCCCAATTGGATCTGTCGCCAGGCAATAACGTCTTTCAGGAGGGTTCGATGTTCCGCTTACGGCAAGTGGCAGTTTCCATCTGCCAGAAATTGCGACATTCGCGGCTCGCGAAAGTCGACCTGAACAGCGCAAGCACCGCCGCGCAGGATATTCTTGTTCAGGCGATTAAAGCACGGGCCGATACGAACCAGACAACCACGCTTCGGCAACTCCATAAAATTACCACGCTGTCGCAGCGCCAAGCGCTGAACGCGATCAACAAATTGTCAGAAAACCAAATGGTCGCAATCGACCATGACATTAACGACGAGCTCGAATCCACAATCACGTTGATGGGGGCAAAGCGATCATCCGGGCACGCCGCAGATCGCGGTACCGCAGAGTAATTTCTTTTCATTGTCGAAACTGCCTCTATATGCAGCGCGTTGCCTGATCGGATTAGCGCGGTAGAGCGCCGATCAGGCTTCCGATTTGAATCGGCATGGACGCATAGCTCAGTTGGTAGAGCAGCTGACTCTTAATCAGCGGGTCCCAGGTTCGAACCCTGGTGCGTCCACCACCCCCTCAAGAACGCTGGTCTTCATCAGATAGCGACAGGTTGTGAACATCACAGTGGTGACTGCTGCCTTGCAATCACATTGAAATGTGATAGTTGGAGCTGATGAGCACATCCATCATCACACGCGTACGTGACTTGGTCACATCGGGCGATTTCACCAAGGCTGGTCTTGCCAGAGCAGCCGGTCTTCATGCCAACACATTGCGGGACGCGGCTGAGGCCGATTGGAACCCCACAGCCGATACGTTGGCGAAGCTGCAAGACTTTCTTGATTCAAATGACGAGCGCCCCGTGCTGGTCGGTGCCGAAGAGATTATCAACGAAGCACGCAATGGCCGAATGTACATATTGGTAGATGACGAGGACCGCGAAAACGAAGGCGACCTGATCATCCCCGGCCAGATGGCGACCCCGCATGCAATCAACTTTATGGCGACCCACGGACGCGGGCTGATTTGTCTGGCTCTTGATAAAGCGCGGGTGGACCAGCTTGGCCTTGAGCCGATGAGCCGCAATAACAAAGAGAGTATGCAAACCGCTTTCACGATTTCGATCGAGGCAAAAGAAGGTGTAACCACAGGGATATCGGCAGCAGATCGCGCCCGCACCGTTTCCGTTGCCATCGATGCCAACAAAGGCGCCGATGATATTGTCACCCCCGGCCATGTTTTCCCCCTGACCGCGCGCAAGGGCGGTGTTCTGGTCCGGGCCGGTCATACCGAAGCGGCCGTGGATATATCCCGTCTGGCTGGTCTCAATCCCAGCGGCGTGATTTGCGAAATCATGAACGACGATGGCACCATGGCCCGCTTGGATGATCTGGTTGCTTTTGCCCGTAAGCACGATCTGAAAATCGGGACGATCCGGGACCTGATTGCATATCGCATGCGCAACGATCATCTGGTCGAGCGCTTGGACGAAAGCGGCTTTGAAAGCGATTATGGCGGCCAATGGCGTTTGATCACGTATCGCAACCGCGTGGCGAATGAACAGGCATATGTCCTTCAAAAGGGGCATATTTCGCCTGACGAGCCCACCCTCGCCCGCGTCCACCCGATTTCCGTTTTTGACGATATTCTTGGCCAACCCGGAGCGCGCAAACGCACTCTTCAGCGCGCCATGAGCGCAATTGGCGAACACGGTTCAGGCGTCATTGTGATCTTGACCAGTCGCATAGGCGGCAAAGAATGGAGCCAGGACGAAGAAATTCGCAATGTGGGTATCGGCTCTCAAATCCTCGCCGATCTGGGAGTGCATGACATGATCCTGTTATCCAATTCGCGCCCCGACCTTGTCGCAATCGAGGGTTACGGCCTGACGATTTCTGATTTTAAATCCATCCCGGAGTAACCCCACATGGCAAAGTTTCTGATCGTAGAAGCGCGTTTTTATGCGCAGCTCAACGATATGCTGATCGCTGGCGCAAAAGCCGCAATCGAAGCCGCCGGCCACGAGGCCGATGTTCTCACAGTACCGGGCGCTCTTGAAGTGCCGGGAGCCATCGGCTTGGCAGCTGAAAGCGGCGATTATGATGGCTTCGTCGCCATAGGTGTCGTTATCCGGGGCGAAACCTATCACTTTGAAATTGTTGCCGGTGAAAGCGCCCGCGCAATCATGGCGCTGACCATGGACGGCATTCCAATCGGCAATGGTATTTTGACCGTCGAAAACGAAGCGCAAGCTCTGGTCCGTGCTGACTCAAACCAGAAAGACAAAGGCGGTGAAGCCGCGAAAGCCGCCCTGGCGCTTTATGATCTTGCAGTGCGATTTGACCGGTAAAGCCGTAAAAAACCTGTAAAATCTCGCAGAGTACGTACTTTCGCGTATACAGAAATCCGTAAGTGCCCGTTAGATACCAACCGAGCGGTAAGCAGGTGCACCTGCCCGCTTGGGAAGCAAAATTTTAAAAAGGCGGGATTAACACGTGGCCAAGACTGAATTGCCCTATGCGCACCAGCTGTATTCGATAATCGGCATTCTTGAGGAACAGTTGAGAGAGCTAGACAAGATCGGAGCGGGCATCGCGGCCGTCCATGTGAACGCGGCGATAGAACAGCTGCATAGCAATCTCGCAATCGTAAACGATAATGATCCCAACCCTTTCGATCCGCAAATGCTGTGCCTCATTCCGGACGATCGTTCCACAACAGCGACTTTCTACCGCCATAGTAAGGATTAGCCCGTAATGCGCTCAGGCGCCCAATTGACTAGATAGATCACGTCAGGGGGTGCAGATCGCTTCGGGTTTTTGAATCGGAGCAGCACGCCACTCAGGAGGCGGCGTGATACAGCTTATCAAACTATGGGGCGTCTGGGAAAACCCGGCAGAACGGGTTGGCTCCGCGCAGGATTGCGTATGAATGACACCCCGCTAAACCGCGTATCCCGTCATTCCAGTGAGGCCTCAAACGCGGACGACAATGCTGACATTGATCTTAAAAAGCTCGCTGGGCAGCTGACCCAAATCGCAAACCAATTGCGCAGCACGCAGACAGAAATTTCCATGCCTACATCGGGCCACGTTACATCGGGCCACGTTACATCAGGCCACGTTACATCAGGCCAGGTTGCATCGGGCCAAATTACACGGGACCAGCCTGCACCGGCCAAGTACACATCGGACATATCCAGTGTGGTGCCTTTGGTGCCCGAACCAATTGAAGCACCAACTCGCCGAGAAACAGCCAGATTGGCCTACGCGGCGTGGGCACGCGATCAATATGCGACCCGCCGCCGACGTGAGACGGTTTTCCGCAATGCTGAACTGTTCGGCGAACCTGCCTGGGATATCCTGCTCGATCTCTACATCGCTTATGTCGATCAAAAAACGGTATCGGTCTCAAGCGCTTGCATCGGTTCTGCCGCACCTTCGACCACTGGTTTGCGCTGGCTCGGTATACTCGCCGAACAGGGGCTGGTCACGCGAGAGCATGATCCAGACGATCAACGCCGGGTTCTGGTCCGTCTTTCAGATCACGGATTAGAAACAATGGACGCCTATTTCGAAAGCGTTGCATCGGCGGCATAAAGCCACAAACGCGTACTTAGAGCGCTCCGAAACATCCGCGACCGGCATAAACTGCGCTGTCGCCCAATTCTTCTTCGATACGGATCAACTGGTTGTATTTCGCGAGCCGGTCTGAGCGTGCCAGCGAACCGGTTTTGATTTGTCCGCAGTTCGTTGCAACAGCGAGATCGGCGATCGTCGCGTCCTCGGTTTCACCCGACCGGTGGCTCATGACCGATGTGTAGCGCGCGCGGTGAGCCATATCCACCGCAGCCAGCGTTTCAGTCAAAGTGCCGATCTGATTGACTTTCACCAGCAGAGAGTTCGCCAGACCAGCTTCGATACCGGCGCTCAGACGTTTTGGATTGGTAACGAACAGATCGTCACCCACCAGCTGCACTGTATCACCAATTGCATCGGTTACAGCCTTCCAGCCTTCAAAATCATCTTCATCCATGCCGTCTTCAATGGATTTGATTGGATAATCTGCTGCGAGTTTGGCTAGATACTCTGCCATGCCTGCACCGTCCAAGCTCAATCCTTCGCCGGAGATCTCGTATTTCCCGTCGCGATAGAATTCGGTCGCTGCGCAATCGAGCGCAAGGACAATGTCCTGTCCCGGCTTGAAACCCGCTTGCTCGATCGACGCCATGATGAAATCCAGGGCGGCACGTGAACTGGCAAGATCCGGCGCAAAACCGCCTTCGTCGCCGACACTGGTTGCCAGGCCCTTGTCCGAAAGCCCCTTTTTCAAGGTGTGGAAAATTTCGGATCCCCATCTCACAGCCTCGGCGATGCTGTCTGCACCCACCGGCATGATCATGAATTCCTGAATATCGATCGGATTATCGGCATGTTCGCCGCCATTGATGATATTCATCATCGGCACTGGCAGAACGTGAGCGGACACGCCGCCCAGATACGAATAAAGCGGCAGGCCGCGCGCATTTGCTGCTGCCTTCGCCACGGCGAGACTGGTGCCCAGAATCGCGTTTGCGCCCAGACGGGCTTTATTCGGAGTGCCGTCCAACGCGATCATCGCCAAATCGACATCGCGCTGGTCTTCGGCATCGTACAAATCGACCAGCATCTCGCGGATTTCAGTATTGACCGCCTCGACCGCTTTCAGAACGCCTTTGCCTTTATACCGCGCGCTATCGCCATCGCGCAGCTCAACCGCTTCGTGCGCGCCGGTGGACGCGCCAGAAGGCACCGCAGCACGGCCAAAACTGCCATCATCAAGCAACACATCCACTTCCACCGTCGGGTTACCCCGGCTATCGAGAATTTCGCGTGCGTGAAGGTCGATAATGGCGGTCATACTTGGCTCCGTAGCAAAAGTGTGGTAGACACATAACACACCTTGACCGAATGCGATCGAGATGCTGCGTCACTTAAATTTCCGGCAATCCCTATTCGTCGGAACAACGGGGCGCAAGACGCGTTAAATTAATTACATCCACTCCGGCTTTTCTTTTTGGAAAAGCAATAGATTAGAGGGCTCTAGAATCACCATGGCAGAGACTAAGACAACCAAAACGACAAAAACCGCAACCAAATCCCCTGCACCCAAGCCAGCAGCGAAGACTACGACTGCTAAAAAGGCTGCGCCTAAAAAGACCGGCGCGACCGAAAAACCGGCTACAGAAGCAAAGAGTCGCTTCAATGCTGCGCTTGAAGAAGCTAAAGCCGGTGCAGCAGCGTTGCGCGCCGGAGCGAATGAGCGTGCGGGTGAATATAAGGAACAGGCAATGAACCGCAGCGATGATCTGGTTGGCGAAGTCCGCGCCTACGGAGAAAAAGCAAAGTCGCGCGCCGGAGATCTGGCCGTCGATGCGAAATCCGCGACCAGTGATGGCATCGCGTCGATCGGCAAAGTCATCGCCGACACCGCACCGCAAATCGATGAGCGTCTGGGCGAGCAATACGGCGATTACGCCCGTAAGGCATCACGTTCACTCGCAGAAACCTCCGCCAAACTTGACGCGAAGAGCGTCGATGAACTGGGCGATGATGCACGGGAATTTGTTCGCAAAAGCCCAGGCACAGCGATCGGCATTGCTGCCGTCGCAGGTTTTCTGATTGCCCGTCTGTTCCGCGGTTCGCGCGACTAGATAACAGTTCGAGGGCAGTTGATGCGCGATAATGAAATGTCTGCGGGCAAGGAGCATGACGCCCTTGATCCGTCTGGTTCACATGGCGCCGATACTGCCCCGACTGATTCAGACCCAGCTTTTGATGAATCGCTGACTGATGAGATCGCCGCGCTCATCAATGATGGCCGGACCTATGCCGAAGCGGAACTGGTGTTTCAAAAAACGCGCGCGGTTATTGCGGGCAAAAGCATCGGTTTCGCAATTGGATATGTGCTTGTTGCGCTTGTTACCTTGCACATCGCCGTTCTCGCGCTTGCCGTTGGATTGGTTATCGCGCTTGAACCATTGGCTACCATTTGGGGCGCGATCGCGATTGTTGTCGGTGCGTTGATCGTGTTGACGGCTTTCTTGGTCTTTGCCGCAAAAAAGCATGCGGACCGGATCGGATTGATGTTCGGATCAGCTGGACAAAACAACACTGCGGAAAAAACGCAATGAGCAAACTCGATCGCCAGTTCTACGAAGACAGAGCACTTCGCGATGCTGCCAGAGAAGTGATTGAGGCGGATATTTCGCACGCGAAACTATCGCTTTCGGGCAAATCCATTGCTGGCCGAGTAACCGAGCGCATCGGTGACGGGGCGAAAGATGTTTTCGAAGTTGCGAAGACCCACGGCGAAGATCATCGCGGCATTATCGCAGCACTGATCGGCGCTATCATTCTCTGGTTCGCGCGCGGACCAATTTTGGAAGCACTCGGCCTTAGCGATGAAGAGCCCGGCGAAGATCGGATGGACCCCGACGGTTCATTCGCTGCCGACCCAGCAGAGGCCGCCGATCAAGACAATCTCGATTCAGCCCCGCTTCAGGCCAATATTTCTAACAATTCCACTCCCATCGCTGGAGATACCCATGACTGATGTAACCCTTGTTCCGGCCGAAAAACGTGATGAACTGCGCGCAAAGATTGAAGCAAGCGAACGCCGTATCGCAGAGCGTACTGTCGCGGATCAGGCGAAAGAGGCCGCCGGCGCGGCAACGACCTACGTCAAAGAAAACCCGCTTACCGTCCTTGGCGGAGCGATTGCGGTCGGACTCGTTATTGGTGCGATGACAAATCCCGGCCGGCGCGCTGCAATTGGTGCAGCCTCTGGCGCAGCAAACGCGGTGAGCGGCGCGGCATCCGGGGCGGCAAGAACTGTCAGCACCGCAGCGAAAAAGCGGGGCAACGCTTTTGGTACATTATTGGCGGATGCAGCTGTTGCATACGGTATGAAGCTGATCGACAGCGCCTTAACCACGGCCAGGGCTGGCCAAGACAAATTCGAAGACGTCAGCGATTCTGCAACGGCGAAAGCGCGCGAAGCACGCCGTGAGGCAGACTATTTCGCAGGAAGCGCAGTCGACAAAGGCCGTGCAGTGACACGCCGGACTCGCCGCCGCGCAGAGCGCGCCGTGCGCGATATCAAGGATCGCGTCTCAAACTGAATGGATTAGCAATGCGCCGCTCTTGTTCGAGCCGCGCATTGCGCTATGTGCGCCCATGAAACCCATTCTTCTCGCCAAGGATACATCATGGAAGAAACAACCCCAGAACAGCGCCTGCACCTTGTCATGGGTGGCCGCGTTACAGACCCGCGTGGCATTGAATTTCAAGACCCTGAAAGCCTGCACGTTGTCGGTGTATTCAGCTCATATGAGGCTGCGGTCGATGCGTGGCGTGCGCAGGCACATCGAACCGTTGATGACGCCGAAATGAAGTATGTCATCGTGCACATCCACAAACTTCTGATGCCCGACGAATAGGTATCTACGGGGCGGAGATATGGCGTACATAATCCGCCCCTTCTTACGTCAGGATGCCGATGAACTGGCGAATCTAACGGTTGCCGCAATTCAGTCCGTTGGCGTGAAAAGCTACACGGCAGCGCAAGTGGCGGCCTGGGCAGCGCGCCATCCCGGACCGCAGCGTTTTTTGGACAGAGCCGCAGGCGGAGATCACATCATTGTTGCTGCGGATGCTTCGGATTATCCGATTGCCTACACGCTTATCGAACCCGATGGGCATGTCGATATGTTGTACTGCCACCCGGATCATACGCGGAAGGGTGTGGCAGACGAGCTTTTGGCCGCAGCCGAACAATACGCCCGATCAGTAAAGGCAGAGACATTGTTCACCGAAGCGAGCGAGCTCGCCCGCCCCGCATTCGAACGGGCAGGATACACAGTCATCAAACGCCGCGACTTTGACATCCCCTATAAGGGCAAAGCCATCGGAATTCATAATTACGCGATGGAAAAGCCTATTATTCAAAAGGCTTAAGCGTAAACCTTTAGATGAATTCGATTTTCTGGACGAGGTAGAACTTGTCGCCTGAGGGGACTGTTACCTCAATCTCCTCATCGACCTGTTTGCCAATCATCGCACGTGCCAACGGAGAGCTGTAAGAAATACGGCCCGATGCCGCATCAGCTTCTGTTTCGCCAACGATCTGATACTTGATCGGTTTATCATTTTCATCAAGCAACGTGACCGTTGATCCGAAGACAACTTTGTCACCGGTCAGTGTTGCAGGATCGATGATCTGGGCGCGGCTGATTTTACCTTCGATGTCGCCGATCATGGCTTCCACCTGACCCTGACGCTCTTTTGCGGCATGATACTCGGCATTTTCCGAGAGATCACCGTGCGCGCGCGCTTCCTCAATCGCATCGACAATGCGAGGACGCTCATCACGAAGCGCCTTGAGATCAGCTGTCAGCCGCTCATAGCCTTCGGCGAGCATCGGAACCTTTTCCATCGTAGCCATTCCAATTCTTTCTATCTGCCCTCGCCCGATTTCATCCAATCATTTCGAACATGGCCGACCCTGACAGGGGCAGCCTCGACGCGGTAAAATGTCGGGAGGGACGGCTTGAATGCTTAGCTATAATAGTCTTGCAAGCTGCGGACTTCAAGCTGATCTGGTGTAATCGCTGCAATTGACTGCGCAGCAGCCAGCGATGCGGCCGCCGTGGTGTAGTATGGAACCTTCTTTTCCAAAGCAGTCGCGCGGATCGATTTGGAGTCCAAAAGCGACTGCCAACCTTCGGTCGTATTGAAGATGAGAGCGATATCGCCATCGATAATCTTGTCGACGATATGCGGCTGCCCTTCTGCCACTTTATTGACCTTTTCAACCGCAAGGCCTTGTTCGCTCAGGTAATCATGCGTGCCGCCAGTTGCGACAATTCTGAAACCTTCATCAATCAAAGTTTTCACAGCCGGAACAATCACAGGTTTGTCCGTATTTTTGACCGAGACAAAGACGGTTCCCTTTCTTGGCAATGACATGCCGGCGCCCAATTGCGATTTGAGGAATGCGACCGGGAACGTCAGGTCGATCCCCATCACCTCTCCGGTGGATTTCATTTCCGGCGTCAGTATAGGATCGGCACCTGGAAAGCGGCTAAATGGGAAGACTGCCTCTTTGACGGCCATATAATCGAATGTACGTTTGAACGGCTCGAATTCCGCGAGTTTCTCGCCAGCCATAACCCGGCTCGCGATTTTCGCGACTGGCTGGCCGATGGCTTTGGCGACGAATGGCACAGTCCGGCTGGCACGCGGATTGACTTCGATAAGGTAAACCTCGTCGTCTTTGACCGCGAACTGGACGTTCATGAGACCGCGAACCTTAAGAGCGCGCGCCAATGCCTCGGCCTGACGCTCCATTTCTTCGACGATCTCTGGCGAAAGCGAATAGGGCGGAAGGGTGCAGGCGCTATCTCCTGAATGGACACCGGCCTCTTCGATATGCTGCATGACGCCTGCAATGCGGACCTCATCACCATCGCATAGCGCATCAACATCGCATTCGATCGCATCACGCAGATATTGATCAACAAGGACCGGGCTCTCACCCGACACATTCACCGCGGTTTTGATGTAATCATCAAGTTGAGCCTCGGAATCGACGATCTCCATCGCGCGGCCACCAAGAACAAACGATGGGCGCAGCAAAACCGGATAACCGATCCGCGCTGCAACCGCCGCCGCTTCGTCGCGGGTGTAGGCGATGCCATTATCCGGCTGTTTCAGCTTGAGCTGATTAACCAGTTTGGCGAACCGCTCGCGGTCTTCGGCATGGTCGATTGCATCCGGCGATGTGCCAAGGATCGGGATGCCTGCATCCTCAAGCGCCTGCGCGAGTTTAAGCGGGGTCTGGCCGCCAAACTGCACGATCACACCGACCAGCTCGCCGCTCTGCTGCTCGACGCGCAGGATTTCGAGCACATCTTCGGCGGTCAGCGATTCAAAATATAGCCGGTCCGACGTATCATAGTCGGTTGAAACAGTCTCTGGATTGCAATTGACCATGATCGTTTCGAAACCCTGTTCCGCCAGCGCAAAACAGGCATGGACACAGCAATAATCGAATTCGATCCCCTGGCCGATCCGATTGGGGCCGCCGCCGAGAATTACGATCTTTCTGCGGTCTGATGGATTGGCTTCACATTCGGGCTCTCCAAATGTCGGCGCTTCATAGGTTGAGTACATGTAAGGCGTAATCGCCTCAAATTCTGCCGCGCAGCTGTCGATCCGTTTGAAAACCGGAAAAACGCCCAGCTTTTTGCGAAGTTGGCGCACCTCTTCTTCGCTGGTGGCGCCGGCCATCGCCTGAAGCGCGTCGTGCAATAGGCCTGAACGGCGCGCCTGCGTTTCCGCCAATCCGCCGGCAACCCCAACAGAACGCACAGCGAGCGTGGCCAGCCGTTTGTCGGAAAAACCCATCGACTTCAGACGCCGCAAACCAGCTGCGTCTTGCGGCAAACCGTCGCTTTGTACTTCGCGTTCGGCAGCAATAATTGCTTCAATCTGGCGCAGGAACCATGGATCGTAGCCTGTGACATTTTGAATGTCTTCAACCGAAAAACCTTCCCGAAAGGCTTGTCCGACCTGCAAAAGCCGATCCGGCGTGCGCCGCGAAATTGCCGCGGTGATCACTTCGCGCGAAACCCCTTCAAGCTCCGTCACACGGTTGAACCCATCCAGATCCGTTTCAAGCCCGCGCAGGGCCTTTTGCATGGATTCCTGGAAATTGCGGCCAATCGCCATAACCTCACCCACCGATTTCATCGCTGTTGAGAGATCGTTTTTGGCGCCTTTGAATTTCTCGAATGCAAAACGCGGGATTTTTGTGACGACATAATCGATTGTCGGTTCAAAGCTGGCTGGTGTTGCGCCGGTGATTTCGTTGGTGATCTCATCCAGAGTGTATCCCACGGCCAGCTTGGCCGCGACGCGGGCAATCGGGAACCCGGTCGCTTTTGAAGCCAGCGCAGAAGAGCGCGAAACGCGCGGGTTCATCTCGATCACGATCAGGCGGCCGTCTTTCGGATTAACGGCGAACTGCACGTTCGATCCACCTGTCTCCACGCCAATCTCGCGCAGCACCTCGATGCTGGCGGTTCGCATGATCTGGTATTCTTTATCGGTCAGTGTCAGCGCCGGAGCGACCGTGATCGAATCCCCGGTGTGGACACCCATCGGATCGACATTCTCGATCGAACAGATGATGATCGCATTATCCGCTTTATCGCGCACAACCTCCATCTCATATTCTTTCCAGCCGAGCAGCGATTCCTCGATCAAAACCTCTGTGGTCGGGGACGCATCGAGCCCCTCGCCCACGATTTTGTCAAACTCCGCTTTATTATAAGCGATGCCGCCCCCTGTTCCGCCAAGAGTAAAACTTGGGCGGATGATCGCGGGCAAGCCTGTGTGATCGATGAGCGCGCGCGCTTCCTCGAGTGTGTTGGCGACCCCGCTGCGCGCGCTTTCAAGACCGATCTTGTCCATCGCCTCACGGAAACGCTGGCGATTTTCTGCCTTATCAATAGCGTCGGCTTTCGCACCGATCATCTCGACGCCGTATTTTTCCAGAGTGCCGTCGGCGTCCAATGCCAATGCACAATTCAGCGCGGTTTGCCCGCCCATCGTGGGCAGCAGCGCATCGGGCCGTTCCTTGGCGATGATCTTCGCAACAATATCCGGCGTAATCGGCTCGACATAGGTTGCATCGGCAAATTCAGGATCGGTCATGATCGTCGCCGGATTGCTGTTAACAAGGATGACGCGATAGCCGTCCTCTTTCAGCGCCTTGATCGCCTGAGTGCCGGAATAATCGAACTCGCAAGCCTGCCCGATAATGATCGGACCAGCGCCAATGACGAGGATGGAGGAGATGTCAGTGCGTTTGGGCATTTGCGCTTTCTTGAACCACTAGTGTTGAGAGATCGGTCAGCCAAAATTCTGGTGAAGGATCGACTGGTTGCGCCAACCGAACCAATTCATAGCCATCTGGCAATTTTCCATTGACGCACTTAATCTGGGGACCAGAGAGCGTTCCAAGAAACAGGCGGTCAGGCATTTGGCTCGGAACTTCAGTTGATATCTGATCAACAGAAACCGGCTGCACGTACGACATCAATTTCCAACTCTTTACTCCGCACGACACGGCAGCATCGACGAATTTTTTGTGCCGAAAATCAATCTCGTCAAAAACGTCGTAACGTCCGTCCACATGATGAGACGACGACAAAAGATGGTGCGGATTCTGGCGCTGGTGTCGCTCTAAGTCGGGATGAAAAGCGACCCAGCGTTTCGTTTGAAGTTGGTGACTTGAGGTTTCTCCGGAAGCCAACCCAACTGCATGCCCAATCAAGAGAACCAATGCGGCCATAATTAGAAAATCAGTCCGCTTCACCCCAGCCCCCCAACAAACTTCTCGAACAGGTAAAAGCTATCCTGCGGCCCCGGGCTGGCCTCTGGGTGGTATTGCACACCAAATGCCCGCTTACCCTTCACCGCGATGCCGCAATTCGATCCGTCGAACAGGCTTACATGGGTCTGCTCCAGCGTATCGGGCAGCGTTTCGCCATCGACCGCAAAACCGTGGTTCATGCTGGTAATCTCGACAAGGCCGGTGGTCTCGCCCCACCCTTCCCCGACGCGCTGAACCGGGTGGTTTGCGCCGCGGTGGCCCTGATGCATTTTTACCGTCTTAGCGCCAGCCGCCAGAGCAAGCATCTGGTGCCCAAGGCATATCCCGAACATTGGCATGTCCTGATCCAGCAGCGCTTTGATTACCGGCACCGCGTATTCACCTGTTGCAGCGGGATCGCCCGGGCCGTTGGATAAAAATACACCATCCGGCTTTAGCACCATAATTTCTTCCAGCGTGGCCTTTGCCGGAACCACTGTTACCCGCGCGCCTGCTTTTACAAGATTGCGAAAAATGTTGTCTTTGGCCCCGTAATCGATTGCGACAACATGCGGGACAGCATCGCGCGATGCCCGGCCATATCCATGGCCCAGCCGCCAATATCCGCCTTCCCAGCGTTCCATCTGTTCCCGCGTTACCCGAGCGGCCAGATCCATGCCCTCTAATCCGGCCCACGCTTGCGCTCGGGCGATCAGAGCATCGATATCGAATTTCCCATCGGGATCGTGCGCAATCACAGCGTTGGGCGCGCCTGCCATGCGGATGCGGCGGGTCAGCGCGCGGGTATCCACCCCTGACAGGCCGATCTTGCCGTGCCGCTCCATCCAGCTCGTAAAGCGTTCAAGGCTGCGAAAATTCGATGGCTCGGTTACATCTTCGCGGACGATGCACCCGACCGCGCTTTCGACCGCGCTTTCGATATCTTCGCCATTTGCGCCGACATTGCCGATATGGGGAAAGGTAAAGGTCACGATTTGCGCGGCATAGGACGGGTCCGTCATGACTTCCTGATACCCGGTCATGGCGGTGTTAAAACACACCTCCCCCACCTGAGAGCCAACCGCTCCGAAGGCTTTGCCCCAGATAACGGTTCCATCGGACAGGACGAGACAACCCGTTGCACCTTTAGGTTGCGCAGGACGTGAGGCAGCAGAAGCCATTCGGGGCTCTCCGAGTCAGGTGTTTCCAGCAATGTCGCTAAGTCCCACCCGCTAAGCACGTGCGGCCCTCACGTCAACCTAGTCCGATGGCTCGCAATGCGTTAGATCGCCCCCATATACCAATCCATCCACAACTAATGACGAAAAGAAGCGAAACACCATGATCCGTGATGACATCAAGGCCGCCACCATCACCGCGATGAAAGCAAGGGAAAAGGACCGCACCGCAACACTCCGCCAGATTTCTGCAAAGATCAAAGACCGCGACATCGAAGAGCGGACGAGCGGTAAAGACATTCCCGATGATGAGCTGGTTACATCAGTCCTTCAGAAAATGGCCAAACAGCGCCGCGAATCCATCGAAATGTACGAAGCCGGCGGCCGCGAAGAATTGGCTGCGAAAGAAAAAGACGAGCTCTCGGTGATCGAAGAATTCCTACCGCAAATGATGAGCGAGGAAGAAACGCGCGCCGCCATCGAAGCGATCAAGACGGAAACCGGTGCCTCCTCGATGAAGGACATGGGCGCTGTGATGGGCGAGTTAAAGAAACGCCACGGCGCTGTCCTGGACGGGAAATTGGCCAGCGGAATGGTCAAAACCGCGCTTTCTTGATTGGCCCACACGCCTAACCACAGAAATCTCCACAGAGTGCGCTTGAACCCTATGCGGTTCAGGCGCACAATTTGGTTATGACCATCACACCGCAATGGAAGGACGAGCTGCGCGCGCGCGTGACCTTATCAACGGTCATTCTGCGCACAGACAAGATAACCAAGGCGGGGCGTGAATGGAAAGGCTGCTGCCCGTTCCATGATGAGAAGACACCCAGCTTCTACGTCAATGATCAGAAACAGTTTTATCACTGCTTTGGCTGCGGCGCGCATGGCGATGTGATCAGCTGGATGACGGAGCAGCGCGGGCTGTCCTTCATTGATGCGGTCAAGGAACTGGCCGCCGAAGCGGGTATGGAAGTGCCCGCCCCCGATCCGATCGCCGCAAAAAAAGCCGAGAAACGCGCCGAGCTGGTCGATGTGACCGAAGCGGCACAGCATTGGTACGTGGATAATCTGCGCAGCACCGATGGCCGCCACGCGTTAGAATACCTTCAGAAACGAGGGTTGAAGCCTGAGACATTGCGCGAATTCGGTTTCGGCTATGCACCAGAGAGCAAACAGGCGCTTCACCGCGCCTTGGCTCGCTATCCCGATGATATGCTGGTTGAAAGCGGAATGCGCATCTCAACCGAGGATGGCACGCAATATGATCGTTTCAGAGAACGCATCATGCTGCCTATTCAGGATGCGCGCGGCCGGGTCATTGCTTTTGGTGGGCGCATCCTTGGCAAGCGTGACGGCGTTGCCAAATACCTTAACTCACCCGACACCCCGTTGTTCGACAAAGGGCGTACACTTTACAACATTCACCGCGCCGCACCGGCCTCAAGACAATCGGGCCGCGTCATTGTGGTTGAAGGCTACATGGATGTTATCGCGCTTGCCCAGGCCGGGTTCGATGATGCTGTTGCGCCGCTGGGGACAGCGCTTACCGAAATGCAGCTTGAGATGCTTTGGCGGATGGTCGAAGTGCCGGTGCTGTGTTTCGATGGTGATGCTGCGGGACAGAAAGCGGCAATGCGCGCCATTGGAAGGGCGCTACCAATGCTGGCCCCGATGCGATCACTCGGGATTGTGCAGCTACCAACCGGCAAAGACCCCGACGATCTGATCAATGAGCAAGGTCCGGGCGCGATGGAAAAGCTTCTGTCTGCGCCAAAATCGTTGTTGGAAATGTTGTGGGATTACGAATTGACCGCGCAGCCGTTACAAAGCCCAGAGGCCAAGGCCGGTCTCAAAGCGCGGCTCATGGAACATGTTGATACTATTCAGGACCGCGACATCCAATCGCTGTATCGCCGCGAATTGCTCGACCGGTTTTCGGCTTTTGCGTATCCGCCCCGTGCGCCGCGGCAAGCCTTTAACCCCCAGGCCAAACGCGGTGTGTGGAACGGCAAGCCAGCGGCACCGCGCACCTTGTCGAGCGGCGCCCGCGCCACGTTGCAAAAGGCGATGGCTGGAGGCCAGCGTTCGGATCTGTTCGGAGCAATTGTCGCAGGATTGCTGCGCCATCCGAGCGAAATTCACCGCCATGCAGAGACGCTGATCAGCCTCGCAAAACACGACGCGAAGGCCGCACCTGCGATTGAATCGCTGATAGAGCTATCAGAAACGCTTGATTCGCAGGCCATAACCGCCATATCAGACGAGCAAGGCTATCCTGCCCCACCGGTAGACAATCGTTACACCTTCCTCAGAGAAGGCACGCCCCCCGGTGAAGCGCGCGAGGAATTGGCTGAAGCTGTGTCGTTGCTGGCCCACAAGCCAGCGCTCGAAGCTGCTATGGCAGCGACGATTGCGAGGTTTGAGGATGACCCGGAAGGGTCGTTCGCTGAACAGACCCGGCTGCGACAACAGCTCTTTACAGTTGAAGAACGTCTGAAAGCATTCGGGCGAAAAAGGGCCGCTACTCAAGCGGTCAGGGATGAAAATTCGGTGTCGTCAGACGGCTAAAGCCGCCAACTTACGATAACCGCGAAATGGATTGATAGCGTTACATGGCCTCGACCGCTAAAGATAAGACCTCCGAAAATGATGATGCTCCGCTGATCGACCTCAACGAGGCATCGGTGAAGAAGCTCATGACCAAGGCGAAAAAGAAGGGCTACATCACATATGATGAGCTCAACGATGCCTTGCCTTCGGGAGAAATGAGCCCCGATCAGATTGAGGATGTCCAGACCGCCCTTTCCGAAATGGGCGTGCAGATCGTCGAGAATGACGAAGAAGCCGAAGCAGAGGCCGAGCAGGAAAACGAGGTCGAAGAGATCGCCGTTGGGGCCGACGCCAAAAAAGAAACCAAAAAAGATACCAAGGCGCCGGTAGTCAAAAAAGCGACAACCGATGGCCGCACAGATGATCCCGTGCGGATGTATCTGCGCGAAATGGGCGCTGTCGAGCTGCTTAGCCGCGAAGGCGAAATCGCTATTGCGAAGCGGATCGAATCTGGCCGTGACATGATGATCATGGGCCTGTGTCAAAGCCCGATCACTTTCCACGCCATTATCCAATGGTCTGAAGCGCTCAACGCCGAAGATATGCAGCTGCGTGAGATCCTCGATCTCGATGCGATGCTTTCAAAAGAACCTCCACCTGACAAGATGGAGGAAGAAAACGAGGACGATGACGGCGAGATTTCCGAGGAAACCGCCGGTCCGACCATTCGCGATGATGACGACGATTCTGACGACGATAGCGACGACGGTGAAGACGGCGAAGACGGCGATTCCAAGAAAGACGACGAAGAGGAAGAGGATAACACTCTTTCTCTGGCCCAGATGGAAGCCACGCTGAAACCGGATGCGATCGACCGGTTTGCCCGCATCACCAAACTCTTCAAGACTTTTGAGAAGCTTCAGGCAGAGCGCGTTGAAACGCTCGCGGCTGGCGATGAATTCCCGAAAGCGAAAGAGAACAAGTACGAGACACTCGGCGATGAATTGACCGCCGAAGTTGAAAGTATGCAATTTCATGCGACGAAGATCGAATTCCTCGTCGACAACCTTTATGCCTTCAACCGCCGCCTGACCGCTCTTGGCGGGCAAATGCTGCGCCTCGCCGAGCGTCACAAGATCAAGCGCATCGACTTCCTGAAATCCTATGTTGGTAACGAGCTGGATGACAGCTGGATCATCGCCAACGCCAAAAAGGATAAAAAGTGGAAGGCGTTTGCAGAAAAAGAAGAAGCTGCGATCGACCGTATCCGCGCAGAAATAACGGATATCGCCGCACAAACCGGCATGGCGCTTCCTGAATTCCGCCGCATCGTGAACATGGTGCAAAAAGGCGAGCGTGAAGCGCGTATCGCGAAGAAGGAAATGGTCGAGGCGAACCTGCGCCTCGTGATTTCCATCGCCAAAAAATACACCAATCGCGGCCTGCAATTCCTCGACCTTATTCAGGAAGGCAATATTGGCCTCATGAAGGCCGTCGATAAATTTGAATATCGCCGTGGTTACAAATTTTCGACTTACGCGACCTGGTGGATTCGTCAGGCAATCACGCGTTCGATCGCCGATCAGGCCCGCACGATCCGTATTCCGGTCCACATGATCGAGACGATCAACAAACTGGTCCGTACAAGCCGTCAATTCCTGCACGAGGAAGGCCGCGAGCCGACCCCTGAGGAAATGGCAGGTCGTCTCTCCATGCCGCTTGAAAAAGTGCGCAAGGTGATGAAAATCGCGAAAGAACCGATCAGCCTCGAAACACCGATTGGTGACGAGGAAGATTCGCATCTCGGCGATTTTATCGAAGACAAGAACGCGATCATTCCGGTGGACGCCGCAATTCAGGCAAACCTGAAAGAAACCGTCACCCGCGTGCTCGCATCGCTAACCCCGCGCGAAGAGCGCGTTCTGCGTATGCGGTTCGGTATCGGTATGAACACCGATCACACGCTTGAGGAAGTCGGCCAACAGTTCTCGGTTACCCGCGAACGTATCCGTCAGATCGAAGCAAAGGCGCTGCGCAAGCTCAAACATCCAAGCCGTTCGCGGAAAATGCGTTCGTTCCTGGATCAGTGATATGATCTGGGGCGCCCTTCTTCTCGCGTCAACGTCGGCAATGCCGACAGTTGAAGAGATAAGGGTCGCTGCTCCAGTACACTTCGGCTCCTCTTGCGTCATGTTCTTGGATGGGGTCTGTATCTGCACGGCTTTCGTGGCAGAAAAAGTCGAAGGACTGAAATGCGTCGAGAACGAAGCGACCGGGGAAATTACGTGCAGTTACAACGTTCTTTTCTACGATTCCGGCGGGCTTGAGGGAAGGCACTGGGAACAGCGCACGGACGTATTCCGGCTGGATGACGACCTCAGATGGGAATGGCATGCAAGTGTTGGTGACCCAAAATTCTTTGAGAGTTTTGATGTGCCTTCTTATCGCTATGCTCAGAGTCGGGCAGAAGAAACTTCAAGGCGCTCGCTAAGGCGGTATTGGTAAGCTTCGGCCGATCAATTTAACAGGGTCGCAGGTCCGCAAGCCCATCGATCACTGGATCAAGTTTTGCCATAAACCATGGCATGATGTATTGATTGTGCAGTGCAGCAATTTTGGATCAACCATGCCAACGATATCACCAAAAACCCCAACAACCATAGCCATCGTCAGCCAAAAAGGCGGCTCGGGCAAAACCACGCTCGCGGTTCACCTCGCGACGCGTGCTGCTGTTGCCAAGTATGAAAGCTGTGTGATCGACACCGATCCGCAGGCCACGGCGGCGGCTTGGGGCGATTGGCGCGGCGATTTCCTGCCCGTGGTAGTCACGGCCCCGCCCGCACGTTTGGCGCGTACCATAGAAAGCGCCAAGAAAAACGGGGTCGATTTTGTAGTTATAGACACCCCGCCCCATGCCGACGCGGCTGCTCGTGAGGCGATCAAGGTGGCCGATATCGTCTTGGTTCCGACAAAGCCCAGAGCATTCGACCTGCACGCGCTTGAACCCATCGCAGATCTCGTCAGCTTTGCCCAAAAACCTGCCTATGTCGTATTAAACGCGGTGCCATCCGGTGCGACGGTTTTAACTGCCGATGCACGCACCACTGCCAAGGAAATGGGGCTTGAAATCTGTCCGATCGAACTGGGTGACCGCGCCGCATTCCATCGGTCATCGGCAAAAGGCGAAACTGCAGCCGAGATAAAGCCGGACAGCAAGGCGGCCAAAGAAATCGAAGCACTCTGGAAGTGGCTCAATAAACAGCTCGACTAGAGCTTAAAACAGCCTTTTGCATCACTCTTCCCCTGTTACGCCGTGTGGACCGTAGAAAAGCCGCCTTCACGGGGTGGAGAGAATCGCTCTAGCCCTCTATGGAGCGCCTATGCGTATAGCCATAGCCTCAGACCACGCCGCGACCGACCTTAAGGCAGAACTTGCCGAATGGTTGATCGACATTGGACACGAAGTCGCCGATCTTGGCCCGGATCCGGGTGAAAGTGTCGATTATCCCGATTACGGATACAAGCTCGCCAGCGTCGTTGCCGATGGCACAGTCGAATTCGGCATTGCTCTTTGCGGCAGCGGCATTGGCATCTCTATCAGCGTCAATCGCCATCCCGCGCTGCGCTGTGCCTTGGTATCGGAACCGCTCTCTGCTGCTTTGTCCCGTGAACACAATGATGCCAATTGCATTGCTCTGGGCGCGCGTCTTATTGGCATCGAAATGGCCAAGAGCTGCGTAGCTACATTTCTAGAAACCGAATTTGCCGATGCGGGTGATCCCGCAGGCCGCCACCAACGCCGGGTGAACAAGCTCGGCACACCGCCAATTTCAACTGATCATATTGAGACGCACCAATGAGCACCAAGCCCTCCGAAGTTTTGAACTCCATGGACGCATTCTGGAATGATGATCTGGCCACAGCAGATCCAGAGATCGCAGCCGCCATCAGCAAAGAGCTGGCCCGCCAGCAGGACAAGATTGAACTGATCGCGAGCGAGAATATCGCTTCGAAAGCCGTGCTCGAGGCCACCGGCAGCGTGTTCACCAACAAATACGCCGAAGGTTACCCAGGCAAACGCTATTACGGCGGCTGTGACTATGCCGATGTCGTCGAAACGCTCGCCATTGAGCGCGCGAAAGAGTTGTTCGGCTGTAACTTTGCCAATGTGCAACCCAACAGCGGCAGCCAGATGAACCAGGCCGTGTTCCTTGCGCTTTTGCAGCCTGGCGACACATTCATGGGGCTCGATCTGAATTCGGGCGGGCACCTTACCCACGGATCGCCTGTCAATATGAGCGGCAAGTGGTTCAACCCGGTCAGCTATGGCGTGCGCGAGGGCGACGAGTTGATCGACATGGATGCTGTCGCCGCGACTGCGCGCGAGCATAAGCCGAAATTGATCATCTGCGGCGGCACGGCCTATTCGCGCACATGGGACTTTTCCGCTTTCCGTGCGATTGCTGATGAAGTCGGCGCAATCTTGCTTTGCGATATGAGCCACATTTCCGGCCTTGTCGCAGGCGGAGCGCACCCCTCCCCCTTCCCGCATTGCGATATCGTCACCTCGACCACGCATAAAAGCCTTCGCGGGCCGCGCTCGGGCATCATCCTTTGGAATGACGAAAAGTTCACAAAGCCATTGAATATGGCGGTATTTCCGGGACTTCAGGGCGGCCCTCTGATGCATGTTGTCGCCGCCAAAGCGGTCGCATTCCGCGAGGCTTTGACACCGGAGTTCAAATCCTACGCTCATCGTATCGTCGAGAATGCGCGTGCTTTGGCCGCCAGCCTCGAAGAAAACGGATTGCGGATCGTATCCGGCGGCACCGACAATCACTCCATGCTGGTCGATCTGACCGCAAAGAATGTAACGGGTAAAGACGCCGAAAAGGGCCTCGATCGGGCGTGGCTTACTTGTAACAAAAACGGCATCCCGTTCGATACGCGTTCGCCTTTCATCACCAGCGGTATCCGGCTGGGAACGCCCGCAGGCACAACGCGCGGCTTTGGCCCTGCAGAGTTCCGCACGGTAGGCAAATTGATCGCTGAAGTGGTCGATGGTCTGTCGAAGAATGGCGCCGAAGGTGATGCACAGATCGAGGAAAGCGTTCGCGGCCGCGTTGCCGAATTGTGCGCAGCCTTCCCCGTTTATCCAAACGCGTAAGACTGGCCTGCGATGCGTTGCCCTTTTTGCGCCTTTGACGACAGTCAGGTGAAAGACAGTCGTCCAACGGAGGATTCAACCTCGATCCGGAGGCGGCGCCAATGTTCATCATGCGGTGCGCGCTTTACCACGTTTGAGCGCGTTCAGCTTCGCGAAGTCACGATCGTCAAATCGGGCACGCTTGGCGAAGAACGACGAGAAGCATTTGATCGGTCTAAGCTGGAGCATTCCGTCTCCCTTGCCTGCCGCAAACGCGGCGTGACACAGGAGCGGATCGATCAACTGATTTCCGGCATTCAACGGCAGGTTGAAACCGCAGGTGAACCCGAAATCCCATCCGCAAAGATTGGCGAGCTGGTGATGGACGGGCTGAAACAGATCGACAGCGTAGCCTATATTCGGTTCGCTAGTGTGTATCGCGATTTTTCCGAAGCCCGCGATTTTGAAGAATTTGCCAGCACCGTTCAAGAAGCGGCAAAGGATTAATCCGTGCCTGGTCCGGTAATCGTTCTTGTCCGTCCGCAATTGGGCGAGAATATCGGCAAGGCTGCGCGGGCAATGCTCAATTTCGGTCTGACCGAATTACGCCTGGTCAAACCGCGTGACGGCTGGCCCAACCCCTCTGCCGGTCCTTCGGCTGCGGGAGCGGACATCGTGCTGGATCAAGCGAAAGTTTTTGAGACGACCGCCGACGCGGTAGCCGATTGTCAGCATGTATACGCCACAACCGTACGAAAGCGCGGCGTGACAAAACCTGTTGTCGCCCCTGATGAAGCTGCGCGTCTGATGCATTCTGAAACCGGACGCCACGCCATCCTTTTCGGACGTGAGGCCTCTGGCTTGGGAACGGACGACGTCGCTTTGGCGCGCTATATCTTGACGGTGCCCATCAATCCTGAATTCGGCTCTCTTAACCTTGCCCAGGCAGTGATCCTCACTGCTTATGAATGGTCACGCATTGGCCGCGAATTCAACGCGGATATCGATCTGGTACAGCCCACAGCCGAGGACGAGACGCTTCCGCCGGCACCTCAAAGCGAGCTTGAAGGCTTGATCAACCACTTTGAACAATTGCTGGACCCGCGCGGATATTTCTTGCCTGAGGCGCGCAGTGATGTCACGCGCCGCACACTGCGCAGTGTGCTTACCAAGCCGAACTGGAATCACCTCGAAGTACGCACGTTAAGAGGTATCCTGACCACGCTAGGGCGGGATCGTCGCGATTAAGGCCGTGGAACAACAATTATGAACCGCATGGATGCGGCCAGCACCTTTCAACCCGCTTGGCCAGAACACGATCAAAAGCGGATGGCCCGCGATTTCCTGCTCTGGCGGCATTTGCGCGTTGTTCGGGCGCGGACAATGCGGCACGTGCGCGGTTTCATAGGCGGCGCTGGCGATGCTCCTGTAACCACCACTTACGGTGTTCGGATGTGGCCCAACTGGGGTGATAAGACCTATGCCTATTGCCATTATGGCACCTACGGCAGCTATCTTTCAGATTTGCTTGCTTCGGTTCGGCAACCGTTTTGCTTCCTTGATATTGGCGCAAATCAGGGATTGTTCTCGCTCGTCGCCGGACAAAACCCTGCCTGCAAGAGCATTGTCGCCCTCGAGCCTGTCGGGCCGACTTACCAACGCCTCGCTGCAAACCTTACCGCCAATGCGTTGGACGACCGCGCGAAAGCACTCAATTTCGGCCTTTCCGATCAAAGCGGAGAGTTTCCGATCACTCTGAGCAAAGGGCATAGCGGCCTCGCTACATTGGGCGCCCATGGCACCCAGCTCGCTGGTGAACATACACAAACCCGTGTCACGCTCGAAACGATGGCTACTTTGGCCAAACATCTTCCGGCAGACTTGCCGATCTTTGTAAAAATCGATGTCGAGGGTCACGAAGAGACTGTGATCCGCCAATTGCTTGGATCATCCGATGCGGAACGGATCATCGCGATATTTTATGAACAGGACGATCGCTGGACTGATAAAATAGCGGTGAATGGTCTGCTCGATGATGCTGGCTTTGAACATTCGCGCATCTATGGCCGCGGCAAACATTACGATGTCTTGGCCACGCCGATCAATCGCTAGGCGCAGGTTAGCACGGAATACTTGACCGTAACGGGATTCCTGCTATTCGGCGCGCTCGCAATTGGCTCCGCATCCCGGTGAA
Source organism: Erythrobacter insulae (assembly GCF_007004095.1). Taxonomy (NCBI): domain Bacteria; kingdom Pseudomonadati; phylum Pseudomonadota; class Alphaproteobacteria; order Sphingomonadales; family Erythrobacteraceae; genus Erythrobacter; species Erythrobacter insulae. The sequence continues at coordinate 103,035 of NZ_VHJK01000002.1, forward strand.
GCGGCAGCCGCATGAGGCGTATTGGTCTTGTGGTGCGATACCGGGTTGAATGGCTGTCAAAAGGGCAGTCCAGCAAATTTGAAGGATACGACTTATGTCGAAGCGCAAAAGCGCCAAGTACAAACTCGACCGCCGGATGGGTGAAAACATCTGGGGCCGTCCAAATTCTCCAGTAAACAAGCGTTCTTACGGTCCGGGCCAGCACGGTCAGCGTCGCAAGAGCAAGATGAGCGACTTCGGTCTGCAGCTTCGTGCCAAGCAGAAGCTCAAAGGCTATTACGGCGACGTAACCGAGAAGCAGTTCCGCTCGACCTATAAAGATGCCACTCGCATGAAGGGTGATACCGGACAGAACCTGATCGGTCTGCTTGAGCGCCGTCTGGACATGATCGTTTACCGCGCCAAGTTCGCACCAACGATTTTTGCTGCGCGGCAAATTGTGAACCACGGTCACATTTATGTGAAGGGCGTAAAGTGCAACATCCCAAGCCGTCGCTGTGACCTTGGCGATGTCATCAGCCTTGGAAGCAAAGCCAAAGAAATGGCTCTTGTTATCGAAGCGCAGAGCCTGCCAGAGCGCGAAATTCCAGACTATGTCGTTCCAGAAGGCAACGACAAGGTCGCTTTGACACGCGTTCCGAAACTTGATGAAGTGCCTTATCCGGTCACTATGGAACCGAACCTCGTGGTCGAATTCTATTCGCGCTAATTGCCGCGGAATGACAAACAAAAAGGGCGGTCCCGCGGGGCCGCCCTTTTTGTTTCAGCAATCGGAACAGCGCCGATTTATATGCGCGTTTTATCCCATTCGCCCAATTCATAGGCGATAGAGCCTTCGACCAAGCGCTCCCATATATCGCCGACCACATCTGCTGGAATTCCGCGCGCTTCCGCCTCTAGAACGGCGGCGGCGATAACGCTCGCTTTGCGGTCTTCATCGCGGACGGCTTCGCGATTTGGCTTAATCCGCGCGGCAGCACGCATATACCCAAATCGGCGATCAAGCAGAGCAACCAGTTCGCGATCGGTGGTATCCACGCCAACACGCACTTCGGCCATTGTCTGGCATTCATCTGGAGATTTGACCGGAGGCGTCGCCGGATTATCAGACATCAATCATTACTTCCCAGATAGTCACGCCGAAAATCGGCAGCAAAGGCAGCGAATTGCTGGCTCGCAATGGCACTGCGCATCGCGCGCATCAAGGCCTGATAGAATGCAAGATTGTGTTCCGTCACCAACATTGCACCAAGGATCTCTCCCGATTTCTGCAAATGATGAAGATAGGCCCGCGAATAGCTCGCACATGTTGGACATTCGCAGCGCTCATCCAAAGGACCTGTGTCCTCCTTAAATCGCGCATTGCGTAAATTGACCGGACCGTTCCAAGTGAACGCCTGGCCATTGCGGCCGGATCGCGTGGGCAGCACGCAATCGAACATATCGATCCCGCGTTCAACCGCGCCAACAAGATCATCCGGTTTGCCAACACCCATCAAATAACGCGGATGGTCTGTTGGCAACATTTCAGGTGCATAATCGAGCACTCCAAACATCGCCTCTTGTCCCTCACCCACTGCAAGGCCGCCTACCGCGTAGCCGTCGAAGCCGATGTCGATAAGTTTATCTGCGCTGATCCTGCGCAATTCCTGATCCAGCGAACCTTGCTGGATCCCGAAAAGCGCAGACCGCGCGGCGTGCTCACCACCGCAATCAAAACCATCGCGGCTGCGCTTTGCCCACCGCATCGAAAGCTCCATGCTTGCAGCAATCTCGTCTCGTGGGCGGTCGGCGCGCGGGCACTCGTCGAATGCCATCACGATATCGCTCCCAAGCAAGCGCTGGATTTCCATCGACCGTTCGGGGGTCAGCATATGTTTGGAGCCATCAAGATGGCTGCGGAACTCAACGCCTTCCTCAGTCAATTTGTTGAGGTCAGAAAGACTCATGACCTGATACCCGCCGCTATCCGTGAGGATCGGCCGGTCCCAGTTCATGAATTTGTGCAATCCTCCAAGCTTCGCAACGCGTTCTGCACCAGGGCGCAGCATCAGGTGGTATGTGTTGCCAAGAATGATGTCCGCGCCCAGCGCTCTGACAGATTCAGGCTTCATCGCCTTAACCGTCGCCGCTGTGCCAACGGGCATGAACGCCGGGGTCTGGATATCGCCGCGCAGCATTGAAATGGTGCCCGTACGCGCACGACCATCTGTAGCCTTCAGATCAAATGAGAACCGGTTGCCCATATCCTTACTCGCGCAGCCTCCAACCGGTCTTAAATATGTAAGCGATGATCCCGGTACAAAGCGCAAGGAAGCCCAACGTCAGCCCGAGCGATACGCCGATTGAAACATCAGACGTGCCATAAAAGGTCCATCGAAGCCCGCTCACCAGAAACGCAATGGGATTTGCAAGGGCAACAGTTTTCCAAACGCCCGGCAGATCGGCAATCGAATAGAATGTCCCACCCAAAAACGTGAGCGGCGTGAGGATCAAAAGCGGGATAATTCCCAATTTTTCAAAGCTGTCGGCCCAAATGCCGAGAATAAATCCGAACAAAGAAAAGCTTGCCGCCACGAGCATGATAAAGCCCATCGCGAGCAGCGGATATTTGATCTCGTAATCGACAAAAAACGTCGCCGTCGCCAAAATGATGGCGGCTAGGATGAGCCCCTTTGTCGCAGCGGCGCCGACAAAGCCGAGCAATGTTTCAGCCACACCAACGGGAGCTGATAACAATTCATAAATCGTGCCTGTAAAGCGCGGCATGTAGATCCCGAAACTTGAATTGCTGGTCGTCTCACCGAGCAAAGTCAGCATCAACAGACCGGGAATGATGAACGCACCATATGCGACACCCTGGACCGGCTCCATCCGGCTACCGATAACGGTGCCGAACACGATAAAATACAGCGAGGTTGTAAGAACCGGAGAGAGAATCGACTGAAACGCGGTGCGAAATGCACGCATCAATTCGCGCTGATAGATCGACCAGGCGCCGCGAAAGTTAAAGCCCATCATACAGCCTCCTGCTCGGATACGAGGCCGACAAAAATATCCTCAAGCGAGCTATCGTGGATATCGATACCGCGATAATCGATGCCCGCAGCGATCAAGGCCTTAGTCAGCGCAGCGACATCCTCTCGCCCGCCGCCTGCTCCATCACCGCCGCGATAGCAAACTTGTGTGCCATCAGCCCGCAGCTCGACTGGAAATGCCTTGATGCTTTCAGGCAATTCAGAGACCCCAGCAGTGAGAGTGATCACGGCTTCGGTGCGCCCCATCCTTTCCATCATCGCGCTTTTATCATCAACCATCAGGATTTGCCCGTTGCGGATGACGCCAACACGATCTGCCATCTCTTCGGCTTCTTCGATGTAATGCGTTGTCAGAATAATGGTGGTCCCCCGCTCTCGCAAAGCGGCAATCTGCTTCCACATATCCTTGCGCAATTCGACATCAACACCCGCTGTCGGCTCGTCGAGAAACAACAGATCAGGCTCATGCGCTAATGCTTTTGCAATCAATACGCGCCGCTTCATTCCGCCGGATAACTCGCGGATCTGGCTGTCTTTCTTGTCGTAAAGGGAAAGGCTGCGGAGCACTTCCTCTATCCGGGCATTGTCCGGAGGATGACCGAACAAGCCGCGCGAATAAGAAACGGCGCGCCAGACGGTTTCAAACATATCTGTGCTAAGTTCTTGAGGAACCAAACCGATCCGCGCTCTTGCCGCGCGCCATTCGCGTGACAGATCATACCCGAATGCAGTGATTGTGCCTGCACTTGGCCGCACCAGGCCGCAGACTGCGCCAATCAACGTAGTCTTACCGGCGCCGTTGGGGCCAAGCAGTGCAAAAATCTCTCCCTGACGGATATCGAGATCGACATTGTCGAGCGCTTTCACGCCGCCCTTATAAACTTTTGTGAGGCCTGAGATGGAAAGGATCGGTTCTGACATGAAACCCGACTAGGGAAGGAGCAGCGATGAGTCACCATAGGAATAAAAGCGATATTCCTCAGCAATCGCGTGATCATACGCCGTCATCATGCGTTCGCGGCCCATCAACGCGCTGACAAGCATCATCAGTGTCGATTTGGGCAGATGAAAGTTGGTCATCAACCCGTCAACGCCTTTAAAAACATAGCCGGGCGTAATGAAAATGTCGGTATCGCCCGAAAATGGCCTGATCATGCGATTTTCATCGGCTGCGCTTTCGAGCAGGCGCAGCGCAGTCGTGCCGACCGCAATTATCCGCCCGCCCTTTGCCCGCGCGGAATTGAGGCGATCGGCCGTTTCCGAACTGATTTGTCCAAACTCGGAATGCATCGCGTGATCATCTGTATCATCGGTTTTGACAGGTAGAAACGTACCCGCCCCGACATGCAGGGTCAGGGTCTCTCGCTGGATGCCGCCTGCATCGATTGCGCCGATCAGTTCAGGCGTAAAATGCAGGGAGGCGGTGGGCGCGGCAACCGCGCCATCCTTTTCAGCAAACATCGTTTGATAGTCGACAAGATCCTGTTCATCGACGCCGCGTTTCCGAGCGATATAGGGCGGCAAAGGCATGGTGCCTGCCTTGCCGAGCAGAACCTCGACAGGTTCATCCCCTTCGAACATCAAAGTGAAACTGCCATCAACATGTCGTTCTTGAGCGATTGCTGTGACGTCTCCCCCGAAGACAATCTGATCGCCCTCTTTCAGACGCCGCGAATTGCGCACAAAAGCCTGCCAGCGACGCAAATCAATGCGTTTGTGAAGTGTTACGCCAAATTTTGCCTGCCCACCTGCCCGGTGCCCCTCAAGCTGGGCCGGGATCACCCGCGTATCATTGAACACAAGAACATCACCGGCGTTGAGGATCGCCGGTAAATCGCGGACCCCCATATCAGCCAAAGGCTCATTCCCGCGCACAAGCAACATGCGCGCCGCGTCTCGCGGACGGACGGGACGCAAAGCTATCCGCTCTTGCGGAAGGTCAAAATCAAAGAGGTCTACACGCATGTAAGCGCGCCTAGCGGGGCTTGCTTGCGAGGGAAAGTCTTACTGGTCGATCGGTGCTCTCAGCATATCGGCGGTGACTTCAGCTTCCGCAGTTGCGGGTGCCGTTGGCAGGACCGGCGGAGCCTTGTTGTCGCTGGCCATGGATGCCTGCACAATCCGTGTCGGCTCGGCGGGCGGCTCGCCGCGGTTGATCGCATCGACCCCAGCCATATTCTCAATCACGCGGCCAAAATTGGTGTAGCGTTTGTCGAGGCTGAAACGCGGATAGAACACGATGAAAAACTGGCTGTTCGCACTATCGTCTTCATTCGCACGCGCCATTGCCAAAGTACCGCGCACGTGCGGCATCGGATTAAATTCCGCTTTCAGATCAGGCAGCTCGCTGCCGCCCTGCCCGGTTCCGGTCGGATCGCCGCCTTGCGCCATGAAGCCATCAATTACGCGGTGGAAGATAACGCCGTCATAAAACCCACGCTTGGTAAGAGTTTTGATCCGTTCAACATGGCTTGGTGCCCATTCGGGCATCAAACGGACTTTAATCCGCTCACCATTTGAAAGGTCCAGAACCCAGATATTTTCAAGCTCTTCGCTCGCGTCATAATTGATCGGCGAGAAGGTCGGCGCTTTTATGATCGCTTCTTCTTCGTCCTGCGCAAACGCGGCGCTTGGCGCAGCGAAAAGCGAAAGTGCGGCGATCGCGCCCAGAGTTTTCTTAATCATCATAATCTTCACGAAATTGTCCAGTTGCGCGCGGTGTAACGAGGGTATGCTGACACTTCAATGAATGAGTGCAATGCCACACGGAATTGCCCACGCCCATCGCAGCCTAAAAATCACCTTTACGGCCGATTTCGGCAACACGATCATTCACTTCATTACGAACCGGCGCGCTAACAAAAGGGGCGATATCACCGCCATATAGTGCGATCTCTTTAACCAGTTTCGATGCGATTGGCTGGAGCGATACGTCCGCCATCAAAAACACCGTCTCGATTTCATCGTCGAGCTGCTGGTTCATGCCTGCCATTTGATATTCATATTCAAAATCCGCCACAGCGCGCAGCCCGCGGATAATCACATTCGCGTTCTGCTTCTGTGCAAATTTCACCAGAAGCGCGTTGAAACCCACGACCTCGACGTTTTCAATGCCAAGGGTTTCGACTTCGCGCTCTACCATCGCAAACCGTTCTTCGTTTGTGAACATGGGATTTTTGGATGGATTGGTGGTCACGCCGATGATGAGTTTGTCGACCAGTTTGGCGCCGCGCCGGATAATATCCGCATGACCCAGCGTGATGGGATCGAATGTCCCCGGATAGATACCGATGCGCTGTGTCATTCTTTTACCCTCTCCCATTCGAACGCGCCGCTCTCTTTGGATTGCCCGCTTCCGAATATCAAAACCTCGCGGTAACCCCGCCCGTCTTCATACGCAAAATTATCATCCACATTTGCTTTGAAACCGCGGCGATCCGCGGCATGTTTGATCTCTGCAACGCACTTTTGCCCGGCGTAAAACGCAGTGCGGTGCTGATATGTTTCTTCGCGCGCATTGGCACGAAACATAGACCCAAGAACCTCAGTTTCAGAGCAATTCTGCAATTCGAACATCGTAATCAGGCATGAGACCTGTCCGCTGGCATCTTGCGCGCAATCTTCAGAAGTAAATACGCGGTCATGCGGCAGACTTTGCCCGCATCCCTGCAATACCAGTAGACTCAAGATGCCGAGCGATGCGGCAAATTTCACCGATCCCGCTCGACAATAAAGCGGGCAAGAGCGCGCAGCACGTCTGCTTCCTCGCCGTGATTGCCAAGGTGCGCAACCGCCTGATCCACCAATGCACGGGCCTGATCGCGGGCCTGATCCACACCCATCAGAGTGACGAAAGTCTGCTTGCCCTGCTCTGCATCCTTGCGGAGCGCCTTGCCGGCTAATTCCTGATCGCCGGTCACGTCTAGCAAGTCATCCGCAATCTGGAATGCGAGGCCGATGTCACGCGAATAGGCGCGCAGGTGCGCACGCCCTTCTGGCGGCACCTTCCCCAAGATTGCGCCCATTTCAACCGACGCAGCCAGCAATGCACCGGTTTTAAGCTGCTGCAATTTGGTGATGGAATGAAGGTCATAATCAATGCCTTCCTCGTCTGCGACCATATCCATGATCTGGCCGCCTGCCATACCGTTCATGCCGCTTGCGGTGCCAAGCGTAGCGATAAGTTCGCTGCGCACAAATGGATCTGCGCTGGTGCCTGTATCCGCCAGGATTTCAAACGCCAACGCATGGAGCGAGTCGCCGGCAAGCACAGCGGTCGCTTCGTCGAACACTTTGTGCAGCGTCGGTTTTCCATGGCGCAAATCATCATCGTCCATGCATGGCAGGTCATCATGGATCAGCGAATAGACATGGATCGCTTCGATAGCGGCGCCTGCGCGCAGGGCCGCTGTGCGATCCACTCCGAACAATTCTGCGGTGCTTACGACCAAAAGCGGGCGAACCCGTTTACCGCCGCCGATTGCGGCATATCGCATTGCCTCCACCAATCGGGCACGCGTATCATCCGGCACAGGTAAAAACGCATCGAACACCGAATCGATTTCGCCTTGGATGCGTTTCAACCCGCTTGCCAGCAGATCGTTTTCCACCTCAACCAAGGCCATCTCAGCTGGCTCCGTCCAGCGGTGCTGTCCCGCTTGGGTTGCCGTCGGAACCTGTCACGATTTTTTCGATCCTCGCCTGTGCAGCGTCCAATCGCTTTTGACACGCGGCGCGCAATTCCTCGCCCCGCGCATACAAGTTTATTGAATCGTCGAGCGGCACGTCTCCGCGCTCCAATTGCTGCACAATGCTTTCAAGCGCGCCAAGCGCCTGTTCAAAGCTCATATCTGCGATGTTATCCGCATTTCCTGCGGTACCATTTCCCTCATCCATGCATCGGAGCATTGACCGCGAGAGTCCTCATGGTCAAGGCTGAGATTGTCGACGGGCAAAAACAGGGAATCGCAAATGTCAAAATATCTCGTTGCATTTATCTGCGCCGCCCTCGTGTTCGGGGCGCTTGATGCAGTTTGGCTCAGTTGGGCCGGTCCAAACCTTTACCGACCGATAATTGGCGAAATCATGGCCGACGAATTTAATGTCGTAGCCGCCGGATCGTTTTATTTCCTGTATTTGCTGGGGATGGTTTGGTTCGCGATAAAACCGGGGCTGCAAAGCGGCAAAGTTTCGGTAGCGCTGCTGAACGGGGTTTTATTGGGCGCGCTGTGCTATGCGACATTTGATTTGACCAGTCAGGCTGTCTTTAAAGTCTGGGCGACACAAATTTCGATCATGGATATTTTTTGGGGCGGGTTTGCGACAGGCACAACCAGCGCTATCGCAACGTTCGTTTCGCTCCGTCTTACCAAATAAGCTGTCGTCGTAAGGCTCGCACATTAAGCTCGTACAAGGGGAAGAGCTCACATGTTCATAGGACATTTCGCGCCGGCATTCGTGGCGGCAGCATTGGGGCCGCGTGCGCCTAAACTGGCGACAACATTTATCGCTGCCCAATTGGTGGACTGGGGTTTCTTCACTCTCGCCCTGGTGGGAGTTGAAAAAATGCAGGTGGAGCCCGGCGCAACCGCGATGGTCCCGTTCGACCTTTATTTCATGCCCTACACCCACAGTTTGGCAGGCACTGGCGTCTGGGCAGTCGTCTTCGCGTTGATTGTCATGCTGTGGAGCAAGAACGCTCTAGGAGGGTTTCTCGCCGGTCTCGTCGTATTGTCTCACTGGCTGCTCGACTGGATCACTCACCGCCCTGACCTGACGATGGCCGGAGGCGAGGCAACCTATGGGCTTGGTCTATGGAATTATCCGGCCATTGCCATTCCGTTTGAGATCGGGATCACGGTTGCGGCCTTTCTTTTCTACATTCGGCGCTCACGCGGGCCAATCGGACAGCCGATGATCCTGATGATCGTGCTCCTCGCATTTCAAGCTGTGAACTGGTTTGGCCCTGAACCAACCGAAGCCGGACCGTTTTTGTACATTCAGGCCCTGATTGCCTTTGGGATTGTGACAGCAATCGCCGCGTGGGTCGGGGAGAACCGCTATTTCATACGCAGAGGTGGCTTGGCGGCGCCGAGTGTGTGATCTAAGTGGCTTTGCATGAGCCAGATCACACCTGAAATCGTCGAGCAGCACGGCCTCTCACCCGAAGAATACGAACGCGTCCTCGCAGGGCTTGGGCGCGAGCCTAACCTTGTTGAGCTGGGCATATTTTCGGTCATGTGGTCGGAGCATTGCAGTTATAAATCTTCTCGCCTGCATTTAAAGAAACTCCCGACCGAAGCCCCTTGGGTGATTTGCGGCCCGGGCGAGAATGCCGGTGTGATTGATATCGGCGATGGTCAGGCAGCAATCTTCAAGATGGAAAGCCACAACCACCCGTCGTATATTGAACCGTATCAGGGCGCAGCAACAGGCGTCGGCGGAATCCTTCGCGATGTGTTCACCATGGGCGCACGTCCGGTGGCAAATGCCAATGCCCTGCGCTTTGGCCGTCCCGATCACCCAAAAATGAAGCACCTTGTACAGGGCGTGGTTGCAGGCATTGGCGGCTACGGGAATTGTGTGGGCGTGCCGACCGTTTGCGGGGAAACCAATTTCCACCCTGCTTATGACGGAAATATTCTGGTCAACGCGATGACCGTCGGCGTTGCTGATGCCGACAAGATTTTTTACTCTGCTGCAACCGGCGTAGGCAATCCGATCGTCTATGTCGGATCGAAAACGGGCCGCGATGGTATCCACGGCGCCACAATGGCAAGCGCGGATTTCGAAGAGGACGCCGAAGCAAAACGCCCCACCGTGCAGGTTGGCGATCCCTTCACAGAAAAGCTCCTGATCGAAGCCTGTCTGGAACTGATGGCGACTGATGCCATCGTCGCGATCCAGGATATGGGCGCTGCGGGTCTGACGTCTTCCAGTGTGGAAATGGCAACCAATGGCAAAGCGGGCATCCGGCTGGACATGAACAAGGTGCCATGCCGCGAAGAAGGCATGACGCCTTATGAAATGATGTTATCCGAAAGTCAGGAACGGATGCTCATGGTGCTCAAACCCGGCAAAGAAGAGATGGCGGCGGCTATCTTTGAAAAATGGGAATTGGATTTCGCGGTCATCGGTGAAGTCACCGATACGCGCCATATGGTGCTCGAATTTGATGGCGAGGTAGTCTGTGACATACCGCTAGGCCCGCTTGCTGCCGACGCGCCCGAATATGACCGGCCGTATCTCTCGAAAGAAGAATACACCCGTTGGGCAAATATCACGCCGATGCACGATGCGCCTGACAGTGATGATCCCGGCGCAGACCTGCTCGCGCTTCTCGCTACCCCCAACCTCGCTTCGCGTCGTTGGATTTCAGAGCAATATGATAGCCAGGTTATGGGTGACACGTTGCAAACAGGCGGCGATGCCGGCGTTGTGCGTATTCACGGCACCCAAAAAGCGCTTGCGCTGACAACCGATTGTACACCGCGCTACGTCCATGCCGATCCGTATGAAGGCGGGAAACAGGCAATAGCAGAAGCATACCGGAACTTGTGCGCAGTCGGTGCGAAACCGCTTGCAGTGACAAACTGCCTCAATTTTGCGAACCCGCAGCGGCCTGAGATTATGGCGCAATTTGTCCACGCTCTCGAAGGCATGGGCGAAGCCTGTCGCACGCTCGATTTCCCGATCGTTTCTGGCAATGTGTCACTGTATAATGAAAGCAAGGCAACAGGCGGCGGGTCTGCCATCCTGCCTACTCCGGCAATCGGCGGCGTCGGCATCATCGAAGATGCAAGCCAGATGATGACAATGGCGTTCAAATCAGAAGGCGACGCAATCTATCTTGTCGGTCCAGAATTCTGGGCTACTCCCGATCCCACACGATCGCATCTCGGCAAATCGCTATGGCTGAAAGAGATCAAGGGCCGCGACGAAGGGCGCACCCCGCCAACGGATTTGGTGGTTGAGCGCAATGCGGGCGCGATTATCCATGAACTGATCGCTGACGGGCTGGTAAACGCGGTCCACGATCTTTCCGATGGCGGTCTCGCTGTCGGCCTCGCAGAAATGGCGATGGCGGGCGGCATAGGCGCGGATGTCGAAGCCAGCGCAGACTACACCGCCGCGCAGTGGTGGTTCGGTGAGGATCAAGGCCGCTATCTCGTCACCGTTCCTGATGTCGAGGCGCTGAACGCAGCCCTTGCGAAGGGAACGCGGGACAGCGAGACCGCACAAATTGGTTTTCAGCGGGTTGGCACCGTTGGCGGCGACAGCCTTCTTGGGCAATCGCTCGGCGATCTAAAAGCAGCCCATCGCAGCTTTTTCGAACAATGGATGGGTGATTAAGCGCTTTTCGCGTGGAGCTGGTCCAGACATTTTTGCATTACGGCGGGCACTGGATTGCGCCGTTCGCATTCGGCTGGATTGTTTGGCGCGGTGACTGGCTGCGATCCGGGGCTGTCATCGCATCGGCAAATCTGATCGACCTCGATCACCTGCTTGCCGATCCGATTTTCGATCCGAGCCGCTGCTCGATTGGTTTCCACTTGCTCCACGGCTGGGAAGCCGCCCTCGTCTATGGTTTGATGTTGTTCATACCAAGGTGGTGGGCACGCGCGTTTGCATTGGGTGCGCTATGGCACCTCGCAGTGGATTTCGGCGATTGCCAGTGGATGATGGCCTAGGCTGCGCGAGCGCCCGCCCCGTCACAGCATTCTTGCTTGGGTTCTGAGAGACCGAGATCCTCGGCCATATTGCCCTCGCCTTCGAGGATACGCAGACATTCCCGATACACCTCCGGTTTTCCGATTTTCAGGCGCGCCCGCGCTTCGTCGATATCTTCGCGCATCAGCGCCTCAATATCGAGATGAGCGATCTTTGATGCGACCTTACCACCACGCTGTCCTTCGCGGATCGCGGAATAGAGCGGTGCTTTGGTGCCAGTGACTTTCTTGATCTGACGCGCGCCGGCAAAGGCAATGAACAAGATGCCGCCATTGTGGTTCTGGGAATATGAAAAGCCCAGCAGGCTGGCCTCGCCCAGAGCATCACGGCCATACCCGGTCAGCACATGGAAAAGATCATGCGTATCGCGCAGGCGATCAAAATACCATTCGGTGAGGTCTTGCGGGCGCGCTTCGGGCGGCGCCCATTTGTGGCTTTCCGCGACCAATCCTGCGGCGCTCAATCCTTCGCGCTTCATGAACGCCATATAGTGTTTGCCGACACTGTTTTCCGGCAAATCGGCCCAGCGCGCGTGATCATCCAACATGGCAGGAATATCGACTTCACTGCGCAGAAACCGTTGGCCTTGGGGCGATTGAATGAAATCCCACGCTTGTTTGTGGCTGCGCTTACCCTTTGTCGCCTCGATGATATGAAACACCTGTTCGGTGTCTTCCTTATCCTCGATCAACTTACCAAAATGGCGCAGCACCTTTCGCGGTTGAAACCCGGAAATCTTGCGTTCAGGTGAAACGAGTGGTCGGTCAAGCAAAGCCATATTTGCCTCCTGGGCGTGGATCAATTTACGTTCACTATTTGCAACTTACATTGATGTCAATTGCTGTCAAGCGAGATTTCCGTTACGGAAGTCTTCCCTTATCTGCCTCTGCTGCGCATAGGAGAACTATGCGAGACCACGATACCCTCCCCTATTCGCTTGAAGAATTGCCCGATGATGAAAGCATCGCCCGCGCGCAGTCTTTACGTGACCGATTAAAGCAACGGCGAACATGCCGGTATTTTTCCGATGAACCCGTCCCTCGCGAAGTGATTGAAGCTGCTATCGAAGCGGCTGGAACAGCGCCTAACGGCGCCAACCATCAGCCGTGGCATTTCGCGGTGGTTTCCTCTCCGGACAAAAAACGCGCAATTCGCGTAGCCGCAGAAGAAGAAGAGCGCCGATTTTACGGGGCCGATGGCGATGATCCCAAAGCGTCCGACGAATGGTTAGGAGCGTTGAAAGACCTGGGCACGGATGCGGACAAACCGTTTCTTGAAACTGCGCCTTATCTCATAGTGGTATTTGCCCAGCGCAAAGGCGGCATCGAGGAAGACGGCAAAACGCAGAATTACTACGTCAATGAAAGCGTCGGGATCGCTTGCGGGATGTTGATCGCGACTTTGCACGAGGCCGGTTTGGCCACACTGACCCATACGCCGTCACCCATGGGTTTTCTGCGTGAAGCCTGCGAGCGGCCCGAATGGGAAAAACCGCTTATGATTGTTGTGGTCGGGCGGCCCAGCGCAGATGCAACCGTGCCGGCACATGCGGTAAAGAAAAAGCCGCTAAGTCAGATCGCAACCTGGCTTTAGCGGCTTTGTTCAAGCGAAGGGATCAGCGGTTACGCTGATGCCATCTGCGTTTCTTCGCCGCTGGCGAGCATATTGTAAGGGTCGATCCCCTCTTCGCGCCATATGCGATGACATTCTTCGTAAACGCTAGGCTCGGGGATATTCAATGATGAGCGCACGACATCGAGCGGCTGCTTGAGCAATTCGCGGATCGGTTGCTGAATCAGACTAGGAGCACCCTTGCCCGTGCGCTTGGCCTGCTGTGCCGCACCGAAAATTGGCGCTTTGCTGCCCCATGCCATTTTTTTGATGTTCGCGGCGCCTGCATAACCGATCAGCAAGTGGCCTTGGGTAGGCGACTGGCCGTGAGTGAAAAGCAGAACGCATTGTTCACCAAGCGCATCACGGCCGTATCCGGTAAGAACGTGGAACAGATCATGCGTGTCGCGCGAACGCTCGGAAAACCATTGGACCAGATCAGGAAATTTGGTCCGGCCCAGTTTTTCAGATTCGGCAACAAGACCAGCGGCGGAGAGGCCTTCGGTTTCCATAAAGTCGCAATAAGCATGCGCGAGGCTGCCCTTGGGTGTCTTGCGCAGCGTTTCGTGATCATCAAGAATTTCAGGCAAATTCGGCTCGGTTCGACGCAGATATTCTCCACGCTCCGACAATGTCAGATCGCGAACGCGCGGCAAAAAATCACTCGAAGGGAGTGATTCGTAGATTTTGAAGACGAGGCTCGTATCTTCCTTGTCTTTCATCAAAAGCCGAAAATTCTTGATCGCACGGGGCAAGGAATACCGCGGCTGCGGGCGCTCTGGATGACGTAAAACTGTGCCATCAGCGGCATATTGTGCAGAATAATCTGTGGCTGTCATCGGTCTCTTGCCTTCTTAACGGAACGGTCTGATCGCTTCTTAGCGACGCTTACTTACACAAATGTAAATAGCAGGCTTCGGTTCCCAATCACAACCTTTTTGGCACCGATCAACTGTAAATTCTCTCAATCCACCGCACTATCTAGGACACAACCCAATCTTTCGGAGGGATACCAAGCAACGCGAGAATGACGCTTAAATCGCCGCGATCAACGCGGCCATTTGCCGAAGCGCGCGCTTTTGGCTTGGCCCGATAGGCAAACCCATACGTTGCCGCTTCGATCATCGGAATATCGTTTGCGCCATCGCCCGTCGCCAAACTGCGCGCGTTCACGCCGATTTTGGCCATTTCCTCCGCAAGCACAGCCGCCTTTGTCGTCGCGTCGGTAATCCCGCCGACAAGTTTGCCGGTCAATTTCCCGATTTCAACATCAAGCCGATTGCCAACAACCCGATGAAAGCCGAGCTCTTCCCCCACAGCGTCAGCGAAATGATGAAATCCGCCTGTGACCAGCACGCACCGCGTTCCTTGCGCGGCGAGCGTCGCGGTAAGAGTCTTGGCCCCCGGGGTCGCGGTGATGCGGTCGGCAAGGCAGCTCGCGATTGCACTCTCATCCAGGCCGGCCAGCAAAGCCACCCGTTCTCGCAATGCTTTTTCAAAATCAAGCTCGCCCTGCATCGCTCTTTCGGTGATTTCGGAGATTTGAGCCTTGAGACCAGCGAAGTCTGCGAGTTCATCAATGCATTCCTGCCCGATCATCGTTGAATCCATGTCGGACACGAAGACTTGCGGCACGGCGATTTCACTGCGGCTGACCAACGCATCGGTTGGCGCAAAAAACCGATCAATCCCGGCCAAAATCTGAGCCGAGTCGCCCTCGTCAAAACTCAACTGCAGGACTTCACCGCCAAGGGCTTCCGATGCGAAGTCAAGCATCGCCGCAGAGATGACCGGCATCCCCGCCGTCTGAAACGCGTCGGCTGCTGCATCGAGCCGCGTTTCAAGATCAGCCATTTCCCCGCCGTCAGTGTCTGCTATCAGACGCGCTATGAGCACCAAAATATCTCCAACAAAATCGCTGCCGATCCGGCCAGCTAAACCAGTCGCGCTCATTGCAGGGCCAACTGCAAGCGGCAAGAGCGCAATTGCACTGGATCTGGCAAAATCGCGCGCGAAGTCAGATCTGGATACGTGGATCATCAATGCTGATAGCATGCAGGTCTATGCTGATATCCCGATCGTGTCCGCCGCACCGACTGCGGATGAACAATCCCAATGCCCACATCACTTATATGGAACGTGGGACGGGACGGAAAGCTGCTCGGCAGCCGATTGGGCAAACCGGGCCCGTGCATTGATCACGCGTGCGCACGACACAGGCGCCCTTCCCGTTCTCGTCGGCGGAACCGGGATGTATATGAAAGTCCTCTTTGAAGGCATCGCGCCAATTCCCCCGATTGATCCGGAAATCCGCGAAGTCGTTCGCGCGCTGGATACCACCGCAGCATATGCGGCCCTGATGATCGAAGACCCGGAGCGCGCCTGTCAACTCGACCCCGGTGATAGTCAGCGCATTTCCCGCGCGCTTGAAGTCAAACGATCAACCGGCGTGACGCTCGGCGACTGGCAATTGGCGAAGACCGGCGGCATCGGTGACGACATCGACCTGACAGCCACCGTGCTTTTGCCAGAACGCCAATGGCTTTATGATCGCTGCGAGAAGCGGTTTGAAATTATGCTGCAATCAGGAGCGATCGCCGAGGTTGAAGCTTTGTTAGAGCGCTCTCTGTCACCAGACCTGCCGGTGATGCGCGCTATCGGCGTGCCAGAGATCGCGGCATTTCTTGCTGATGAGATCGACCGCGAGGACATGGCCGCCCGCGGCGCGCAGGCAACCCGCAATTATGCCAAACGGCAATTCACTTGGTTCCGCAATCAATCTCCGTCAGATTGGACGCGAGTTGAATCTCAAAATGTCGATATTGAGCATCTTTTCGCATCATTATTACACAATTAAGCATTGACGCGATAGATTATGCCTTATATTGGGTCGTCACACACCGTTACTGCGGTGCACAATCAACCCTTGGTTTCGCATATCAATCCCGTTAGAAACCACCGCACTGCAAAGATGAAGGCATCTCGATAATGATTACCGTCCTAGTCGTGCGAGATAGTGGGTTGATCTAGGATTCTTCGAAGAGAAACGTCCAGATCGGCCCGATGCGAATAACCGCTTCGGGCCGTTTTTATTAGGAGAAGTACGTTGGCGCAGCGCTCCGGAGCCGCCTTGTTAATAGACTGCCTGGTGGATCAGGATGTCGAATTTGTATTCGGTTATCCTGGCGGTGCCGTGCTGCCCATCTATGACGAATTGTTCGGCGAAGAGCGCATTCGGCATATTCTTGTCCGCCACGAGGCAGGCGCTGCGCATGCGGCGGAAGGATATGCGCGCGCAACAGGTAAACCCGGCGTCGTGCTTGTGACATCGGGACCAGGTGCAACCAATGCCGTGACCGGTATCGCCGATGCCTTTATGGATTCCATCCCGATGGTCGTAATAACCGGACAGGTCCCGACTGGCCTGATCGGAACTGACGCGTTTCAGGAGGCTGACACGGTCGGCATCACGCGCCACTGCACCAAGCACAACTATCTCGTAAAAGATCCCGCCGATCTCGAGGCGACCATAAAGGAAGCGTTCCGCATCGCGACCACGGGACGGCCTGGTCCAGTGGTAATCGACATTCCGAAAGACGTCCAAATCGCAATCCCTTCGGAAAGCCGCGCCTCAAAACTGGCCGCCGCGCACCGCTACGCGCCGCAAATGGCAGCATCGCCAGAGCAAATCGTCGAGGCAATTGAAATGCTCGAAGGTGCACAGGCACCGATCTTTTATACGGGCGGCGGCATCATAAATTCCGGACCGGAAGCGAGCAAGCTGCTCCGCCAGTTGCAGGACATCACCGGTGCCCCGGTAACATCGACTCTCATGGGCCTTGGTTGTTTTGCAAACACGCATCCCGATTGGCTTGGGATGCTGGGAATGCACGGCACTTTCGAAGCTAATATGGCCATGAACAAATGCGATGTCATGGTTTGTATTGGCGCTCGTTTTGATGACCGTGTGACCGGCAAACTTGAAGCTTTCTCGCCCGATTCCAAGAAAATCCACATCGATATCGACCGCAGCTCCATCAACAAGAACGTGACGGTTGATCTGGGTATTGTTGGCGATTGCGGAACCGTGCTCGGCCAGATGATCGAGGCATGGGGTGATCGCAAAGCCCAAGATCTGGGCGAATGGAAAGCCAGGATCGCAGGGTGGCGCGCGCGCGAGTGTCTGGCCTATCCCGAAAAATCAAAAAAGAACCCTCAAGCGATCATGCCGCAAAAAGCGGTCGAGCGGCTCTATGCCCTTACCCACAAACGCTCTCCGATTATCACGACAGAAGTCGGTCAGCACCAGATGTGGGCGGCCCAGTATTTCGGCTTTGCAGAGCCGAACAAGTGGCTGACCAGTGGCGGTCTGGGAACGATGGGCTACGGTATGCCTGCCGCGATCGGCGCACAGCTTGGCCATCCCGATGCATTGGTCATCGACATTGCCGGAGAAGCCTCGATCCAGATGAACATTCAAGAGCTTGGCACGGCCAGCCAGTATCGCCTGCCGATCAAGATTTTCATCCTCAATAACGAATATATGGGCATGGTCCGCCAATGGCAGGAACTGACCTATGAAAGCCGGTATTCCAACAGCTATTCAGACAGTCTGCCAGACTTCGTCGCTTTGGCAGAAGCGTATGGCTGGAAAGGCATCCGCATCCAGGACGAAAAAGACCTCGATGCGGGCATCATTCGCATGATGGAGCATGATGGCCCCGTGATCGTCGATTGCTGTGTGGCCCAAGACGCCAACTGCCTGCCGATGATCCCGTCAGGCGCGGCTCATACAGATATGATGCTTTATGGCGATGAAGTGGGCGGAACGATGGATGACGAAGCAAAGGCACTTGTCTGATGAAAATAAAAAGCGCCTCAACTGAGCGCCACGTTCTCAACGTCACCGTCGATAACGAGCCCGGCATTCTGGCAAAGATCACCGGCCTGTTCACCGCGCGCGGCTATAATATCGACAGCCTGACCGTGGCCGATATTACCGAAGATCACGCAGTCAGCCGGATCACGATTGTGACAGGCGGTCCGCCCGAAGTCATCGACCAGATCGAGGCGCAGCTTGAACGGCTTGTGCCCGTTCATGGCGTGATAGACCTCACCACCGCTGGCCCGCATGTCGAGCGCGAGCTCGCTCTGATTAAAGTGGCGGGCATTGGCGAGAAGCGGGTCGAGGCGCTGCGGGTCGCGGATATTTTCCGCGCCAGCGTAGTCGATACCACCACCGAAAGTTTCGTGTTCGAGCTTACCGGAGCGCCGAACAAGATTGACAGTTTCATCGCTCTTATGCGCGGCCTCGGCCTTCTCGAGGTTGGCCGTTCGGGCGTGGTGGGCATGATGCGCGGCGCCGAGGGGAAGTAATTTACTCTTGACTCTACTATTACTACTATTATTCCTATAGCCACTCAAACAGAAGGAGAGTGCCTATGGATATGCGACAAATTGAAATTGATTTTGAAGTTCACAAAGCCATCGAAGCGGAAAGAAATGGCTTTTCCGAACCCCCAAACGCAGCGCTTCGCAGACTGCTGGGGATCGACGAAGCGGAGGATGAATACGACGACAAGTTTGAAGGTTTGGCTGGCGGAGGATGGGCTTCCAAGGGCGTGACGCTGCCTGAGGAAACCAGCCTTCGGATGGAATACAATGGGATTGTAGGCCGAGCATTCATACGCAAAGGTCAATGGAAGACGCCAAAGGGGATCTTCAATGGCCCCTCTCCGGCGGCTGCCGCGGTGGCCTCGACGAAAGACGGAAAAACACCAGTGCTGAACGGTTGGAGGTACTGGCGAGCCAAACTGCCCGGTTCAAGGAACTGGGTGCCAATCCAAGAAATGCGCGACAAAGCGAAGGGAAGATAATGAAAGTTTATTATGACGCCGATGCCGATCTGGGACTGGTGAAATCGAAGAAGATCGCCGTTGTCGGCTATGGCTCACAGGGCCACGCTCACGCGCAAAACTTGCGTGACAGCGGCGTTGCCGAAGTCGCTATCGCCCTGCGCGAAGGCTCTGCCACCGCGAAGAAAGCCGAAGCAGCAGGCTTCAAGGTGCTGTCCAACACAGAGGCCGCCAAATGGGCCGATATTCTGATGATCCTCGCGCCTGACGAGCATCAGGCCGCGATCTATGCCGATAACATCCACGGCCACATGAAGCCGGGCAGCGCGCTCGCCTTTGCCCACGGCCTCAACATCCATTTCGGCCTGATCGAGCCGCAAGCCGATATCGATGTGATCATGATTGCGCCTAAAGGCCCCGGCCACACCGTGCGCAGCGAATATCAGCGCGGCGGCGGCGTGCCTTGCCTGATCGCGGTGCATCAAGATGCCAGCGGCAATGCACATGATGTGGCGCTTGCCTATGCCAGCGGCGTCGGCGGTGGCCGCTCCGGCATTATCGAAACCAATTTCCGTGAAGAATGCGAAACCGATCTGTTCGGTGAGCAGGCGGTTCTTTGCGGCGGGATCACTCACCTGATCCAGGCCGGTTTCGAAACGCTGACGGAAGCGGGCTATGCGCCGGAAATGGCGTACTTTGAGTGTCTCCATGAAACCAAGTTGATCGTCGATCTGCTTTATGAAGGCGGCATCGCCAACATGCGCTATTCGATCAGCAACACGGCGGAATATGGCGACATCACAACTGGCCCGCGCATCATCACAGATGAAACAAAAGCGGAAATGAAACGCGTTCTCGACGATATTCAGTCGGGCCGTTTTGTGAAAGATTTTGTGCTGGATAACCGCGCCGGTCAGCCAGAATTAAAGGCTGCCCGCAAGCGCGCCGAAGCGCATCCGATCGAGAAAACCGGCGCAGAGCTGCGCGCCATGATGCCGTGGATCAGCGCGAACAAGCTAGTCGACAAATCGAAAAACTAAAAGCACAGGAGCGGGTGGCATGTTGAACACCCGCTCCACCACTACCCTGTTCTTTGGTCTTTGTGCGCTGGCTTGGGCCGTCATCGTCGCCCGCGCCTATTTCAACGTCAAAGGTCCGGAAGATTTTGTGGTCACTACGACCCAACCCGAGGTTCAGGCCTTTGCCCGGGCGCAATTGAACGCATTGCAGCAACGCTCATTTTCCGAAGATATCGAACTGTGCGGAATTATCTTCGAACGCAGCAATGGCGAACTGGGTACCTCGTCGATTAAGCAAGGTGACGAGGCAAGCTGCGGGATCGCATTTTTTGACGAGCCCGGCATGAAACCACTCGCCAGCTTTCACACCCACGCTGCCCAGAACGAACGTTATGACAGCGAAGTGCCGTCTATTCTTGATCTTCGCAGCGATTCCGCCCTTGGGATTGATGGATATCTCGCGACGCCGGGAGGGCGGTTTTGGTGGATTGATGGCCGTACAGAAACTGCCAAAATGGTGTGCGGAGAGCGCTGTGTTGCGCAAGATTCAAACTACCGTGCCTGCCCTTCAAACCCGCCTTCAGATCAATACAATGCGACCGGCCTTATGGCTCGATATCGAAGCACGTCTTCGAGTTGTTAAACCAGAACGATCCGCCCCCAAATCAGGAACCGTTGAACTCAATCGCCATTGATTAGACAGGACCAATGGAGATTGATTGTATGAAAAACCTAGCTTTCGCGGCCGCTGCCGCGCTCACAACAACAGGCGCAATTCTTACCGCCCCGGCGATTTTTGCTCAGGAAACACCGTCAGCTCCCGGCGCAGTGGATGCTTCGCGGATCACCGGCGGAACCTATGCATTAGACCCATCCCATACGCTCGTCGATTGGCAGGTCGATCACTTTGGATTCAACGATTACATCGGCCTGTTCGGTAACATTTCGGGCACGATGACCATGCAGCCCGATAACATCAACGATGCCAAGTTTGATATTATGATTCCGATCGCAGATGTAACTGTAGCCAGCGCTCAGTTAAAAGATCACCTCCTGCGACCGGGCAAGGATGGCGGTCAGCCTGACTTTTTCGGCCCTGAACCCGGGATGGCCCAATTCACCTCGACCAATGTGCGCCAGAATGGTGATACCACTGCGATTGTTTCGGGGATGCTCGACATGAACGGTAAAGCCGGGCCGGTGACGATGCTGGTCGAATTTACCGGAGCGGGCACCAACCCCTTTAACAAGAAAGAGACCGTCGGCTTTCAGGCGCGCGCCACGATTGATCGGACCGACTGGGGGATCATGTATGGTCAGGGGTTGGTCGGTAACGATGTCGATCTGACAATCACTGCGGCCTTTGAAAAGCAATAAGAACGCATTCATTGCGCAAATGAAATTGGCCCGCAGAACAATATTCTGCGGGCCATCCATTTTTCAATATATATGCCTGCGCAAAAAGGGTGCAGCCGACCTGTCCTAGGAGGAAGTTCAGGCCTGCTGCACCCCCAATGCGCGCACCGTCAGGCTGTCGGTGCGCAAGCTCCTGCTGCGCAAGCGCTCGCTGAACATGCGCTCGCTGCGCAGGCATTGGCGCCGCAATCGTCTGCAGCCGCGCAGCAAGCGGCTGCTCCGCATGCACCCGCACCGCATGCACCCGCCGCGCAAGCTGCCGCAGCACATGCTTTGGCGTTAGCTTTTGCAGCCTTCTTTGCCTCCTTGCGTGCTTTACGCTCAGCCCGGGCCTGAGCCCGATCGGCCGAATCTGAATTCGACGATGCATTTGACAGTCCACTTGGACCGCATGGAGCATCTGCCAGGGCCGGCGCTCCGGCAGTCGCAACCGCTAGGCCGCCAGCAACCATCAACATTTTTGCGAAGCTCTTGGAATTTGACATCAGGGGATTCCTCTCAGTTTTCTCTAGGGGGGGGATATTGCAGTCAGTAAGGTATTGAGCGCCCCGGTGGATTGGGGGTCAGGGGTAAGACCGGGGCGCCCAATTTCGTAAGCTCTCGATTAGGCTCCGAAACGCTTTCCATCTGGAACGGATATCCAGGCAAGATTCGCTTTGGCGATGAAACCGGGAATGTCGGCGAGCCATGTCTTTTGAACATTGCGGTTGAAGTTGAGATAGAGTTTGCCATCCACAACCTTGTAAAGTTGCGGATCACCCGGGGCGAGCGATCCTCGGCTCATCGCCCAAGCACAATGACCACCATATTGCGGTGCATATGCCGCTGGGTTCTCTTTGAATGCGTCGGCGTTTGCTTGCGACGAAAAACGCCACTCGGTTTCTTTATACCGCACCGTATAGCGCGTATCGCCTTTTACAGGTTCGCCAGAGCCCTGGAAATAGCTGACGGTGTCATAACCTCCTACAGCGATATTGGGCTGGCCGACTTCTACGAAAATGCCGCCGTCGGCATTGGCTGGTGCGATCATCGCTACAGGCGCGATAAACGCAGCGGCAGCGATCAAAAAAGTGCGGACTTTCATCGGGGTCGTCTCCTCAAATACAATGTGTGCAGCGGCCACTCGATCAACTTTCAGGCGGGATCTCAGGGGGATAAAACCAGCAAGGGAAACTGGCTAAACTGTCCTGAAAGCCGCCGAGTGGCCGCGCACATCATGGTATTCGCAGGGACCATCAAAAAGGTGACAGATGAGGCGAAAAAAAATGAAATCAGGTTTAATCAAAGCCTCATCGCGCATTGACTGCTGCCGTGCAGAAAAACTAAACGCAGCACATCGGTGCAAACCTGACGGGACAGATAATGACCAGTTTTCGAGCCATCGCGGCAGCGACTATCCTGCTGGCATTAAGTGCATGTGGCAGCGACCCCGATTCAGCAGACGAAGCACGCAACGCGGCTGATGATTTTGCCGCGCGGATCAACGGTGTCGGTGATGGTGCGAATAACAATCCGCCGACAACAGGCAACGCCCCGCGATCTGTTGCAACGCCAACCATTGCGGAACCATTGCAACCCCAAGCACAGGCGGCCTTCACACCTGGAACCGCAAACGATCCCGCCTCTGAAACCTGCGGGGCCAACAAAATGGGGCCGTTTATAGGGATGGTAGCGGATGTTCGTACGCGGGTTGATATCGAAGATGTTGCCGGACCTGGCAGGGAAATCAGGTTTCTGCGTCCTGGCGGCGCTTTTGTGCAACCTGATGCGTCGAATCCGCGCCTTAACGTGATGCTCGACAGTCAGGACATAATCCGCGACGCACGCTGCGGATAACGCTGATCACGAGATAAGAAAAACCCCTGCCAGACACACTGCTGACAGGGGTTTCTTGCGACCACAAAAAGGGCCTTCCCATTTTGGGTTTGTTTAGTCTTGGAAGTGTTCGTCAGCCGAATGGGTCGGATAGTTCGCGTCACCTTTTACGATAAAACCGGGAATGTCTGCTTCCCAGCGGTCCTGAACGCTTTCGTTGAAATTGAGATAAAGCGTTCCGTCGACAATCTCATAAACCTCGGGATCGCCCGGCGCGAGCGCATCGTTGGCGCCGATAGCCCACGCACAGTACCCTCCGTAAGCAGGCGCATATTTGGCAGCATCGTCAACGAAAGCCGCCGCATTTTCCTCATTTGCGAAGCGATAGTCATATCCATTGTAACGCACAGTGAATTCTTCCGAACCCACAACAGGAACGCCATCCCCTGTGAAGTAACTGACGACATCATATCCCGATACAGCCAGCGTCTCGCCTTTGGATGCAGTGTGGATGGGGCCGGTTGGTTCACCGCCAAGATCTGCAAAATAAGCGGTCTCGGCTGTTGCCTCAACGGCCGCACTATCGCCTGTATCGGCGGTTTCTTCCGAAGGGCTGCTGCATGCTGCAGCTGACGCGAGCAAAACGCTCACAACGGCAGTTTTGAAAATCGAGTTGGTCATAATCATTCCTCCAAAAGGGCTGTCACTGTGCAGGTAGCCTATTGACTGCTGACATCGGGAGTTCGCGAGATTTCGGCCGAACGTTACAATGGCAAAACTTTTGTGCCAAAATACTTGAGCCGCGCCGCTAAATCGGCAACAACGTCAATGATGACACGGAATAGCAGCCTATACCTACGACTTATGCGCCCTTGGGCGTGACAGGCTGCGTGCGAGTGAATGCGGCCTAACTCCCAAGGGACAGGCCACCTTATTCCCCAGACACCAGTCGTAAAGTTTCCGTTTCCATGACCATGCTCGAAAATCCTTCCATTAAGTACAAATCGTTTGGCCAGATCAATCTGCCTGACCGGCAATGGCCAACCCGCATGATTGAAAATGCGCCGCGTTGGCTCTCAACCGATCTGCGCGATGGCAACCAATCGATCATCGATCCGATGGATGCTGTGAAGAAACGGCGGTTCTTCGATCAGTTGATCGAGATTGGCGTAAAAGAAATCGAAGTCGGATTTCCCAGCGCCGGAGCAACCGAATTCGATTTTATTTCAGGACTCGTGAAATCGGGCGCTATTCCGGATGACGTGACAGTTCAGGTCCTCACGCAATCACGCGAAGATCTGATCAGGACGTCTTTTGAAAGTCTGGAAGGTGCCCGTTCGGCAATCGTGCATCTTTACAACGCAGTTAGTCCGGCGTGGCGGGACATCGTTTTCCGCATGTCAAAAGACGAAGTGCGCGAGATTGCGGTGGCAGGCGCCAAAATCATGCGCGAAGAGGCTGCAAAAAGACCGGAAACCGATTGGCACTTCCAATATTCTCCGGAAACATTTTCCACCGCCGAGCTGGATTTCTCGATCGAGGTGTGTGCCGCAGTGATGGAAGTGCTGGCCCCTACCCCGGACAGACCGATCATTCTCAATCTGCCCGCAACGGTTGAGGCGGCAACGCCCAATATCTACGCCGACCAGATCGAATATTTCTGCCGCCATCTGCCAAACCGTGAAAGTGCGGTGATATCGCTTCATACTCATAATGATCGCGGCACAGGCGTTGCTGCGGCGGAACTTGGCCTGATGGCCGGTGCCGACCGCGTTGAAGGATGTTTGTTCGGCAATGGCGAGCGAACCGGTAATTGCTGTCTCGTAACCATGGCGCTGAATCTCTACACGCAGGGCATCAATCCCAATCTGGACTTTTCGGATATCGACCGCGTGATCGAGACTGTCGAATATTGCAACGATCTGCCCGTGCATCAGCGGCACCCCTATGGCGGTGAGCTTGTCTACACCGCTTTTTCAGGCTCGCATCAGGATGCGATCAAGAAGGGGTTTGAAGCCAATTCCGCACAGAATGACCAGCAATGGCGCGTTCCGTATCTACCCATAGACCCGGCGGATCTTGGCCGTGATTACGAAGCCGTCATTCGCGTTAACTCGCAATCTGGAAAAGGCGGCTTTGCATGGGTTCTTGAACAGGACCAGGGCCTTAAACTTCCCAAGAAAATGCAGGCTGATTTTTCCAAGCATGTCCAGCACATGGCCGATCGCCTGGGCCGCGAGCTGAATGCATCGGATATATGGGAGGCATTTCAAGAGGCCTATCACGTACAGACACCCGACAAGCATTTTCAGCTTGTCACATATGAAGAAAGCCGCGCCGCAGATGGAACCCGCCTGTTTGCGGGTACGATTGCAGTCGCTGGCAGTGAACAAAGTGTATCCGGGCGCGGCAACGGATTGATCTCCAGCGTCGTCTCAACACTGGAGGAAAATTTCAACCTCGATCTCAAAGTTCTCGATTACACCGAGCACGCATTGGGATCGGGCCGCGATGCGCGCGCGGCCGCATATTTGATGTGCCAATCGGGAGATCGGATCATCTGGGGCTGCGGAATTGATGAAGACATCGCCACAGCCAGCGTTCGCGCCGTTCTAAGTGCGGCAAACAGCGCGGCTTAATCGCGCGGCGGTTTTCTTTTTACAAAAGGCTTTCCGCCGCCGGGCTTGCCGTTATTCTTTGGCAAACCGCCCTTGCCGCCCGGTTTGCCTTTCGGCTTTCCAGCGAATTTGTCTTTCGGCTTGAAGTCGCTGCTGGATTTGTTCTCGCCATCCCATGGCTTGCCCTTTCCAGCGGGCTTGCCACTCGCTTTGCCGCCGGGTTTACCGCCGGGTTTACCGCCGCCGCCTTTGCGGAACGGTTTGGCCTTTGTATGGCCGCCGCGCGCGCCATCGCGGTCAAAGTCGCGTCCGCTTCCGCCATCGCGGCGGTTGCGCCGACCAGCGTCGCGAGGTGCCTCGTCCGACTGCTCGATATGCACCGGCTTTTCATCCTGATCCGTTTCGGCAGTACGCTGCAGCGCATCATTGAATTTGTCCGCATGCGCGCTCGGGATCTGAAAGAATGTCTCGGTCTGGGCGATGCGGATCGCGCCGATTTCATTGCGCGTCACATGGCCACGCCGACAGATCAATGGCAGGATCCAGCGAACGTCGGCATTTTGCCGGCGTCCAATGTCCATCTTGAACCAGACCGTATCTTCAAAACCGGGCCGATGCTTTTCCTTTTGCGCTTCACGCCGGGCTTCGGGCGTATTGGCGACCAATTCTTCAGGCTCTGGCATCTTGGCGCGGTGCGTTTGCACCAACATTGCTGCGATTTCTTCGGCGCTACGCTCTGAAAGAATTTTCTGTGCAATTACGCGGTCCGCTTCATCAATCTCAACCGGCTTAAGCAATTCAGCGAGCAGTCGCTCGTGGTCTTTCGCTTTAATCGCATCCCGATCGGGCGCCTCGGTCCATTCCGCGTTGATCTTCGCGTTGCGCAACATGCTTTCGACACGGCGGCGACGCGAAAATGGCACGATCAGAACAGCCGTGCCCTTTTTGCCGGCACGGCCAGTGCGGCCGGAACGGTGTTGAAGCGTCTCGGCATCGCGGGGGATTTCCACGTGCACAACCAGGCTGACGCTGGGCAGATCGATCCCGCGCGCTGCCACATCGGTGGCCACGCAAACCCGGGCTCGTTTGTCACGCAGCGCCTGAAGCGCCTGATTGCGTTCTTGCTGTGAATGTTCGCCAGACAGCGCAACAACGCCAAAACCGCGCTCCTGCAAAGTCGCGTGAAGATGCCGCACCTTGTCGCGCGTCCCGCAAAACAAAATTGCGGTTTCCGCTTCGTGATAGCGCAGCAGATTAACGGCGGCGTTTTCCACCTCTGGGGGCGAAACGGTTACAGCCTGATAGGCGATATCTCCGTGCCCACGCTCTTTGCTGATCGTGGCAATCCGAAGTGAATTGAGCTGATACCGACGGGCCAGCGCCTCAATCGGGCGCGGCATCGTCGCAGAGAACAACAGGGTACGCCGCGATTCCGGTGTGGCGTCAAGGATGGCCTCAAGCTCTTCGCGAAAGCCCATATCGAGCATCTCGTCCGCTTCATCCAAAACAACCGCTGCGAGCTCGGACAGATCAAGTGCGCCGCGTTCCAGATGGTCGCGCAACCGGCCCGGCGTTCCAACGACAATCGTTGCGCCGCTGCGCAAAGCCTTGCGTTCTTGTGAGGGGTTCATGCCGCCCACACAGGTGGCAACTCGTGCGCCTGCTTTGCTGTAGAGCCACGCCAGTTCGCGGCTAACCTGCAGCGCGAGCTCTCTGGTTGGTGCAATTACCAGGGCTTTCGGCGCAATCCCAAAGGGCACTTTCCCGTTTTCATCAAGCATTTCGTCGGCAATCGCCAGACCAAAAGCGACCGTCTTTCCTGATCCGGTCTGGGCCGAAACGACAAGATCGCGTCCACGCGCTTCTGGTTCAAGAACGGCCGATTGCACATCGGTGGCCGAGGTGTATTCACGCTCGATAAGGGCTTGCGAAAGGGTGTCGGGTAATGCGGGAAAAGACATAGCTAAAACTCAAGTGACGCACACGCGGCAAAGGCGGTGTACGGGAGGGAATGACCGACAGAATGATGGTAAGCTGGCGGGCGAGACTTATAAGGCTCGCGAAGGATTGCGCCGTCTATAGAGCAGCGGGAAGCGTTTGGCTTGTGAAAAATGCTGCAGCGCGAAAAGACCCTGCGCTTTCCCTTTAATCGATGCTGTGTCAGACGATCATTTCAAAGCAAAAAAGGCGAGCCAAATTGCCTATTCGACGGGAGAGAATTGCATGACCGAAACGATCATTGAACCTGATCTGCCAATTATCGATCCGCATCACCATCTGTGGGATTTGCGCCCTATGATGCCCATGTTCCCAGAGCCGCGGCACCGCTTTATCGAAACGCTGGTTGATGTGGCCTATTATGGTTTTGACCATCTGCATGCTGACGTAACCAGCGGTCATAATGTCATTGGCACTGTCTTTATGGAATGCGGTGCATTCTACAATCCTGCTTATGGAGACGCGCTGAAACCTGTCGGCGAGGTTGAATATGTAAACGGCGTCGCTGCGCAATCATCGAGCGGCCTCTATGGCCCGCTGCGCGCCTGTGCGGGTATTGTTGGCCATGCCGATCTGACACAAGGAAGCGCCGCTGGCGGAGTGCTTGACGCATTGCTCGCGGCCTCGCCAAACCGTTTCAAAGGCATCCGTCATCAAGGCGCCTGGGATGCCGATCCTGAGGTGCTCGGCCCGCCTTTCCATGCTCCGCCCAAACTGTATCGCGATGCCAAATTCCGCGAAGGATTTGCCGAATTGGGCAAACGCGGGATGAGTTTCGATGCATGGGTTCTGGAGCCGCAATTAAGCGACGTGATCGACCTTGCCCGGGCTTTTCCTGATACGCGGATCTGCCTTGACCATTGCGGCACTCCGCTGGGAATGGCGAGCTACACCGGGAAACTGCATGAGCGTTTCGACACATGGCGGCACGGTATAAAGGAACTGTCAGCCTGCGAGAATGTGATGGTAAAGCTTGGCGGTCTTGCGATGCAAAATTGCGCCATGCCCGAAGAAGGCCCCGCTGCTGGATGCGGCTCTGAACACCTCGCCGGATTATGGCGCCCCTACATCGAAACCTGTATCGACGCATTTGGCACGCGCCGCGCGATGTTTGAAAGCAATTATCCCGTCGATCGTTGGGGGGCCACCTACCCTGTGCTGTGGAACACATTCAAACGGCTTACCATCAATGCAAGCGCTGAAGAAAAAGCCGCGCTTTTTGCTGGGAACGCAGCACGCTTCTACCGCGTTGAGGAGGTTCTTGCCTGATTGCAATTTGCAACCTAACGCGCAAGCAAGTTAAATTCAGGAGAGACCAATGCCGCTTCCCGCCCCGTTTGATCGTCTTAGACTGCCGCTGATCGGCTCGCCGTTGTTTATCGTATCCGGCCCCGAGCTTGTGATTGCGCAGTGCAAAGCCGGGATCATTGGCAGCTTCCCTGCGCTGAATGCGCGTCCGCAAACTTTGCTGGATGAATGGCTGCATCAGATCACAGAAGAATTGGCGAAACATAATCGCGAGAATCCTGATCGGCCCGCAGCGCCATTTGCCGTGAATCAGATCGTCCACAGGTCCAATGACCGCGTTATGGCAGACATGGCCACATGCGAAAAATGGCAGGTCCCTCTGATCATCACATCGCTTGGCGCGCGCACTGAAATCTTCGATGCGGTCCGCAACTGGGGCGGGATCTCGATGCATGATGTGATCAACAACAGGTTCGCAAACAAAGCGATCGAAAAAGGCGCCGACGGCCTTATTCCTGTTGCTGCGGGCGCAGGCGGACATGCGGGCACGCAGTCACCCTTCGCCCTAATGCAGGAAATTCGCGAATGGTTCGATGGCCTCGTCGCGCTTTCTGGATCGATCGCAAATGGCGCGTCAGTCCTCGCTGCGCAGGCAATGGGTGCAGACTTTGGCTATGCCGGAAGCGCATTCATCGCAACCGAAGAAGCAAATGCCGATCAGGCGTATAAAGACGGGATCGTAGAAGGTTCTGCCGAGGGCATCGTTTATTCGAACCTGTTCACCGGCGTCCACGGAAACTATCTGCGGTCCTCGATCGAAAATGCGGGGTTGGATCCTGAAAATCTGCCAGAAAGTGACCCTTCAAAAATGAACTTTGGTTCTGGCGGCAACACCAAAGCGAAAGCCTGGAAAGATATCTGGGGCTCTGGACAAGGTGTCGGCGCGATCAAATCTGTTGGCTCTGTCGAAGATCTGGTAGCGCGCATGGAAAGCGAATATCATGCTGCAAAATCGCGGCTTCTCGCCAATTCCAATTACACAGCTTGGCGCGATTAACGCCGACTAATCTGCTTGCGTCGCATCCCATAGGCTTTCCGCCATCGCATCGAGTTCGCTAAAATCGAACCCGGTGCCGAGGGGATCTTTGCGATTGAGCAAGAACCGTCGCCGTTCCTGAAGCAGCCGCGTGCGCAAAGCGCGTTGGAGTAATTTTAAACGCATCACGGCCTGCATTTGGGGCGCTCGGCATCACGCCCTGCGGCAATGCTCCAACGCGCCTCAATCGCGCCAACACGTTGAAGGACCAATTCATTGTAGCGACGATGCGGGCCCCGGTGCAGTGGCATTCCAGTACGGATCGTCGCCGCCTCCGTCGAGGGAAGCAGCAATCCATTCACCCGGAAATCATCAAACCCGACTGCAACACGGCCGATCGAAGCGAACATGTTGCCCAAACATCCATGAGACAGCAATTGTCGCGGCAAAAGATGATGCCTTTGCATGCCCGGATCGTAGCTTGCTGATCTCCGGCAATTCACGGAGCGAAAGGGAATATGTGCGCGCTCATTGCTTTTCAAACGCAGGCTCAATCCTCCCATCGTCTAAGGCCCCGGCTGCATCGGTTATTCTCGCGCAACGCGGACAAATTTTCCATTGCGTGAAGGCCCCATGATCAACCGGCTTCCGTCTGGCGCTGTCAAACGTTCACTCTTGTCGAGCCCGCCGATTAGCACGAGTTGATTTACCAGCCTGACGCCAAGGCGCGTCGCCTCGACCTTGTTATTCGAGAGCGGCGGTTCAATCCGCAGCTCCTGCCCGATCCAAAATTCCAGACCCACCGTCTGCAACGCGCCGTCAACGGTCGAGCGAAACGAAGTTAAGCCAAGTGCGGGAAAAGCCCCGCCATCAAGCCATGCTGATCCGACCGATTCAAAATAACGACGTCCGATAACGCTTTTGGCAGGCGCCCATGCAACCGCCACAAGTTCGCTAAAATGATGGATGAAATCGCAAGCCAATCCGATCATCGCTCTCATAACCGGAATTGAATTGGCACCGCCCGCCAGATGCTTTCCGGGCAAAAGATGCAAGCCTTCCAGCCGGAGTGAGTTTGGCGACTGGTCAAAATCATAGCGGTATTCAATTGCCGGCAAGATCGGCATTGGACCGGGCGCGAGGCCAAGCAGATCAAATGTCAGCGCATCGCGCAGCAGTTCGACCCAGACTGATTGATCCTTGTCCGCAGGTGTCGCCCGATCCTGACCGATCTTTTCTCCCTCCGCCGCGATCAATTGCAACGAACGATCGGCAAATGGGTCAAAAGTCAGCGAGGTCGTGCGCTGCGCTTCGGCGAATTCGCGGATAGACGCTGGATTGGGCCGTTTGCCGGATGCAAACAGCAAATACAGGCCTGCGGGCGAATCGTCGGGACTTTGCGTAATTTTCTAAGCCCCCTCTTAGTCTTGCAAGCGCGTGTGGGCATTTCTCAAATGCCGGCATTTCTGACGTGAATTTCCGTCAGCGTCGAGTCCCCAATACGTTGATTCCCCAACCGAATGGTAAGCGATGTCAAAATAGCCCAAGCCGAACCCCCTCACCGAAACCGTCGCCCAATTCGGAGCACTCTTTCAAGATATGGGATTCAACCACTTTCGTTGCCCAAATTTCTTCGGGGCTTTGAGCTTCAAAGTTGACAATCTTGCGCTCTATCACCCGTTTCAACCGCCACCCTGTCACAATTCGATCAAGCTGTCGCTCAGCCCCCTCTCCATCGGAACCGGCAGCAATTATCGTAGCATAGGGTCTGCCTTCAATCTGACCCAGCAAATCGTAATAGATGCGGTCGAACATCTCTTTCATCTCCCCGCTCAGCGAACCGAGATTCTCGGGGCACACAAAAACATAGCCTGAGGCTGCCAACATTTGCTGCGCAGTTACATCTTGCGCACGCACAAGCCTGGCATTGTCTGAATGCGCCGCCGCTTTGGCCATGGCTTCACTTGCGCCGGTACGGCTGTGCCAGATAATCAGGAAGTGAGACGCGTTTTCCATCCCGCAACCGAAGTCCAATTGACTGTCGATTGTCAATGCCACGCTCTGTTATGCGGATCAGCGATAGAGTAGTGAACACATATGGTATCTCATTCGCTTTCACACGTTCTCGGGGTTTCCCAATCCCTGTCTGGCCGCGCATGGCTCTGGCGAGGGGGTAATATGGATCTGGGAGAGGCTCAAAGCCTAGAACACGACATTCTTTCCCAATTGCTGAGAACGCGGGGTGTGGGTGAGGATGATCTGGCCCGTCATACAGCTCCGACGATGCGAGACTTTCTCCCAGACCCATCTGAATTTCGGGATATGGATAAGGCCGCTGAACGGATCGCCAAAGCCGTAATAGAGGGCGAGCAAGTTACGATCTATGGCGACTACGACGTTGATGGCGCAACCAGCGCGGCGTTGCTTGTCGAGCTGCTGCGCGACCTTGGGTTGGAAGCAGACTATTACATCCCTGACCGGCTGCTTGAAGGGTACGGACCAAGCGGAGAAGCGTTGGTCAAACTATCGGAGAATGGTTCAAATCTGATTGTTACCGTCGATTGCGGAGCAATGGCCTATGAAGCTCTTGGCATGGCGCGCGATGCCGGGGTGGATGTGATTGTAGTGGACCATCACAAATGCTCGGCAGAGCTTCCGCCAACCGTTGCTCTGGTCAATCCGAACAGACTTGATGAAAATGACCTCGCAGCCAGCCATGGGCATTTGGCAGCCGTTGGTGTCGCGTTCCTGCTTGCGATTGCATTGGTGCGGCATTTGCGAACCAAGGGACATTTCAAGGATCGCAAAGAACCCAACCTGATGGCGCTGCTGGATCTTGTCGCCCTTGGCACCGTCGCTGACGTGGCGGCTTTGCATGGGCTGAACCGTGCCTTTGTATCGCAGGGTCTAAAGATACTCACCAGAAGAGACCGTATTGGCATGGCAGCTTTGATGGATGCAAGCCGCCTGAAACGCGCGCCGCAGGCCAGCGATCTTGGCTTTGCCCTTGGCCCGCGCATCAATGCCGGAGGCCGAATTGGCGAATCAACACTAGGCGTGCGGCTGCTCACCACCAAAGACCCCGAAGAAGCGCGTGAAATTGCGGAGCACCTCTCTGCCCTGAACGAAGACCGACGCGCTATTGAAGCCGAAGTGCAGGAGGCAGCAGAAGCGCAGCTGGCCAGCCAGCATAATATGGCAGTGCACGTAATATCAGGTGAAGGCTGGCATCCCGGCGTGATCGGGATCGTCGCGGGGCGCATTAAAGAGAAAACTGGCAAACCTTCGATCGTCATCGCTAATGATGCCGATGGGACGGGGAAAGGCTCTGGTCGCTCGATCAGCGGTGTCGATCTGGGCGCTGCGATTATAGCGGCGCGTGAACAGGGCCTGTTGGTCGCAGGCGGCGGTCATGCGATGGCTGCCGGAATGACCATTGCGACCGAAAACCTCTCTGCCTTCACCGAATTTCTAGACAATCGGCTCGCACGAGATGTTGACCGTGCGCGGGCAGAACAGTCGATGAAACTTGACCTGTCGCTTGCGCCCGGCGGTTTGACACCGGACCTGGTGAACACGCTCGATGCGGCGGGGCCTTACGGTGTAGGATGGCCCGCCCCGCGCGTTGCGGTTGGACCGGTGCGCATCATCAAGGCCGATATTGTCGGGAAAGACCATTTGCGGATTATCGCCGCAGGAGAGGACGGTCGATCGTTCAAAGGTATCGCCTTCCGTGCAGCGGAGACCGAAATGGCGCAAACTCTTCTCCACCGCAGCAAAGGTCGCCGCTTTAATTTGGCGGGACGCGTAAAGATCGATGATTGGGGGCCCCGCCCCGCTGCTGAACTTCATCTCGAAGATGCCGCCTTCGCTGATTGAAGAGCGGCACACATAATTTTTCGCGAAACAAACCAATACGGGCTTGACCGTTTCTTCACACCCCCCTAGATGCGCGCTCTCGCAACGAGCGTGGCCCCTTCGTCTAGCGGTTAGGACGCGGCCCTTTCACGGCTGAAACACGGGTTCGATTCCCGTAGGGGTCACCACCTCCCTCTTGGACCGATCTATGATCGACCTACAGAGGAACCCTTCGAAAAATTGATCCCAAAATCCTTTTAACCTTTAGCGGTTGAGGATAAAGCGCCGTGCCATGGGTAACATCGAAACGATTCCTGTTGCAGGCATGATGCTCGCCGTTGCGACTGTTGTTGCCATGATCATTCTGGGCCTAGACCCAGTCTTATCGCTCTCTGTGCTGGTGGTGTGGTGCGGATCGCTGTTCCTTGCGTCGGGCCGGCCACCTGAAAAGACAAAGATTGTCGAAAAACAATCCTTCAGCCCGGACTATATCAGCAAGATTATTGAAAATTCAGCGACCCCTGTGATGGTAACCAACAAGAACACCATCACAATCGCCAATGCTTCTGCACGGCGCATGCTTGGCCAGTATATGATCGGGCAAGACGCACGCATGGCGATCCGCCATCCCGAAGCGATCTCGCTGCTTAGCAATAATCGCAATGGCCGCGCGATTGTGCGGGGCTTGGTCCGGCGTCAGGACATATGGGAAATCAATCGTCAGACAATCGATGATACCATCGCAGTCATCGAATTGATCAATCAAACCGCCGAAGCCGATATAAGCCGAGCGCACACCGATTTCGTCGCCAATGCAAGCCACGAATTGCGCACGCCTCTCGCCGTGATTCTTGGCTATGTGGAGACACTGCGCGAAGGCAAAGACACCATCGACACGCCCACGGCGCAGAAATTTCTTGGCACTATAGAGCGCGAGGGCAAACGACTTCAGAGCCTGATCAGCGATCTCATGAGCTTATCCCGGGTCGAAGCGGAAAAACATGATCTGCCTAGCGATATCATTGATCTGGCATCATTGGTTGACCGGGCAGCATCGGATGCAGCAGGGCCGCATCGGATCGAACGTCTTGAACTCGCATTAAATTGTTCGCCAAAAGTACGCGGTGATCGCCAGCAATTGGAGCAACTGGTTCGCAATCTGGTCGACAACTCGCTCAAATACGGCACGCAAGGCACTCCTGTAAAAGTCAGTCTAGATATGACTCGCGAGAATTTTGCGCGGATTTCAGTGATCGATATCGGCGAAGGGATCGCGCCTGAACAAATCCCGCTACTTACGCGCCGCTTTTACCGGACCGATCCCGGTCGCAGTCGTGCATCTGGGGGCACCGGACTGGGCCTTGCGATTGTTAAACATATTGTGGAACGTCACCGCGGTCGTCTCGACATCGAAAGCGAACTTGGCAAAGGGACACAAATTGTCGTTCGGATGCCTGTCGCATTAGAGCCGATTGAAATTTCGGAAGCGGAGCGAACGGATGCAGCAGAGGGTTCATTCGAGTGATTGTCATCGCATTGTCTTATTTCCTCAACATGGCGGACTCGCAGAGACTTTTCTGAACTCGCTCCATCGGATTCGGGCAGCACTCTCAGGGGAAACAGGTTTTAAGTAATGTCGCCGATCACACTCATTCTGATTGCCATCGGGCTGGGTCTCGCAGGTTGGCTGGCAGGCCGCGCAAAGGCGTGGAGCTTTCAAAAAGCGGCACCGGAAACGCGCCCTGTCGCACGGCCGGTATATCATGCGTGGTATGTTGCCCTTTGGATCGTGGTGCCAGTTTTGGCGTTTATCGCGATCTGGTCGTTTGTTGCGCCGCAACTCGTTTCGCAAAGCGTCCTGAGTTCACCGGCAGCAGAAGCCTTGCCGGAATTCGGATTTGAGCGTGATTCATGGCTGTCCGAGGCCCGCGCTGTTGCGAGCGGAGATGCCGTTGGCGTGTTTAACGATGCCGCCGAGCCGCTGGTTGAACCGTTTAGACAGGCAATTGACCGATACAGCCTGATCGGTGTCGTTTTGACGATCATGATCGGATTTGCCGGAGGCGCCTTTGCGTTCTTGCGCATTCGCCCGGACTTTCGCGCTCGTACTAAGGTTGAACGGACGGTTATGACCGTCTTGTTACTCGCATCGCTAGTGGCAATTTTGACCACGTTCGGAATCTTTGCGAGCCTTGTGTTCGAAACCGTCCGGTTCTTTGGCATGGTTTCGCCGATCGACTTTTTCACCGGGACATTCTGGGGTCCCGACCCGATGAGCAGCGCGGATAATACCGATGGCTCCCGCTATGGCGCGATCCCGCTGTTCTGGGGCACCCTGTTTATCGGCGCGATTATCGCGATGATTGTGGCCATTCCGCTTGGTCTATTGAGCGCAATTTATCTGACCCAATACGCAGATCCTCGCTTACGCGCTTGGGTGAAACCCGCGCTGGAAATTCTCGCAGGCGTGCCCACCGTTGTGTACGGATATTTCGCAGCTCTTACTGTCGCGCCGGCGATCCGGGATGCAGCGGTGGCGATAGGCATATCAGGCGCTTCGACGGAAAGCGCGCTTGCCGCAGGCGTGGTCATGGGTGTGATGATCATCCCGTTCGTATCGTCCATGGCCGATGACTCAATCGCGGCTGTGCCATCGGCGATGCGCGATGGCAGCTATGCGATGGGTGCAACCAAATCAGAAACAATCAAGAGAGTGCTGTTCCCGGCCGCCCTACCCGGCATTGTTGCGGGAATTATGCTCGCAATCAGCCGGGCCATCGGTGAAACAATGATCGTGGTGATGGCCGCATCCACCGCCGCCAATCTAAGCGCCAATCCGCTCGACCGGATGACAACGGTCACGGTGCAAATCGTAAAGCTGCTTACCGGTGAACAAAGCACCGATCACCCGACTTATCTCAGCGCCTTTGCGCTTGGTTTCACCTTGTTCCTGGTCACCCTTGTGCTGAACATCATCGCTCTGCGCGTCGTAAAACGGTTCCGTGAAGCTTATGACTGATCCAACAACCCCATCGGCCACCGCCGCCGCCGAAGCGAACGCATCGGACCGCGCAAGTTCGGTTGGCCCAACCCGTACGCCGGAATTCGAAAAGCGCCTTGCAAAGCGGTATCGTAAGGAGCGTAATTTCAAACGCATGGGACAAGGCGCGATTGCGTTCTCAGTCGGCGTTCTGATCTTCCTGCTCGCAAATATGTTCATAAACGGGATCGGCGGTTTCCAGCGCGCTGAACTCGAAGTTCCGATTGATTTCTCTCAAAGCGGTATCGCCGCCGACGAAGCGACACTGAGCACGCCAACCGCGCTGCAAACACTCGAAGCTCAGGGATTGGCGGATGTTGTCCAATTCTATGCCGAGGAAGAGCTTGGAGAAGAGGGCGCCGCAGAATTGAGCCGCGAAGCATGGCGCGACGTTGCTCTTGCTCTGACCAAAGATCCTTCACTCTTGTCGCAAAGCGGCACATTTTATCTTCCCGCATCTTCAGATCTCGCAGCTGGCCTCGCAGGCGAAGGGTCGCCCGAGATGCAAGCTTTGGCGTCCGATCTCGCAGCAAAAGGCAAACTTGCAGAAAATTGGGACGAAGGCTTTCTGGCGCGCTCGGATGCGACAAGCCCTCAAGCCGCAGGTATCTGGGGGGCGCTAAAGGGTTCGATCCTGACGATGATCGTCACTTTCGTTCTGGCATTCCCAATTGGCGTGCTCGCGGCGCTTTATCTTGAGGAATACGCCCCGAAAAACCGTTGGACCGACTTGATCGAAGTATCGATCAACAATCTGGCTGCCGTTCCTTCGATCATTTTTGGCTTGCTCGGACTTGCCGTTTTCCTGTGGCTTTTCCCGAACCTTCGATCCGCGCCGCTGATTGGCGGTATGACCCTCGCACTGATGACGATGCCTGTTATCGTTATCTCAGGGCGCAACGCGATCAAAGCGGTTCCGCCGTCGATACGTGACGGGGCTCTTGCTGTGGGTGCCTCGCCGGTTCAGGTGGTTTTTCACCACGTTCTACCGCTTGCGATGCCGGGGATGCTGACAGGGACCATTATTGGTATGGCCCGCGCGCTTGGCGAAACGGCTCCGCTCCTTCTGATTGGTATGCGCGCATTTGTGGCAACGCCGCCCGATGGCTTTACCTCTGCTTCTACTGTATTACCGATGCAGATCTTTCTATGGTCCGATGAGATCGACCGCGGTTTCGTAGAGAGAACAAGTGCTGCAATCATCGTACTCTTGCTGTTCCTCATGTTGATGAACGGCGTCGCAATTTACCTCCGCAACAAATTCGAGAAGACCTGGTGACTGTCATTCACGAAAACCTCCAAGACACTGCCAGCAAAATGAAGGCTCGCGATGTCACGGTCTATTATGGCGACAAGAAAGCCATTGATGAGGTGTCGATCGACATTTCACCTGACTATGTGACGGCATTCATCGGCCCATCGGGCTGCGGCAAGTCAACTTTCCTTCGATGCTTCAATCGTATGAATGATACGATCCCGATCGCGAAGGTCGAAGGGCTGATCGAGCTTGAGGGAGAAGACATCCACTCCAACGCAATGGACGTTGTCCAGCTGCGCGCCCGCGTCGGGATGGTTTTTCAGAAACCCAACCCGTTCCCGAAATCGATTTATGACAACATCGCTTATGGCCCGAAAATTCACGGCTTGGCCGAGAAAAAGCCTGATCTTGACGCGATCGTCGAAAAATCGCTCGTTCGCGCAGGCCTCTGGGATGAAGTGAAAGACAGATTGGATGATTCCGGCACAGCATTGTCGGGCGGTCAGCAACA
This sequence comes from Erythrobacter insulae, assembly GCF_007004095.1. Classification (NCBI taxonomy): domain Bacteria; kingdom Pseudomonadati; phylum Pseudomonadota; class Alphaproteobacteria; order Sphingomonadales; family Erythrobacteraceae; genus Erythrobacter; species Erythrobacter insulae. The sequence goes on from NZ_VHJK01000002.1 coordinate 142,086, forward strand.
GCGCCTGTGCATAGCGCGCGCTATCGCTGTCGATCCCGAAGTCATCCTGATGGACGAGCCCGCGTCTGCACTTGACCCGATCGCAACTGCAAAGATCGAGGAATTGATTGACGAACTCTCTGGCCGCTATGCCATCGTCATTGTCACGCACTCGATGCAACAGGCAGCGCGTGTTTCACAGCGGACTGCGTTCTTCCATCTTGGGAAAATGGTAGAATATGGGCGCACGTCCGATATTTTTACCAACCCGATTGAGCAGCGCACTCAAGATTACATCACAGGGCGATACGGATAATGGCCGAACATACCGTCAAAGCGTTCGATGAAGATATCACCCGTCTCCGCGGTCTGATTGCTGAGATGGGCGGTCTTGCTGAGGTCGCCATTCAGGAAGCACTCGACGCGATGATGCGCGGCGATGAAGAGCTTGGCGATCGCGTGGTGGCCAATGACAAGAAAATCGATGCGCTCGAATCAGAAGTGGATCGGCTCGCCGTGCGCATTATCGCTTTACGTGCGCCGATGGCCGATGATCTTCGCGAAGTTATCGCCGCGCTCAAGATCGCCGGCGTGGTTGAGCGGATCGGAGATTATTCCAAGAACATCGCCAAACGCGTCAATAGGATCGAAGGCCGCGACCGGTTTGAACCGCTTACATTGCTCGGTGCAATGGGCGACCTGGCCAGCGAAATGGTACACGACGTTTTGACTGCATATGCAGCCCGCGATCCAGAGCTGGCCCGTGAAGTGATCGCCACCGATGATAAGGTTGATGCGTTTTATAACAGCATTTTTCGCAACCTTGTCAGCCATATGGTCGAAAATCCTGCCACTATCTCAAGCGCAGCCCAGTTGTTGTTCGTCGCACGTAACCTGGAACGGATCGGTGACCACGCAACCAACGTGGCGGAAATGGTCCATTATGCTGCAACCGGCCTATATCCACCAGAAGAAGAGACTGCATAATTCGCGCTGTTTCGAACTGTGCAACTAATGGAGACGAGCACCGATGCTAGCTGCCAAATTGCTACTTGTCGAAGACGATCCAGCTCTTTCGGAACTGCTTGAATATCGCTTCAAAAACGAAGGATATGACGTCCGCTCCACTGGTGACGGTGATGAAGCTTTGGTCCTTGCCAGCGAAGATGTACCCGACCTTATCATTCTTGATTGGATGATCGAAGGAACCAGCGGGATCGAAGTCTGCCGCAGGTTGCGCCGGGACAAGGAAACGGCCCACGTTCCCATCATAATGCTGACCGCACGCGAAGCCGAAGATGACCGGGTACGCGGCCTTGAAACCGGCGCGGATGATTACCTTACAAAACCATTCAGCCCGCGCGAATTGCTTGCGCGTGTTGCGGCGGTGATGCGGCGTATTCGCCCTGCTCTTGCCGGTGAAAAGGTTGATGTGGGTGACATCTCGCTTGATCCGGTGGCGCATAAGGTTGAACGGCGCGGCAAATCGCTCCAGCTCGGCCCAACCGAATACCGCCTGTTGAAATTCTTCATGGAAAGCCCTGGCCGAGTTTTTAGCCGCGGGCAGCTTTTGGATGGTGTCTGGGGAACAGGGTCGGAAATCGAATTGCGCACCGTTGACGTGCACATCCGCCGACTGCGCAAAGCGATTGATATCGAAGGCGTCAAAGATCCGATCCGCACAGTTCGTTCTGCGGGTTACGCGTTAGAACCCGGCTGATCATGCCAAACGCTGATTAACGGCAAACGCCGCGCCAGCGTCCCTGTTGGTCAAGATGGAAATGGTCTGCGTGGGCGGCGTTGTAATCGGGTGAGAGAACCGTCGCGAAAGCCGTGCATGCACCATCTCGTACTTCACGCAGAAAACGCTGTTCATCGTTATCGCCATCCCATCCACCAAGGACGCTGATACGGCGCCCGTCTTTAAGGACAAACGCAGATATATCGATCGCATTGGAACTAGCATGTTCGCTCCATGGGCCGTCATCGCCGCCATAAAGACGGCGGCAGGAATACGCGCCAAGATGTTCTATCTGGTCAAGATCGCTGCCAAGAATTTCCCGCGCTGCCGGCTCAACGTTTTTGGCCCGCCAAACCTCTAATCCAACAGCGACCGGACAAGTCACAGAGGGCGTATTCGGGCTCAAGGGATAAGCATCAAGTTGCGTGCGGTCCTGTCGCTCACATACTCCGCTACCGGTGCTCGGAAGAGCGCGAAACGAAACCTCGCTGCGGGAAAGCGCCAGTCGGCATTCTTCGACATCGCCTTTCAGCGCCGCGAGTTTGCCTGCAGTCGCAATACCGATGGGATCGCGTAGATCGAGCGGAGCCCAAGGATTATGTTCGGGGTGCACGCTGATCCAGCTCCATAGCCCAACCCCGAGCGCAATCAGCGCGAGCAAGCCGATCATACGCCGATCGCCAGAAAATGCCCCAATGCGGCGGTTGATGCGCCGAGTTGTTTTTTTGCGTGCCATATAGAATTCAGGTCTAATGAAAGTCGCGTGATTTGGGAATGATCCTGTGATTGCGCGGATGGCCAGTCACATTGGAAAGCTGATCGATCAAATCGCGCGGCTGCAACGCCTCTCGTGTTTCTGGAGGTGCTCTACTCACAAGCGGCGCATTAACATGATCGGCGCGCGCCACGGGCGCGTTCAGCATGTCATCGGACAGCCGGTAAAGCTGATCTGTTGCGTCAGTCATATTCTGTGCGATGACATGTATGACCTCGTCATCATATTCGACCCGTCCGCGCACTTCCATCAATCGGGCGCCCATCACAACACGGCGCTGTTTCTCTTTGAGATCAGGCCATATGACGAGGTTGATCACACCTGTCTCGTCTTCGAGTGTGATAAAACATACCCCTTTAGCAGAGCCCGGACGCTGACGAATGAGAACGACCCCGGCAACCTGAACCATGCTGCGGAATTTCCGATCGCGCAGATCGCACGCACGCGCAAAACCACGCTCTGCCAATTGCGGGCGCAGGAACGCCATCGGATGCGCTTTAAGGCTGAGCCGTGTGGTTTGATAATCGGCAACGACCTCTTCCGACATAGGCATAATCGGCAATTGCACTTGCATACGTTCGGCCCCTTCATCGCGCTGCGCCGCCGCGCGGAATAATGGCAGATCAGGCCCTGCAATCAGGCTGCGCGCATCCCACAAGGCCTGCCTGCGGGACAAGTCCATCGAACCAAAGCAATCCGCACTCGCAAGCCGTTCGATATGGGCGGGAGAAAGACCCGCCCGCTCTCGCAATTCGGCAACATCGCGGTACACACCGCTCGCCTCACGTTCGGCAATCAATTGCGCGGCAATATGTTCGGGCAACCCGTCAATCCGGCGCAGACCAAGTCGCAGCGCGATATGGCGATCAAGACGGCCCGATTGCTCATCCTTGCATTCGGCAACCGGCTCCAAAGTGCAATCCCACTGTGACCGGTTCACATCGCTGGGAAGCACCTTCACCCCGTGTTCGCGCGCATCGCGCACAATCTGGGCCGGTGCATAAAACCCCATCGGCTGTGAATTGAGCAATGCGGCAGCAAAGGCAGCCGGAAAATGACATTTCAGCCAACTGGAAACATAAACAAGATGCGCGAAGGATGCGGCGTGGCTTTCGGGAAAACCATATTCACCAAAACCCCTGATCTGGTTGAAACAGCGTTGTGCAAACTCGCGTTCATAGCCGCGCTTCACCATCCGCTCGACCATCATATCCTGCAGCTCATCCACCATCCCACGGCTGCGGAATGTGGCCATCGCCTTGCGTAGCCGGTTGGCCTCCAGCGAAGAAAATTTCGCTGCATCCAGGGCGATCTTCATCGCCTGCTCCTGAAAGATCGGAACGCCCAAAGTTCGCCCGAGAATGCTCGAAAGCTCATCAGGCGGACCATGCTGCGGCGCCGGAGCCGGAATAGAGACTTTCTCCGCACCTCTACGGCGTTTGAGATAAGGGTGAACCATGTCGCCTTGGATCGGGCCAGGCCGGACAATCGCCACCTGAATCACAAGGTCATAAAATTCACGCGGGCGCAGGCGCGGCAGCATATTCATCTGAGCCCGGCTTTCGACCTGAAAAACTCCCAGCGAATCCCCTTTGCGCAGCATCGCATAGGTTTCCGGATCTTCGCGCGGGACACTCGCCAGCGTCAAAGCGCGCCCATGATGCGCCTCCAGAAGATCGAGGCACTTCTTGATGCAGGTCAGCATCCCCAGCGCCAGCACATCAACCTTTAGAATACCCAGCGTCTCAATATCATCCTTATCCCATTCGATAAAACTGCGGTTCGCCATCGCGCCATTACCGATCGGCACAGTTTCCGTAAGCGCACCTTCCGTCAGGATAAAGCCGCCGACATGCTGCGACAGGTGGCGCGGCATACCAATCATTTGCTCGGTCAATTTGAGCACGCGCCGAAGATGCGGATCCTCAAGCTTCATGCCGATTTCCTCGACATGCGCTTCACCGATTTCGCGGCCATGTCCGCCCCATACCGTACGTGCGAGCGAGCTGGTGATGTCTTGCGACAGCCCCATCGCCTTACCCACCTCGCGGATCGCCATACGCGGGCGATAATGAATCACTGTCGCTGTAAGCCCGGCGCGGTGCCGCCCATATCTTTTGTAGATGTACTGGATCACCTCCTCGCGCCGCTCATGCTCGAAATCGACATCAATATCGGGCGGTTCCTTGCGCTCTTCCGAGATAAAGCGATCGAATAAGAGTTGATGCTTGGCCGGATCGACGCTGGTGATTTCCAGACAATAACAAACAGCCGAATTTGCCGCACTTCCCCGCCCCTGGCACAAGATCGGCGGCTCTACAGAACGCGCGAAATCGACGATGTCCTTGATCGTGAGAAAATATCGCGCAAGGTCCAGTTTCGCGATCAAAGCAAGCTCTCGCTCCAGCGTGTCGCGCACGCTATCGGGCACGCCGCAAGGGTAACGTCGCTCTGCCCCGTTCCATGTCTCTATCTCGAGATATTCTTGCGGAGACATGCCATCGGGATAAATTTCTTCCGGATATTCGTAACGCAATTCATTGAGGCTGAAATGACACGCATCAGCCACTTTGCGCGCAGCGGCAATCGCGTGCGGCCAGCGCGCAAACAGGCGAACCATTTCATAGGGCGCCTTAAGATGCCGCTCTGAATTGGCGTGCAGCAAATGCCCGGCCTCAGCGACGGTGGTCTTGTGTGCGATCGCGGTCATCACGTCCTGAAGCGGGCGGCGTTCAGGCGTGTGGTAATGCACATCATTGGTAGCAAGCAGAGCAAGTCCATTGGCACAGGCGAGCGCATCAAGGCGATCAATGCGGGCTATATCATCACCGCGATACAGGTAACTTGCAGCAAGATGCCCAAGGCTGAGAAGCCCGCGCACAAGATGCGGCAATAAATCCGATACAGTGCCTGTTACATGGCTTTCCAGACCGCTGCCGTCGAACGCGACAACATTGCTTGCCCATGCGGGAACAGTAAAGCGCGTCTCCAGATCATCGGGCGGAACCAAGATCAACTGTACGCCTTCGCCATGGTCAGCAAGCATTGCGAGATCAATCTCGCATACGCCTTTGTCCTGCCATTCTCCCCCGAGTGTCCGCATCCGTCCCGCACTGATCAAACGGCATAGCCTGCCATAGGCGCAGCGGTCCTTGGGATAGGCGAGAAAGGCCAGGCCTTCGGCTGTTTCGATCCGCGTACCGATCACTGGCCTTAGCTTGAGTGTCGCTGCCTCGCTATGGATGCGCACGACACCTGCCATGGAGTTCACATCGGCAATGCCGATCGCATCATATCCAAGTGAGCGCGCTCTCATCACAAGGTCCACCGCATCGGAGGCCCCGCGCAGAAAGCTGAAACAGCTTACAAGTCCCAGCTCCACAAATGGCGCGCGCGAAGGGGTTTCGATAAGGTCGGGATCAATGTCCAGCGTGCGTTTATCGGGCGTAAGCGGAGCTTCGGGCATCCCCTCACGCCTCAAGCTCGGTAAGGCGCGCGCGGATCGCGGCCAGATCGTTTGCAAACAAAGCCGCCTGTTCCACGCGCGCTTTGCCATCGAGGCGCAGCAAATAGGATGGATGCACCGTCACCCACAATTCGCTGCCATCTTCAAGCGGGATCGCTTTACCGCGCGCCTGCGACACGCTCACTGTTTTACCAATCAGACCGCGCGCGGCTGATGCTCCCAAAGCCACCACTACACGCGGCTTTACAACGGCGCGCTCGGCCTCCAGCCACCAGCGACAAGTATCAATTTCCTTAGCAGTAGGGCTTTGGTGAAGCCGGCGCTTGCCTCGCCAGCTGAATTTGAAATGCTTTACAGCGTTGGTGACATAGGCGGCGGCGCGGTCGATACCGGCCCGCTCCAGATGCTCGTCCAGCATTTGGCCTGCTGGCCCTATAAAAGGCCTGCCTGCTTTACCTTCATGATCGCCAGGCTGTTCGCCGACAATCATCAGCGCGGCGTCAACCTTGCCCTCCCCGGCAACCGCGCGAGTCCCGCATGTCGCAATTGCACAATCACGGCACGCGGCGATCGCATCGCCAATCTCTCCAAAGGTCGCTGGGTGTTTACGCTCCTCGCGTTCGCCTGCCGCCACCATTCCCGCTTCGCGCGCCTGCGCACCAGCGATCAGACCGGGGATCAATTCCGCCTCCGGCATATTTTTCCAGTACTTTTTCGGCATCTCAGCCATCATCGCACCGACTTTCAACCGCGCCGGATTAAAAGTGGAGGCGTAGTAGGATTTCCACAAATCCTCTATCGGATCGCCTGAGGGGGCATCGTTTCGCTGCGCAGGACCGCTTTCGCGCATGGTTTCACCGTCCCAGTGAATACAGCCACGCGGTGTCAATATAGACCAATGCATGTTGGCAAATCTGCGCATGAAGAAACCTGCATTGGCGCGCACGATATGATGATCCGGTTCAAACCACGCGACATAGTGTTCACCTGTATCGCTTGGGACTTCGCGAAAACGGACAAAGGCATGCATCTTATGACTGTCGCGCCGCACCGATTTGTCGAGCTCTTCGATCCGGCGCACATCAGTGTCCGCCTTGTCCTCCATCCCGCGCGGGTTTGACTGGAGCCGCCATAGCATCCGGTAAAGCAGACCAAACCGCTCTGTATCCGAATGGAGGGCGGCATTGCGGGCCACCTGCATAAACCGTTTACTCGCCCGCACAGGAGGTGCCTCCTGACCGGCGACAGGCAGACGTTTTTCACCGCGAGAATGACCCTCATGCGCGAACAGATCGCCCGTCTCGCCCGGTTCCACCCAGCTCACACGGTCGGGCGGAACATCGCACTGGATCAAACCACGTGCGCGCTCACGCCAGAATGCGAAGTCATCGGGCGCGGGCATGTGGACGGTGTAATGCGCGCCTAACGATACATTTTGCACATTTGCTCTTTGGACTGTCATCAAAACAGTTCCAGCTGTTCCTGCTTGGGCGTCAGCAATGCGCGCAGATCTGCTCGGTCGGTAAGGCTTGTCGGCCTCCAATCGAGCGCCACCAGAAACGGACGCACCTTCGCAATCGACTGGGTTAGCCTTGCGACATCGTCCAGACGCAAAGTCCGGTGCCGCCGCGCGTTCAATATCCGTCCAACCGCCGTGGTCCCCAACCCGGGGACACGCAACAATTGTTCTTTCGAAGCGCGGTTTACATCAACGGGAAACTGTCCGCGAAACTTGAGCGCCCAAGCGAGTTTGGGATCAATATCCAGCGGCAGATTGCCATGGCTATCGGTTGCCTGCGCCACCTCATCGGGCGCATAGCCATAGAACCGCATCAACCAATCCGACTGATACAGCCGGTGCTCCCGCATCAGCGGAGGGCGTTTCAAAGGCAGAACCGCACTCGCATCGGGAATCGGCGAGAACGCGCTGTAATACACCCGGCGCAATCCGAAACTGCCGTAGAGCGTACTCGCTTTCACCACGATATCCGCATCAGAGGCATTGTCTGCCCCAACAATCATCTGAGTTGATTGGCCTGCCGGGGCAAAACGCGGCGCGTGTTTGAAGCGTTTGCGTTCATCTTTTGCCTCGATGATACGCGATTTGGTCTTGGCCAACGCGCCTTCGATCTGGCGTGCATCCTTGTCCGGTGCGAGACGCGCCAGGCCGCTTGTGGTTGGCAGCTCGACATTGATCGAAACACGATCCGCATACAGACCCGCCTGATGGATCAGGCCAGGATCCGCTTCGGGAATGGTTTTCAGGTGAATATACCCGCGAAAATCATATTCCTCGCGCAGGATACGGGCGCATTCGACCAGCTGCTCCATCGTGTGGTTAGAGCTTTTGATAATGCCCGAGGACAGAAACAGCCCCTCGATATAATTGCGCTTGTAGAAATTGATCGTGAGGTCCGCGACCTCTTGCGGGGTGAAGCGCGCACGGCGCACATTGCTGCTTTTGCGATTGATACAATAATGGCAATCGAAGATGCAGTGATTGGTCAGCAGCACCTTGAGCAGCGAGATGCATCGCCCATCAGGAGCATAGGCATGGCAAATTCCCATCCCTTCGGTTGAACCGATGCCGCCCCGCCCTTTTGCACCGCCGAGCGAATTCTTTTTCGCCGTCCCCGAAGACGCGCAGGAGGCATCGTACTTTGCCGCATCGGCCAGTATTTCAAGCCTTTGCTGAAGCGTTTGTTGAGTCGTATTTTGAGCCATGGGAACACCTTTATGTTCCTTATATGTTCCAAAAATAAATCCAGCAAATGCAAACTATGCATGTTGCAGTCATCAATCGTATATGATATATAATAACACACGGACCGGGCCCCTCTGGCGAGCAATCCTGCTCGTGATGTCGGACGTAACCTGCGGCATAGCCGCTTGATTCATGTGGGGGGCCATTTCAGCTCCCTGCAAGGGAGTATGAAATGAATAAGTTTGTTTACGCATCTGCACTCGGCGCCAGCACTCTCGCACTTGCAGCATGTGGTTCAGATGAAACCGCGTCAGTCAGCGCGGCGAATGCCAACCCCATCACCGCTGAAGAAGTCGAAGCGGCTCAAAAAGCATGGGGCGAAGGCATCGTAACAATTGGCCAAACCTTCACAGACGAAGGCGATTATCGTCAAACGGCCACGGATCACATCAACACGCATTATGCCTATGGCGATGATGCAACCGTCCTTTTCAAACCTACACTCGCTGCGGAAGACCAATTCCGTGAAAATTTTGATGAAGCCCTCAGCTACTTCGTTGGCAAAGAAGGCACCGAAGACGGCGGGTTCGCGATCGCGCCATTCACCGCAGTGCGGTGGGAGAATAACGGCACTGTGATCGATCCGGACGGCGACATGGCCGTTGCAATGGGCAATTACTATTTCACTGGCACTGATGGAAGCGAGACCAAGGTCGAGTATTCTTTTGCCTATGAAAAAGATGATGCTGGCGATCTCAAGATCGTCCTGCATCACAGTTCACTGCCATTTTCAGCGAATTAATCGCTGGTCATTGTGAAAGGGCCGGCGCTGATGCGCTGGCCCTTTTCATAATATATCCGGAAATTTTCAAAGATAACGCCGGTTATCGCTCTCATCATTAGCCAGTTTTGTGGCTTCGTTCTGAATGAGATGATCGATCACGGCCGCATGCATCTGGCCTTCAAAGGCGATGCCTGCAAACTTGCCATCCACCCAGGCCACTCTGCCCAGCGGAGCATTGATCCCTCCGACTTGCATGGTCAACCGATCCCCGATACTTGCGAACCCGGCCGAGCCCCTAAGTTTGCAACCACCCTCTGAAATATCGATCAGGTCGCAATAGACCACGCGTGACTTTACGCGGCCCTTGATCATCAGGCTGAGCGAGCGGCGCTCTGCAGCGCGGGGGATGCTGTGCATGTTCATAGTGAACGGCTTAGCAAGCATTTGTAAAAAAATGCTAACCAGCAAGCTCGGAAATTTATCAATACATTAAAAACAGCCTCAGGCATAAAGCCCTTGCAAATACCAATCCGGCGCACCGCCCCGGCCATCTCCGATAATCCCATGGCGATAGATCCAGTATCTCCGGCCATCGGCATCCTCGATCCGATAATAATCGCGCAGCCGCATGATCGATCTCTCACGCCACCATTCTGGCGCTATGCGTTCTGGCCCTTCCACCCGCGCCACTTCGCGTACATCTCCGCGCCACCGGAAACGCTGTGGCAGGCCATCGGGAGAGGTATACAGCACCGCGATCAATTCAGGTTTATCAAGTAATTTCAGAGGCCTTGACCGAAAAGCCAACGGTGATTGTGCAACTGGCTCAGAATCCAGCGGTGGCTGCCAGCGCTGCGCACGTTCGGGCAAGTGACTGGCATAGAGAACCGGGCGACGCACACAATGCGGGCCCAAGCGGACGGTCAATCGATCGATGCAGGCATTCAAGGAAGTGCCATGCCGTTCGGCCGCCTCCTCAATATCGCCTTGCGACAATGCCAGCGGCTCAGTCCAACTGGCGCGAAGACGCACCGTTTCAATACCGAAGCCCGCATCGATATCTTCAAGCCGGTTAGCAAACAGACGAATTATATGAGAGGCATCGCGCGTAACGCTTGCCAATTCGAGTCGCCGGACCAGCACTTCGCCATCGACCCGCCACAGACCAAGCTCAAGCCGCCGTGCCCCCTGCCCGCGGGCTTCAAGTTCGCGCACCATGTCATCCGCAAGATCACTCAGCACTTGATCGAGCAGACTGCGATGGCGGATCGGTTCCATCAATCGTCGCTGAACCAAGGGCGCGTGCTGCGATATCACGGGCAGCAAGGGTTCGGGGACTTTACCGCACAATTGATCGAGACGGATAAGCGGATTGGCCGAGGGTGATTTGCGGTTGCGAAACCGCCGGTGGATCGCATCGCGCGCAGCCGCTTCCTCGCCGAAACCTTTATGGTCGCTGGTCAGCGCAGCAATATCGCCCAATCGTTTCAGCCCCAGACGGCGCAAAACAGTAAGCACGTCCTGATCCAGCCTCAGCGCGGCCACCGGCAAATCAGAGAGGCGTTGCACGCTGTCTTCTTCAGGCCCGATTGCCGAACGGGAAGGACCAAAATGCGCCAGCGCCCACGCTGCACCTGCAGTCGGTGCGATCGCTGTACGGGCAAGCAGTTTGCGCTTTGCAAATGCGGCCTCGACATCGGCCAGCAATCTGCGCTCCCCGCCAAACAGATGCGCCGCTGCGGTGATATCGACCAAGACACCATCGGGCGGATCAAGCGCGCTCCAAGGCCCCCATCTCTGAGACCAGAGCGCGAGCTTTTCCAGAAAATCGAGATCCCCTGCTGGATCAGCAGGCGCAGTCTGGATTTCGGGGCATACAGTGCGCGCATCAGTCAACATCATGCCCGTTCGCGCGCCTGCAATGTGGCCTGCGGCGTTTACGGCCTCAATCCTTGGTCCATGGGCTGTTTCAGTGATCAGCACCGTTGGGAGCGCATCTGCGCCTTCCTCTGGATCAACCCCGCCCGTTTCAGGCGCGAGCGTATGCCGCCAGCGATCGACCGAAAGTCGGGCGAACCAGATCGCCAATATTCTGCGTGTTGGCGGCGATGGGCGTGTTTGGTTTGCGCGCATGCAGGCGTCCATCTTCATTGCTCAAAATCCATTTTCCGGGCGCATGGCGCGCGGCGCGAAACAGCTCTGCTTTCCATGCCGGTGAACCCGGGGCATCGGGGTTCCAGAGCGGGCGGGATGAAGGCGCAGGCTGCGCGCGCCAACGCATCCGGGCCGAAGACAATTCAGCCGCTGCATCAAGCCGTATGAGCCACAGCGGCACACCATGCTTTTCCGCAGTCAGGCTGAGACGGCGCGACGCGGTAAAATCAAACGCGCGGGGATTGCCGCTTATTTCTCCGATGACGCAGGCGAGGTCACGGCAACGCAGCCCCTCTTCCAGCGCGAAGAGCGCATCTTCGGTGGTTTTGGCTTCGACATGGATCAACCGATCGCGCAAATCTGCAGGCAAACCCTGACAATAGGGCCGTCCGCCGCGCTGCACGGCGCGGGCATCCTGCACCCACAACACCTGCCGCCGATCATACACATCCGCTGTGGGATCAGCGCCCTCGCCCGCGATGTGCATCTGAATGTTAAGCGCATCGCGTGCCAGGCCCAGCGCCAGCCCTGCTCCGCTGCCATCGCCAGTGCTTGCAAAAATTTCGCTATGCAGTGGCTGATCGCTTAGCCCGGGTCGCCAGCGCCCTTCGCGCGCTTTGGACAGCGTGGCCATCTCGCTCGCAGACAGACGCATGGTGCTGCCAACCTTCGGACGGTCGGGAGCAGAATAGGACGAAAGCGCCTTCGCGCTGGAGGAAGATTGTATGTCTGGCATAGGAACACTTATCGACGGCGACTCACATCAACGAAGTCACACTGTTCCTATTTTGTTCCACATTTGCAGAACAATTGCAATGCTGCGTTCGGGTCTGATGGGAGCAGCGCAGGCAAACCCTGCCGCCGCTCCCTCCGTTCAATTCAGCCGAATATGCCGAACAGCAGAATGACCGTCAGGGCTAACGGGCATACATAGCGCACCAGCGCACGCCACAATTTATGCAAAGCCCCGTCGAGACCGTTTTCCTGATCGATCAACTTCGCATCTGCGACCCAACCCACAAAAATACAGGTCAGGATCGCACCAATCGGCATAAACAGCTTTGCGGTAAGCCCATCAAGCGTGTCGAAGAAATTCGTCTCGGCAAACAACGGGATGAAGCTCAGCGGATAGAACTCTGCCAATTCGTTAAACGACAGCGCCGCCATCGTGCCAAGCGCCGCTGCACCAAGCCCGACGATCAGCGTTGCCATGCTGCGCGACATGTTGAACTTCTCAAACATCCAAGCGGTTGGCGCTTCGAGCAGAGAAACCGAACTTGTGAGTGCAGCGAAGAAAATCATCGTAAAAAACGCCAAGCCGATCAAGGATCCGAACGGCATCTCCTGAAACGCGATGGGCAGCGACTGAAACATCAAACCCGGCCCTGCATTGGCCGACAGGCCTGCAGCAAACACGATCGGGAAAATCGCCAGACCAGCAAGCAGCGCAACCGCCGTATCAGCGCCCGCAATAATACCCGAAGTTTCCCCCAGATTGGTATCGCGATTGGCATAGGCACCGTAGGTCATCATGCCAGCAACACCCAGCGATAACGAGAAGAATGCCTGCCCCACAGCGGCCAGCATCACTTCACCGGTCAATTTCGAGGCGTCAAAGGTAAAAAGATAACTCAACGCTTCGCCGAAATTGCCCGTGAACGCGCCATAGATCGTAATGCAGAGAAACAGGAAGAAGAACAGCGGCATCAGATATACAGCGACCCATTCAATGCCGCCCGATACACCGCGCGCGACAAAGAACATTGTCACAGCCAAAAATCCGAGATTAAGCCCAACCATCAAACCGGCATTGCCGAATAACCCCGGCAACAGACCCTCGATATCTTCCGCTGCACGCCCTTCGAATGCGCCTCCTACAACCCCAGTTTGAAACACATCGCTCAAAAAGACGCCGATGTAATAGACGACCCAGCCGCCCACGACGCAATAAAAGCTCAGGACCAAAAACGCCGCGAACACACCCATTGAGGCAAGAACGCTCCACCCCTCACCGGCACCCGAATCGCGGGCCAGACGGCGGACACTTTCCGGCGCAGAGGATTGACCATGTCGGCCAACCAAAACCTCGGACAGCAAGACAGGCAAACCAATCAACAGCACGCAGAATATGTAAAACAGCACGAACGCGCCGCCGCCATTCTCACCTGCCTCCGCAGGAAACCGCCACATATTGCCAAGACCAACCGCCGAACCGACGGCCGCCAGAATAAATGCACTGCGTGACGACCAATTTTCGTGGCCCTTACCCGATGCTGCCATGAATCTTTATATCCCTGTTGCGCGCAGCCGGGGCTGTGCTGTCTCATTTGTGTTCCTCTCTGCAATGTTTCTGCGCCCGCGCCAAGAGGCAAGCTTTGCGTTTATCCCGCTTGGTCTTTTCCAAGGGGGACGCTAAACGCACAGCATGTCGACGACCTTTCAGCTCGATACGAGCACCAGCAGAGCCAATCCCACCCCTGCGCCGATGAAGCGGCTCACCGTGCCGCGCATCCGGGCACGCAAGAAAGATGGCGTTACCGAGCAACCTCTGGTGATGCTCACTGCGTACACTGCGAGGCAGGCACAATTGCTCGATGCGCATTGCGATATGCTGCTGGTGGGAGATTCGCTGGGCCAGGTGATTTACGGCCTGCCCTCCACTATTCCGGTGACGTTGGAGATGATGGCCAATCACGGCGCAGCGGTGGTACGCGGATCGTATCACTCGGTCGTCGTGGTCGATATGCCGTTCGGATCGTATGAAAGTTCACCGGAGCAGGCCTTTGAAAGCGCGGCCTATTTGCTTAAACAAACCGGTGCTGCCGCAGTTAAACTCGAAGGCGGCGAAGCCATGGCACCTACTGTCGAGTTTCTGAATTCACGCGGTATTCCTGTGATGGGGCATGTCGGTTTGACACCTCAAGCCGTGAATGTGCTGGGCGGATACATGGCGCGCGGGCGCAGCGATGCAGAAGCCGACAAGATTGTGACCGATGCGGTCGCGCTGGAAAAAGCAGGCGCATTCGCAATCGTGATAGAAGGTGTCGTAGAACCCATCGCCATCGCCGCAACTGAGGCCGTTTCTTGTCCGACGATCGGCATCGGCGCATCCGCCCGTTGCGATGGTCAAGTGCTGGTAACAGAAGACATGCTGGGCATGTTTGAACGTGTGCCGCGCTTTGTGAAGAAATATGACGACATAGCCGGGATGATCGAAAAAACTGTCGCGACCTATGCCGAGGAAGTGCGTGATCGCAGCTTCCCAAGTGACGAACAGACTTACCAGCCCAAAAGCTAATCCACACTCGCGAAGGCCAACCTCTCCATGCAAACGCTGCTGCGTTATTACACCTTTTCGCTCATCTTTACCGCCGGCTGTTTCGCGCTGGGTGGTTGGTATGGCTATGCCAGCACTGGCACCGTCACGGGAATGCTATCGATCCTGTGGATCATATTTGTGCTGTCGATCCTCGAAGTCTCGCTCAGCTTTGACAATGCGGTGGTAAACGCAACAGTGCTGCGGGAAATGGACCCCGTCTGGCAGCAACGCTTTCTTACCATCGGTATTCTGATCGCAGTTTTCGGGATGCGGATCGTATTCCCCATAGCCATCGTTTCAATCGCTGCGCAGATCGGCCCGTGGGAGGCGATTCAACTTTCGCTGGGCGATCCAGAAGAATACGAACGGATCGTCTCTGCCGCCCATATCGGAATTGCCGGATTTGGCGGCGCGTTTTTGGCGATGGTTGGCCTGACGTTCTTTTTCGATGAAGAGAAAGACGTTCACTGGATCAGCGCAATCGAGCATGCGGTAAATCGCTTTTCCAGCATCCCCGCGCTCGAAATCGGATTTGTGCTCGCGGTGCTTTATGGGGTTTCGACTTTGCTCACCCCCGAGGAGGCTCTCACCTTTTTGACTGCTGGCGTGATGGGGCTGCTGACTTTCATCGGCGTGAACGCGCTTGGCGAGATAATCGAGCAAGGCGAAGCGAAGAAAAAGGCAGCAGGCGAAGTCGTACGCAGCGGCCTTGGCGGATTTCTCTATCTTGAGGTTCTGGATGCGAGTTTCAGCTTTGACGGCGTGATCGGAGCCTTTGCCCTTTCGAACAACATGATCGTGATCGCGATTGGCCTATCGGTCGGTGCGATGTTTGTCCGATCCATGACAATCCACTTGGTGCGTGCGGGCACGCTCTCACAGTTCCGGTATTTGGAGCACGGCGCGTTTTGGGCGATTATCGCGCTCGGCATAATCATGCTGGTTTCGGCAAAGTACCATATCCCGGAAACCTTCACCGGCCTCATCGGTGCAGTGATGATTGGACTCTCGCTTTGGTGGTCGATCCGGCACAATCGCAAAGAGGCATCTGCTAATCCGGTTGATACTCTGCAAAACGAGTAGCAAGCGGCGCTGCCACGGCAAGCTGTAGCAAGTGATAAAGCAGCAGCGGCGCAATCACAAAGCCAGCGACAGCGGGCTCAAACAGGATCGCAGCAAGCGGCGCACCAATGGCGACGCTTTTCTGCGGCCCTGCGAACACAAATGCGATACGATCTGCGCGGGCATAGCCACCAAACCCTGATATTTTCCATGCCAGGCCATAGGCAAGCACCAGAAAGACGACAGTGATGAGCGTGAGCCATGAGGCAGCGCTCGGCGACATACTGGTCATCAGACCCTGAGCGACTGCGCCAGACATGGCGACATAGACAGCGATCCCGATCACAATCCGATCGAGCCAGACGACCTTCGATTTCTGTTTGATCAGCCAACTGCGCGTGAAGCCTTGCAGCACTTGGCCAATCACAAATGGCAGCAGCAAAATCATACCGATGCGGAGGATTGTTTCCGTCCCAAGGTCAACCGCCGCACTGCCTGCCAACGCTGCGAAGAGCGGCGCACTTACGAACACGCCGAGAATATTGATCAACGCTGCACCGACCACCGAAAGCGCGGCATTGCCGCCAGCGAGCGTAGTGTAGCTGGTCGCAGACTGAATGGTCGATGGCAGCACCCCCAGAAAAATAAAGCCAAGCGCAATTTCCGGCGCAGCAAAAAGCGCGGCCAAAAATGAAAATCCCGCCCCCATCATCGCCATGCCCCCAAACACAAACAGCACAAGCGGCGCAAAGAAACGCCAATTGCCGATCGCATTCACGATTTCCCCGCGTGCAATCCGCATTCCGTTGACGAGAAAGAGAAGAAAGATCGACACATTAGAGACGATCTGCGCGGCCTCGCGCGTTTCTCCCATCGCAGGCAGGGCAAGCGCGAGACCCGTCGCAATCACGAGGACCGCGATCATTGGGTCGGCTAAATTGGCAATCCACCTTGGCATGGCATTGCGCCCTGCCCCGCTGCTGCTCAATTGTCGAGCGTGCGACCGTGCCTAATTGATGAAACCATCCGGGCTAACCTGAGCAAGAGTTGCCAAATATTTTTCGACATCGGTTTCTTTACCAAGCGAGCGGGCCGCCTCCAGCCTCAATTCTAAAAGCTTTGGATCATTCCCGGCGCCGCGCTCAATCGCGTTGTCCAGCAGCACCGCGGTGCGCAGCCAGTCTCCGGTTTGCGCGCTGCGCTCTGCGTACATTATAGCGGCTTCGGTATTGAGCGGTTCCGACCGCACATGCCGGATTAACAGAGTATCCGCCGCGTCATCATCGCCCTGTTCCCGGTAAGCGTGAATGATCTTTCGGGTCAGCGGCCATGGCCTGCGGATCTGGGATGCTCGGCTATACAAATTGAGCGCGTCAGCCGAATCACCTGTCGCCAACGCCGCATCGCCTGCGAGGGCGATAATGTCTGATGATCCGCTAAAGCGCGAGACCAGTCCGCTGGCATATTGACGCGCTTCACCTGAATTGCCGGCCGCAATCATTTCGCGCAACTGACGCGTTGGCGCAGGCAAGGCCGCGCGCAATTCTTGCGGTACGTTCAAAACGGCAAGCTCCCCGCTTTGCCCGGCATATGCCAGCTCCAACATCGGCGCTGCACGATCACGTTGGCCCAACCTCTCTAACGACCGCCCGACCAGCATCCGCATATACGCAGAGGCATCCGCGGCTTCCGCCCGGCTTGCAAACCGATCGACAATTTCGCGGTCTCTTCCGTTCAGCCACATGGCCCGGGCCAGCAATTCCATCACCCGAACATTGCCGGGTTGACGCGCAAGCAGCCCTTCGAGGGATGTCGCCGCCGTATCGAAATTGCCTTGCTGCATTTCTCCCAAGGCATCGACCAAGATAGCGGAGGGAACGCCTGCTTCGCGCATTCCGCTGCGCTTCAACAGACTGCTCGCCAACACAGGATCGTTTCCACGCACGGCCAGAACAGCCTGAAGGTAATGCACGCGCACATCACGCGGATCGAGTTCAGCCAAAGCGCGCACTGTCTTCAGCATATCCTTTGCGCGGCCAAGATCGCCCAGTGTCCCTGCATATTCCGCAAGTAAATCAGTGTTTTCGGGATGCAATACCAACGCGCGCTCAAACCACGCCAGCGAAGCCTCAAGGCCATAGGCATCACGCACCAGTTGCGCTCGCATCAACAAAGCGGGCGCGAATTCCGGATCTAGCGTCAGCGCGAGATCGGCGGCTTCCAATGCGCCAACATGTTCTCCGCCGCGAAAGCGGAAACGCGCAATATCAATCCAGAGCCCCGGATTCTCGCGATCG
This sequence comes from Erythrobacter insulae, assembly GCF_007004095.1. Classification (NCBI taxonomy): domain Bacteria; kingdom Pseudomonadati; phylum Pseudomonadota; class Alphaproteobacteria; order Sphingomonadales; family Erythrobacteraceae; genus Erythrobacter; species Erythrobacter insulae. Next base: position 160,367 of record NZ_VHJK01000002.1, read on the forward strand.
ATCTCAAGCGCCTCATCAAACAAGACGCCGGCTTGATCGAGGTTACCCTCCTCCATTTCGTACCGTGCATCCTCCAGCAAGCGCTGGAATTCCGGAGTAACAGGCGGTCCTGCGCTGCCATTGTCACCGCCGCCAGAACACGCTGAAAGGGACAGAGCGGCGCATAAAGACACCGTGACGGCAAATTGCTTGATCTTAGGCATGTAGATCATACTGCTTTAACAGATCATACAAAGTCGGACGGCTGATGCCGAGCAATTTGGCTGTGCTTGAGATATTTCCTTCACTTCGCGCTAAAGCATGGCGGATCACTTTGCGATCGGCTTGCTCGCGCGCGGCTTTCAAATTGAGCGCTTCTGCGCTGTCATCTTGATCATCGTCAAAATCGAGATCGCCCGCATTCACCAATTTCCCATCGGCCATGATCACGGCGCGCTTAACCCGGTTTTCCAGCTCGCGGACATTGCCCGGCCATTCATGCGCATCAATAGCTGTCAGCGCGTCTGGCCCGAAGCCCGTCACCGCGGGATTCATGTCTGACGCGAACCGTTTTAGAAACGCTTTGGCTAGCAACACGGCGTCACCGTGACGTTCGGCCAGCCCGGGGATACGAACAACAATCTCTGCCAGACGATAGAACAGATCTTCACGGAACGTGCCCGCCCCGATCATCGATTCAAGATCCTGATGAGTGGCGCAAACGATGCGCGTGTCGACGGATATCGTCTTGCGCCCGCCGATCCGCTCAATCGTGCGCTCCTGCAAAAACCGGAGCAGTTTGACCTGCAAAGGCAGCGGAATATCGCCGACCTCGTCGAGAAACAGCGTCCCCCCGCTGGCGCTTTCAATTTTGCCTTCGGTGGTTTTGACAGCGCCAGTAAACGCGCCTTTTTCATGCCCGAACAACTCGCTTTCCAGCAGGTTTTCCGGGATTGCAGCGCAATTAATCGCTACAAAAGGTCCGTTCGCCCGGTCGCTTGCATCGTGCAGCCCTTGAGCCAGCAATTCCTTGCCCGTTCCACTAGCACCCAGCAGCATCACCGAAACGCTCGTGCTCGCAACGCGTTCGATCGTGCGAGCGACTTTGACCATTTCAGGCGCACCAGTGATCAAGCGGCCCAAAACAGTTTTGTCTTCGCTCGAATTGGCCAAGAGCCTGCGGTTTTCGTCTTCAATCTGATGCAGATTAAACGCTCGTCGAACAATCAGGCCTAATGCGTCGATATCGAGCGGCTTTTGATAAAAATCATAGGCTCCGCGTTCAATCGCCTGAAGCGCACTTTCACGCGCATCATGCCCGCTGGCGACGATGACTTTCGTATCCGGTTTGAGCTTCATAATCGCATCAAGGACAGCGAAACCCTCGGTCGTACCATCGGGATCAGGCGGCAGGCCAAGATCGAGCGTTACAACCGCCGGCGTCTCGCTTCGCAGCGCGGTGATCGCGCTATCCCGGTCCCCGGCGATGACAACGTCAAAGTCTTCGTAGGCCCATTTGAGCTGCGCCTGAAGGCCTTCATCGTCTTCGACAACTAGCAGAGTGGGTTTTTTATCAGCCATTATGCGACCTCGTTGCTCTGGTGAGCTGGAATGTTTGAATTGGAAGCGATCTTGCCCACCTCCGCGATAGGCAGAATGACGCTGAAGCGGGTGCCAACATGTTCGCGGGATTCGACCATTACGCGTCCGCCCATGGCCTTTATCATTTCGCGCGCTTCAAAAGCGCCAATGCCAAAGCCGCCTTGCTTTGAAGAAATGAAGGGTTTGAACAGCCCGCTACGCACGAATTCCGGGCTCATACCGTGTCCAGCATCAAGAATATCGATCTGGCCGTTAAGCCCCTGAAGCGTCGCGCTGATTTCAACCGGATTATCATGATCGCTGGCGTCTATTGCGTTTTGGACCAGATGGATCAGAGCCTGCTCCAGCCCGTCATGATCGGCATGCACTGCGACTTTCTCAACCTGCGAAAGCACAACCGGATGCACGCCGACAAAGCGTTTTGCCAAACGCTGTGCCAAATCATTCAATCGCACTTCTTTCAATTCCTGAACTGGTCCGGCGCCATACCGACCAAGCCGGGCGAGTAGCGCCGAGAGTTTGTCTGATGAATTGCGCAGCGTAACCAGCATGTCAGCGCGAAATTCGGGGTTGTCTGCGTGTTTTTGGGCGTTGGCTGACAGCAATGACATCTGGCTGGCAAGATTTTTGATGTCATGCATCACAAACGCCATACGGCGATTGAATTCATCAAAACGGCTCGCATCCATCAACGCTTGCTGGCCTGCTTGCTCCGCGAGATAGCTGGCCAATTGTTGTCCAGCGACCCGCAGCAGATCGAAATCCTCCCAGTCCAGACTGCGTTCAATACGAGGGCGCGCAAGGACAATGGCACCGACCAGCCGGTCAAAGTGAATGAGCGGGACCATCGCCCACACATCTTCTGCTTCGCGCAGCCATTCAGGGACAAAACCAAGCTCTCCGTGATGCTCGATGCCGCTTCGCACTTCGTCGAGATCAAGGATGTAATTGTGTTTTTCTAGCAGCGCGGAAAGCGCGCATTCGCCAGCAATTCCGGGCACTTCGATTGTCGCCCAATTCCACCGTGCCGTCAGCTCAAGCTGGGCCTCTTCGTTGCTGACCAATAGCAGTCCGGCGGGACTGTCCGTTATGTCTGCAATCGCTTTGACGGCGCGCTCGTGAAAACTGGCATCGGCGCTGGAGCCGCGACCGACCGTTTGCGTAAAACGCAGCCACTCCTCGCGGTAGTCATAGCGGTGCTGAAACAGATGTTTGGTCGCTGTTACCCTCAACCAGGCGCGTACGCGTTTGGATGGCAGCCATGCTGCAGCGACAAGAATACCGAGGATCAGGAACACAACCTGACCGGCTCTGGCAATGTCTCCGCCGATCAGCGTTAAAGATCGCGTGACCAGAACCATAATGATCAGATAACTGGCGATGACCAGCAAGGACAGCGTTTGAAAGGTTACCGCTCTTGAAGGGCGGAATTGCAACCCGCGCCCTGCGGTGCTGCCTCCGAATGCCAGCATGGATGCAGCGATGCCCGCCACAGCGCCGCGCAATGTCACCAGCAGGCCCGGCTGTTCACCGACCAGATACGCGATCGTAAAGAGATTGAGATCGTACCCAAAACTGACAGCGAGCGCGATGCCGCTCCATCGCAGAACCTGGCGCGAGGCAGCGGCCGCGCCGGCATACAAATTGTGCAGCAGGACCAACGCGCCAATCGCGACCAGCATATTCAGAACCGAGGAAACCTCAAAGATTAACGATGCAATTTCGGGAACATATCCAGCGCGAAATTGAATAAGCAGCAGGACAGGCTGAAACAGCTGAACCAATGCAAGCGCGATTATGACCGGACGAATAGGCTTTAGACTTTCATCACGGCCATCAGCAGAAAACAGCCGAAAGATTACCGCGATGAATGACAGGTTCCTTCCCGTCTCGGCCAGTGTAGTAATCGGATGCTGCGGCCCCAATCCGGCAACTAAAGCGCACCAGATTGCGGTAACGAAACAGGCCAGCAATAGCGGTGCGCGATCGGGTCTTTGTCGGTCTCCGAAACGTGCGATCCAGAAACCGGCACCCGCGCTCAGAACCCCGCCCGCAATGTAGCAAACCAGGCTGGCGAAAAGTCCAAGGCCATCCAGCTCAGGCATCAGCGCGCGCCTTCAGGCCAAAGAACCACGCGAACCGTTTGAAGCAGGATCACAAAGTCCAGAAACGGCGTGTAATTCTTTGCATAATAGAGATCGAATTCCAGCTTTTTGCGGCTGTCCTCGGTCGAAGCCCCGTAAGGATAGTTGATCTGGGCCCAACCGGTGATGCCGGGTTTGACCATATGCCGCTCAGCAAAAAAGGGGATTTCCTCTTCAAGGCTCTCGACGAATGTGGGCACTTCAGGACGCGGCCCGACAAAGCTCATATGGCCTTTCAGAACGCTCCACGTTTGCGGCAGTTCATCGATCCGTACTTTGCGGATAAACCGGCCCATGCGCGTGATCCGCGGATCATTTTCCTCGGCCCATTTCGAACCGTCTTTTTCCGCGTCGGTGCGCATGGAGCGCAATTTGTGCAGATAAAACGTCTGACCATAAAGGCCCACACGCTCTTGACGGAAAAAGGCCGGCCCTTTGCTATCGAGCTTAACCAGAACCGCAAAAACCGCGATGATCGGAAATGTCAGCAGCAGCAGGATCAAACTGGCTGTGATATCGAAAACGCGTTTTACGGCGCTGGAAAACATCCGCCCGCTTGAAAAGCCATCGGAGAAAATCAGCCAGCTGGGGTTGACCGTGTCCAGATCAACCTTGCCGGTTTCGCGCTCCATAAAACTGGAGAAATCATTGACATGACAGCCCTTGGTCTTGATTCGCAGCAGATCTTTCAGCGGCAAGGCATTGCGTCGTTCCTGCAACGCAAGCACGACTTCGCTGACACCCAGATTTTCAACAAAGCGGCCAAGATCGTGAATGGCCTCTCGCGGGATAGCCTCTTCGACAACTCGCTCCGGTTCGCTCATCGCGACGTAGGAAACAATCGCAAAGCCAGCTTCGGGCTTTTCACCCAGTTTGCGCAGTCGCTCCGCGCGGTCGCCCGCGCCCAGAACCATGACACGGCGCCTGAACGCTGACGAGCCGAGAAAACTGTTGAGCACCAGGCGGTCGATGACCAAGACCAGAACGGCAAATCCCATCGCGTAAAGCAGCGTTGAACGCCAGAAAGTGTTGCCGGGGAGCAGAAAGTCAATGAACGCAAGCGCGATAATGCCAAGGCTGATCGCGACCAGCAATCGCGCTCCGGCAAACCGCAGGGATCGCAGCGCATACGGGCCGTAAACCCCGACCGAAATCATAGCGAGCCAGACGACGGAAGCCGACCCAAGCAGCGCCAGCCAGCGATCTGCAAACGGTCCCGGATCGATAGCGATCTGTCCCGCGCGGACCTGCCACGCAAGTTCGCCTGCCAAAAACAGCAACCCGAAATCCAGCAAACCGAGAAGAATGACGGCATGGGGAATATAATGTTTGAACAAGCGGATCATATCAGCGCGGTGTCACTCATAAAACTAATGAGAGAGCAGCCTTACGCGCTAGAAATTAAGTGTCGGTAAATTTTACAATGGTGTTCTAAAGCGCGCAGAACCTTGGAAATCGAGGTAAAGAAGACGGTAATGAGTAGTCCGATAGCCTAGCGAGCCGGGACCTGTCTTGATCACATGCCCGCCCGCGCCAGCCTTTGCGGCGCGGGGGTAAGGCAATCGGCCCTGCCGCAGCGCGGGCATCCAACGCCAAGCGGCACGGCGTCTTTTGGATCAAGCGATATGCCTCTTGCCTGGGCCAATTCGCCTGCGAACCGCGCTTCGAGCCCCAGAACCACCGATTTGCGCGCAGAGCACGCCGCACCGTCCACTTCGATCGTCCGGGCAATTGTAAACCAATGCTTTGGCACCGCCTCACCCTCGCCGAATGTCACGGCCTGCGTTAACAAAGAACCGCGGCTTTCGAATGCGGCATAGGGAACCCATGCTGGCCAGCGCGCGCCTTCGATGGGATGAACCGCCCCGCTTGCCCCTGCGCTAAAGTGAACCATTCGCCCCGTGCGCCCGAATCGAGCACTGAAAAAGGGCAAGCCGCGTTCACCCACACGTTGCAGCGTGGTCAGACGCTGGGCAATTTGGTCAAAACTCGAAGCGAACCGGCGTTGCAGAATGTTCACATCATACCCGGTTTGCTCGCAGGCGCGCAGAAACCGGCGATATGGCATCAAGAGCGCGGCGGCGGCGTAATCTGTGACATGCTCGCGAAACTTGTCCCGCGCCTCAGCTGTGTTGAGATTTGCACCTGCAGTCAAAAGCTCAATTTCGTCCCGCAATTCGAGCGCGCCAACTTGCCGCGCGATTTGGAACCGGCGGGCCGCGCCCGGTAACATTTCGGACAGCTGCAATTGCCGCGCGTGCAGATCCAGCCTGTGCACGATGCCCGGCATCACCTCTGCGGGCAGGATACGAACCGAAAGCTGATGCTGTTCGCGCAAACGCTCTGCCAGCGCGGCCCCGGTATCTGAGCGGGACAGCCGTAATTCATCGGACATCCCCTCTGCTGCGCGATCAAGGTCGGCAAAATGGTTCTGCCAACGCTCAATCGCTTGGCGCGCGTCTGCCACCGGATCATCTCCGCGCGCTCCGGCCTCTCCCGCTGTATCATAAAGCCTCGCAAAAGCGGCTGCGGCCTGCGGGGCAGCGGCTAGGAATTCCTGCACTTCCTCGCGATCAATTCCGAGATCTGCAAACCGCTTATCCGACATGCGCCGGACAAGCCCATCAATACCGCCGATGGCTTCATCTTCGCGCAGAGTACGCGGATCGAAATCGAACCGCTCGATCACTTGCACCAGAACGCGCGCAGATAGCGGTCTTTGATTGCGCTCTATCAAATTGAGATAACTGGGCGAAATACCAAGCGATGCCGCCATTGCTGCCTGAGTAAGCCCTTCGCGTTTGCGCAAACGGCGCAATGCTGGCCCGGCGAGAAGTGAGGTTTCGGTCATAACCCACTCTGTAAATAAATTTACAGAGTTACACAAGAATTACCGCATTTCACCCGATACAGACAGAATTGTCTGTAATTTTTCCTATCGTGGTGCGCTGCAACATGGCAATAGGGGGCATCACTTCCCTCCCCAATGAATCGGAGACCTCTCATGACATACCAGAATACAATCGCACAGATGCAAAGCATCATCGAAGCCAACGGCCCCAGCTGGAGCGCAATCGACGCCGAATCTACGGCTCGTATGGCGATCCAGAACCGGTTCCCAACCGGCCTCGATATTGCGAAATACACTGCGAAGATCATGCGCGCCGATATGGAAGCGTATGATGCAAACCCCGCAGACTACACGCAGTCGCTCGGTTGCTGGCACGGCTTCATTGCGCAGCAGAAGATGATTTCGATCAAAAAGCACTTCGGCAGCACAAAACAGCGTTACCTTTACCTATCGGGTTGGATGGTTGCCGCTCTGCGCAGCGAATTTGGTCCGCTTCCCGATCAATCGATGCACGAAAAAACCAGCGTTCCGGCACTGATTGAAGAACTCTACACCTTCCTCAAACAGGCTGACGCGCGCGAGCTTGGCGGTCTTTTCCGTGACCTCGATGCCGCCCGCGATGCTGGTGACGATGTCAAAGCGAAAGACATCCAGAACCAGATCGACAATTACGAAACACATGTTGTTCCGATTATTGCCGATATCGACGCCGGTTTCGGTAACGCCGAAGCAACGTATCTTCTCGCCAAAAAAATGATTGAGGCCGGCGCCTGCGCCCTTCAGATCGAAAATCAGGTTTCTGACGAAAAACAATGCGGTCACCAGGACGGTAAAGTCACTGTCCCGCATGAAGATTTCGCGCAGAAGATCCGCGCCTGTCGCCACGCTTTCCTTGAAATGGGGATCGAAGATGGCGTGATCGTTGCCCGCACAGACAGCCTTGGTGCTGGCCTGACCAAACAAATTGCCTACACCAAAGAAGAAGGCGATCTGGGCGATCAATACAACAGCTTCCTCGATTGCGAAGAAGTCGATCCGTCAAACATCAAAAACGGCGACGTCTTCCTCAGCCGCGATGGCAAGTTGCTGCGTCCAAAGCGCTTGCCTTCTAACCTGTTTCAATTCCGCGCTGGCACCGGCGAAGACCGCTGTGTTCTTGATGGCATCACCTCGCTTCAGGCGGGCGCTGACCTGCTCTGGATCGAAACCGAAAAGCCCCATGTTGAGCAGATCGCCGGTATGGTTGACCGTATCCGTGAAGTCGTCCCGAATGCAAAACTGGTTTACAACAACTCGCCTTCGTTCAACTGGACGCTGAATTTCCGCCAGCAAGTGTTTGATGCATGGGCAGAAGCAGGCAAAGACGTATCAGCATACGACCGCGATCGTTTGATGAGTGTTGATTATGACACCACTGACCTTGCGATTGAGGCTGACGAGAAAATCCGCACTTTCCAGTCTGACGCTGCGAAACGTGCCGGTATCTTCCACCACCTGATCACGCTGCCGACATATCACACGGCCGCGCTCAGCACCGATAACCTTGCTCGTGAATATTTCGGCGAACAAGCAATGCTGGGTTACGTCAAAAACGTGCAACGTGAAGAAATCCGTCAAGGCATCGCTTGCGTGAAGCACCAGAATATGGCCGGATCCGACATCGGAGACGATCACAAAGAGTACTTCGCCGGTGAAGCGGCCCTGAAAGCGGGCGGCAAAGACAACACCATGAACCAGTTTGCTGCTGCGTAATCGAAATCGGGGTTAACGCGGGGCCGGACATTGTTTCCGGCCTTGCGGGAACCTTCCAAGCCCTCCATTAGCATTGTCATTAAACTGACGCCCGCAAATGGAACAGGGAGAGAAATAATGAGCGATACCGATACTCCGAGCCGCGAACCTTCACGCGCCCGTGCACTGCTTTCAACAGCAGACATGAAATTGCTGCGCCGTGCGCTGGAAAGCCACGCCCGCAATACAGAAGACCGCGAAGAACTCGCCAAAATTAACGCGCTGCATCACCGGCTTGGCACATACGTGCCATCGTCGAGCTAAGATTAGCTGCAAGCGTTTCCCAGTTCTCCTGGGGAGGAGAATACGGCCGTCGAACCAGAGCAATCTGGTTCGGCGGCCGTTACTTTTTCGAATAACTCATCCTGGCGCGAACGCGGCGCAGCGCGGCCCTAACCGCCTGCTTTCGGCATCAGATCAAGCGTCGCAGCGGTCAGCGCCTCGGTCGCGGTCGCAATCACCTTTTCTGCATCCGGCGCCCAGAATGGCGAATGCAGTGACGGCAGCTCCGCCTCGCCAGCCTGCGCCTTTTCCCATTCGGCCTGCGGAACTCCGCCGACCCAAAAGATCAGCGTTTGCACATTGTCGGGATCGGCGCGGCGGAATTGGCTGAAATCTTCTCCGCCCATCACCGGGTCTGTTTCAAACACACGCCCCGGAAAACGCGCGGTCAACACTTCGGCAATGTCTGCGGTCAATTCGGGCGAGTTGTACGTCGCGGGCGTATACGGATCTTCAATCTCGACTACGGGCAGCAAGTCGCCGGAAAGGCCGGAAGCCATCGCTTCGGCTTTGGCAATCCGTTCGATCCCCTCAAGCAAGGCCGCGCGGGTCTTGTCGCTGTATGACCGGACTGTCAGCTGCAGTTTCGCTTCGTCAGAGATGATGTTGTGTTTTGCGCCAGCGCGGAAGCTGCCGACTGTTACCACCGCCGAATCAAGCGGGCTGGTTTCGCGGCTGACCAGCGTTTGCAGGCGCATGACGATACTGGACGCGATCACAATCGGGTCTTTTGTCGTGTGCGGATATGCTCCGTGCCCGCCGACGCCCTTTACGGTGATATCGACGCTATCAACATTCGCGAGCGCAAAACCGGGCGTGTATCCGATGAAACCCGCAGGCGCAGCGGCGGCATCGTGGAACGCCAGCACATAATCAGGTTTGGGAAAACGTTCGTACAGCCCATCTTCGAGCATTGCGACCGCGCCAAGACCCAATTCCTCGGCAGGTTGCAAGATCATGACGAGCGTGCCCGACCATTGATCCTTCCGCTCGGCCAGCAGCTGCGCAGCGCCGACCCAGGCCGCCATATGGGTATCATGTCCGCACGCATGCATGATGCCGCTTTCAACGCCGCTCGCAGGGGTCCCGCGCGCTTTGGAAGCGAAGGGCAATCCCGTCTGTTCCTGCACCGGCAAACCGTCCATATCGGCGCGTAGCATGACTGTCGGTCCATCACCGTTCTTCATCACTGCAACAACGCCGGTCTGACCAACGCCCTCGGTGACTTCAAACCCGAGTTCGCGTGCACGCGTTGCGAGCTTTTTGGCGGTATTGAATTCCTGAAATGAAAGTTCCGGATTGGCGTGGAGGTCTTGATAAAGCTCGACCAGTCCGGCCATGTCCTGCGCCAATGCATCGCGCAGTTCGTCCGCCTGCGCGGGCACCGCAAAAGCCAGCCCGCATACTCCGGCCAATGCCAATCCGATCCTCATATCTGTTCCCTTATTCGAATTTCTAAAGTCCGTACCAAAGCGCCAGCAGGATGGAGAGCGTTGTCACCATCAAAATGACAAGCGGAACACCGGTGCGTACATAATCGACAAAGTCGTAATTACCCTCTGCCATGATGAGCATGTTGGTTTGATACGCAATGGGAGTAGCATAACACAAATTACAGCCAAACAAGACGGCGAGTACCAGTGGCTCTGGCGGCAAACCCAGCTGGGCAGCGATGCTGAATGCGATGGGTGTACCAACCGTCGCCGCTGTCGCGTTGGATGCGAAATTGGTGAGTACCGTGACAAAAGCCATAATTGCAGCCAGCACCAAAGCTGGCGGTAAATAGCCCAGCCCCAATGAAAGCGCCTGACCCAGCCAATCCGCCGCGCCGCTTTCGTCGATCACGCGGCCAATCGCGATACTGGCGGCGACCAGAACAATCACCTGTCCAGAGAGCGCCCTGCCAACACGGTCAAACTTCACGCAACCTGTAACAAACATCAGGATCGCGCCGGCCAGAGCCGAGATCGCGATCGGGACAAATCCGGTTGAAGCGGTCACCACAGCAGCGCCCATGATTGCCGCCGACAACAGCGCTTTAGAACGGCGCGGCAGCTCCCGCGCGCCTTCGAGCATCAAAAGGCTGTCTGCACGGGCAAACCCCTGAAGATCTGATTCCAGCCCCATGACGAGCAACACATCGCCTTCGGACATACGCAAATCGCCGCCGTCCGAATATTGATCCCGTTCACCCAGCAACCGTTCTGGACGATGGATGCCCAACACTGCGACACCGTACAAATCGGCAATACCGGACGATGGCAAGGTCCGCGTGATCAGACGCGAATCTGCGGTTACGGTCATTTCCACAACGAGGATATCGGCGTCCTTAGCCGAAGCATTGCGCTTGATCCGGTCAAGCACCCAGTTTGGGGCGAGTTCGCCCTTTAAAACGCGCACCGCATCTTCCAGCCCTTCGTGGGTCCCGGATAGATGCAAGCGATCCTGAGCCTGTAAGGCGCCATCGTGGTGCCCATGGAATTGGATGTTCTTTGGGAGCTTTGGCAGAATTTCAGATACGTTTTTCCCCACGAGATCGCTATCGCCGCTAATCCGTAGCCGGGTGTGGAACCTTCGGAAATTCTCTTCCGCTTCAACCCGGTTATTGCCCAAGAGGCGCGGCATCACGAGCCACATATACGGCAGCGCGACAAGCCCGGCGAGCAACACAATCGGTGTGAAATCGAATACGCCGATTTCGCGCATTCCCAAATCAACCGCGATTGAAACAACCAGAATATTGGTCGAAGTGCCAATCGTTGTGGCGAGACCGCCGATCAACGAAGCCGAATTCAGCGGCATCAGAGTTTTAGAGGTCGGAAGCGCGCCTCGCGAGGCCAGAGCGGCAAAGATTGGGATCATCAACACCAGAACCGGGGTGTTGTTCACAAACATCGACAGAACCAAAGCAATCAGGAGCGAGACCAACAATCCCAATTGGAGATTGATCTTGAAAACTTTCTCCAGAACGCGGGCCGCGGGCTCAAGCGCGCCTGTCACGACAAGCCCCCTGCCCATCACCATCAGCGCGCAAATCGTGATCAACGCGTAATGGCCAAAGCCACCGAAGGCGAGCGCCACCCCATCAATGGGACGGGTCCCTTCGAGCGGGAAAAAATACAGGCCAACCGCAATCACTGCGATGGTCAATAGCGACACAATCTCGATAGACATGCGTCCGCGGACGAAGCCTACGAACATGAGGACCGTGATGACCATTGCGGCTAGCGCGTGATAGGATGGAAGTTCCAGCATGATCCCTTTTGCGACGAATCCCAAAGCGCGCGGCAAATTACAAGTGAATTCTGCGATCGCCCCAACCAAAGGATCGCGGTATCTCAATGAAACTTTGGCACCACACAGCTACTGCTTCGCGGCGGTGACAGCGTATATTTGATGGGAAAACTGCAAATCCGAAGAAGTGTGGTGCCCCTGGCCCGACTCGAACGGGCACTCCGTAAGGAACTCGATTTTGAGTCGAGCGCGTCTACCAATTCCACCACAGGGGCACACCTGAGCAGAGGACGCGCTGTTAGCGCCGCTGCTCGTTTACTTCAAGACACCTTTGCGTTCGATCGCGCTTCTATTTGAGCGAATTCGCAAGCAGCTTGTGCAGCTTTGAATGCAAAACGTCATTTGCAGCCAGCACTTGGGCCGAATGGATCGGGTTTGAACGCCCGCGATAATCACTGACGAATCCGCCAGCCTCACGAATCAGCAGACACCCTGCTGCCGTATCCCAATCATTAAGCCCGCTTTCCCAAAAGCCGTCAAAGCGCCCCTGCGCGACATAAGCCATGTCGAGCGATGCTGCGCCAAAGCGGCGAATACCGGCGACTTCAGGGCCGATTGCGCCGAAAATCCGGCTCCATTCGGCAAAGTCTCCGTGCCCCTGAAACGGGATGCCTGTCGCGATTAAGGCTTCGTCGAGATGCCGGCGACCGGACACACGCAGTCGCGCATCCTGCAGCCATGCGCCGCGGGTTTTCTCCGCCCAATACGTTTCGTCGTTGATCGGGTGGTAAATCACCGCAGCGGTAACATCACCCCAGCCTTTGCCATCGAGACGCGGCTCCTGCACTGCGATACTAATGGCGAAATGCGGAATACCATGGAGGAAATTGCTGGTCCCATCGAGCGGATCGATGATCCAGCGCGGCTTATCCGCGTCCCCTTCGATGACGCCGGCCTCTTCGAGTACAAAGCCCCAACCGGGCCGCGCATTCAAAAGTTCGTCATACAGGATGCGTTCGGCGCGCATATCGGCCTTGGACACAAAATCAGCCGGGCCTTTCCGGCTAACTTGCAAATGCTCGACCTCACCGAAATCGCGGCGCAGGCGGTTGCCCGCCTTACGTGCAGCGCGTTCCATGACGCGGATCAAGCCTGAGAACATCGACATGTTTGCTTAGCTCGCTTTGCCGACATAAGTTTGTTCGTAGACATCTACGATGATGCGCGTGCCGCTTCCGATGTGTGGCGGGACCATGATGCGAACACCATTATCAAGCACAGCCGGTTTATAGCTGGAAGAAGCGGTCTGCCCCTTCACCACTGCATCAGCCTCAACGATTTCTGCTTCGATTTGCTGGGGAAGCTGCACCGAAATCGGCTTTTCTTCCCAAAGCTCCAATTGCACCTGCATGCCGTCTTGTAAAAACGGGCGGGCATCACCGAGCAGATCGCTGGGCAGGTTGATTTGCTCGTAAGTGTCCTGATCCATGAACACCAGCATTTCGCCGTCTTCATACAAGAACTGATAATCTTGCGTATCGAGGCGCACTTTCTCTACCGTATCCGCGCTACGGAAGCGGACATTGGTTTTCCGGCCATCTTGCAGGTTTTTCATCTCCACCTGCATGTAAGCGCCGCCTTTACCCGGCTGCGTGTGCTGGATTTTGGCAACTTTCCAGATGCCTTTTTCATACTCGATGATGTTACCGGGACGAATGTCTACGCCGCTGATTTTCATGGGGCCTGCTGCCTTTTGTCGGAATTGGGTCGCGCGCCGATGGGCGGTACGCGCAAGATACTGTGATGCGCGCCAATAGCGAAGCGGCGGCCCAACGGCAAGCATACCGCGCTCCAACTGTAATTTGTCGTAAAATGTCAGCCCAAATTCAGCTGAACATCCTTAACGTCGTGGATGAAAGCGCCACATAATGTTACCAAGAGGCGCACAATGAGAACCCTAAAATGAAAACGCGTTACATATTCCTTTTAACAGCGGTTGCGGCTGCGGTTGCTGCGGCAGCGCCAATGATGGCGCAAAACACGCCTGCTGGCGGCCCGCTGCAAACGATGCCGCATGGCACATATCAATGCGCGCTCCCTGGCGATGCCGGCGGCGACGCATTTCGCGTGGTAAAGAGCGAGGAATTCCGGCTCGGCGCTTCATCCAGCTACTCCAATGCCGATGGCAACGGCATCTACCTTTTGAAAGGCAAGTCGCTGACGTTCACGCGCGGCCCCAAAAAAGGCGAACAATTCACCCGTGTTGGCACCAACCAGCTAAAGCGCGGCAAGCTGATCTGTACCCGTCTTGGGTCAGGTTCGTGATTTAAGTTTAAATCTTACCTCGCGTTTCGCTGATATCGGGCGACGGTACCCTATTCTGCTGAGGTGTCGGGTTTAGGCTTGGGTTTGGGCTTGGGCTTGGGCTTGGCCGCGTTGCCGGAGGCTGCGATTGCGATACTGGCGGTTCAGCTACGGCGGGCGCTGCCGGTGGTGACGCGATTGGCGGGTTAGCGATTGGGGGCGCGGAAGGCTCGATTGCTGGCGGTGATGGCGGTGATGGCGGAGTGTCAACCGAAGGCGCTTCTCCGGCTGCCTCGGCGGCAGTCCCTGCGTCTGTCTGGCGATCACTCGCCATCTCAAACATGGTTCCGCCAAAGATAATCCATACCGCAGACGTCAGCGTCGCGGTTATGACGATGGTGAGAACTCGGTCTACAAATTTCATTGAGCAGGCCTTTCTGTTTCGTCGATCACCTTAGCGAAGGCTTCGACTGCCGCGGCTTCATCGCCGTTCCAGACACCGCCCGAAACCGCGATAAAATCGGCACCAGCCTTGATCAAAGGCGCGCAATTACCCGGTGTTATACCGCCGATGACGACGCAGGGAATTTCAAACAAGGTGGTCCACCATTCGACCGTCTCAATCGTAGGCCGCTCCGCCCCGGACTTGTCTTTCGTGGTGCTTTCAAAAAACGCACCAAAGGCGACGTAATCCGCGCCCGCCTCGCCTGCGTCCATCGCCATGTGCTTTGATGCGTGACAGGTAATCCCGATCTGAGCGTCCCGGCCCAGTTCCTCACGCGCCTCTTTGGGGTCGCCGTCCCCCTGTCCCAGATGCACCCCATCCGCCTTTAACCGTTTGGCCAGCGGCACGCTGTCATTCACGATAAAGGCGACGTCATGTTCGGCACATAGCGCCTGAAGCGGCTGCGCCAAGGCGGCCAGTTGATGCTGATCGTCAATTCCCTTCACGCGAAATTGAAACGCGGTCACCACGCCTTTGCCTGCGGCAAGCGCACGTTCGAGACGGGCAGGAAAATCGCCGGCCACATCGGGCGGTGAAATAAGGTAAAGCTGTGTTTTAATCATCGCCACCGCGCTTAGCCTCGCTTGCGCTTCACGCCAAGCGCGCTGTTTGGCCGCTTAGGCAAACGTGACATTGCTGCGCAGCAAAGCAGCATCGAAGGCGTCTGGATCATCGAGCCGTACAAAAATCCGATCCCGCCCATTCTCCAACGGCTGCAACAATTCGATACAGCGATTGGGAAAGGCAATTCCAGCGAGATTGATGTGCCCCTTCTTTTCCAAGGC
Organism: Erythrobacter insulae; assembly: GCF_007004095.1. Lineage (NCBI taxonomy): Bacteria > Pseudomonadati > Pseudomonadota > Alphaproteobacteria > Sphingomonadales > Erythrobacteraceae > Erythrobacter > Erythrobacter insulae. Next base: position 175,844 of record NZ_VHJK01000002.1, read on the forward strand.
ACCTTGCTCCCAACTGCGTCTGACCTGCGCAATATTCGCGCAGTCCAGCTCGATCGTTTTCAAGGACCCGAAATTCAGGGTCAGCGCATCGCCGGAAAGCTGATGCGGTTTTGTCCTGAATGACCGGATCCAAAGCAGGATCCAAAGCGCACTAATCGCCGAGACAGTGGTTAACGTCCAACCGATGAGCGGCCATTTCAGAGCAACCAGAAAATGCACCACGAACAGTTCAACCAGAGTGAGTGCAAACATCACCCACATTATCGGGGAAACATCCCTGTGATATTCAAATCGCTCTGGTTCGCCGGACGACATAAACGATCAGGCGCAGCTTGCACCTGCGATTTTGTCGATCGCGCTTGCCAACGTATTGTCAAATTCAGCATCCGATTGGTCTACGCGCAGGTCCTGCAACAGCCCGCGGCTAAAGCTGGCAATCATTCCGGGGTTCTTGGCGAGATGCGCGCAGGCATCATCGGTTGAATAACCGCCAGACAATGCAACCACCCGCAAGACGTTGGGGTGCTCGATAACAGGCGTATAATGCCCTGGCTTAACCGGAATCGAGAGCTTCAGCATGACTTTGCGGCCCTCCGGCAATGCATCAAGGCCTTTCAAAATCTCCGCGAGCAAGATGTCCTCACCTGCTTCGCGGTCTTCGGCAGTGATGTCATATTCCGGCTCGAGCATCGGCATCAATCCGGCATCGGCAATCTGGTTGCCAACCGCAAATTGCTGAGCGACGATTGCAGCGATTCCTTCTGGATTGGCCGATTTGATCACCGACCGCATTTTTGTGCCGAACATGCCGTGCGACACCGATTTTTCCAGAAGCGCGGGCAATTTATCGAGCGGTTTCATCAACTGAACGCCGTTCTCTTCGTCTGCGAGCCCCTGATCAACCTTGATAAACGGGACAATACCGCGCGCCTTCAGCGCATCGGCGGTCGATTTTCCATCGACGGACCCATCCATCGTTCTTTCAAACAGAATAGCGCCGATGACCTTGCCGTTCGAGAAACAGGGTGAGGTTATTACGCGGCTGCGCATTGCGTGGATCTGCGCGAACATCTCATCGTCGCCCGACCATTCGCTGTCTTCAACACCGTATCCGCGCAGCGCCTTTGGCGTGGAGCCGCCCGATTGATCCAAAGCAGCAATAAAGCCTTTACCCTCGGCGATTTTGGCGGTCATCTGTTCGGTGTTCATCGGGTGTCCTTCGGTGTACATAGGTATGCATGAATGGGCTGTCCGCGCTTTAGCCAGACCTTGGCCGTGCTGCAACTGCGAGTTCAGCGCTTTGAGAACTTGCGGATAATACCGGTAAAACTGAGCGCAGGGTTACCATCTGCAGTTATCAGCCCGCGCACAAAAATAGTCTTGCCGCCGCCGCGCGTAACTTCCCCGCGCGCCTCGACCAATGCCCCAACCGGCACTGCGCCCAGAAAATCGCTGGAAAGGTTCATAGTGACCGCATTGGCCCCGCCCAGCTCATCAGTCGCGATTGCAAACAAGGCAAAGTCGGCGAACGTCATCAGGCATCCGCCGTGCATCGAGCCTGCACCGTTCATGTGTCTTTGCTCGGCGCGGAACGCGCTGAGATAGGAGCCGTCGTCTTCGCGGCGCATAAAGAACGGACCGCTACGCGTTTCGAACGGATCGTAGTTCCAATGGTGCCAACCGGTAAATTCGCCATCGGCGCATTCAACGGCATTGCCGTATCCGTATTCAGTGATCGTTTCGGTCATGTCAGGTCCAGAACTGCAGGCTTCTAACGATCTTGGTAAACCGTTCATCCGTGGCAGTGGGTGCAATGGTCCGTTCGGTCAGCTGCCAACCACCAAACCGTGCTTTGCGCCACAATCCGGTGACCATGAATTCGCCTTTCCACTCGGCGCGCCCCAATTGCAGATCGAGTTTTGCTCCCGCTGCATACCAGGCGCATCGCCCGTGCCGGCGGACAAATGCTTCACCCAGCAAAAAGCCGGTGCAGCGAAAGCCATCTTCCATGGCGGCCACAAAACTGGGCCGGTCGAGCAGCTCGGGCGGTGTTGCCCCGACCATCATCATAAAATCTCGCGCTGCCAATTTGCGTATCGCCCCGCCATCACGGTGCATCCAGGCCTGCATAAACCGCAGCTCTTGCGCCTGGATCAAGGATGGAACATCCGCCACTGTCAGTTCCGGAGCGCAGCCACACCGGGTAGCTCTTTGCCTTCCATCCATTCAAGGAAGGCCCCGCCAGCGGTTGAAATATACGTTACATCATCGGTCACGCCTGCCTGTGCGAGCGCGGCAACAGTATCGCCGCCGCCAGCAACACTGACCAGCGATCCTTCCTGTGTAAGCGCAGCCGCATGGCGGGCCAGCGCGACAGTCGCGGCATCAAACGGCTCTGTCTCGAACGCGCCGAGCGGACCATTCCAAACCAAAGTCCGGCACGTCTTAAGGACATCGGCCAGCGCCTCTGTTGCAAGCGGCCCGATATCAAGGATCATCTCATCCTTGGCGACCTCGTGTACATTGCAAATGCGAAGAGAGGCCGGGTTTGCGGCAAATTCTTTCGCGACAACCACATCATATGGCAGATGCACGGTGCAGCCCGCGTGATCGGCTTCGTCCAGGATTTTCGAAGCCGTGTCCGTCAAATCATGTTCACAAAGCGATTTGCCAACATTGACGCCGCGCGCGGCGAGGAATGTGTTCGCCATGCCGCCGCCGATGATCAGGTGCTGTACCCTGCCAACAAGATTTTCGAGCACGGCCAGCTTGGTAGAAACCTTTGCACCGCCGACCACCGCTGCAACGGGAGTTTCGGGCGTACCTAATGCGGCCTCAAGTGCCTTGAGCTCGCGCTCCATCGCACGGCCAGCATAGGACGGCAGAAAATGCGTAATGCCTTCGGTCGTCGCATGTGCACGGTGCGCGGCGCTAAACGCATCGTTCACGAAGAAATCGCCATGGGCTGCGATGGCCTGCGCAAAATTGGGATCGTTGTCGGTTTCACCGGCCCAGAAACGCGTATTGTCGAGCAAGCCGATATCGCCGTTTCGCAGAATTCCAATGCTCTGCTCAACCACGGGCCCGGCGACTTCTGGAATGAACATCAATTCCTTGCCCAGCACGCCCTCGACATCGCCAACGACCATGCTTGTCGAAAGGACGGAAGAACGTTTGCCTCCCGGACGCCCGAAATGCGCGAGCAGCAAAACTTTCGCGCCTTTATCGGACAATTCCAGAATGGTCGGCTTTACCGCTTCCACACGGGTTACATCGCTCGCCGAACCATCTTTCATCGGCAAATTGAGATCAACCCGAACGAGCGCGACCTTGCCGGTCACGTCACCCAAATCATCAAGTGTCTTGAATGCGGCCATGTCGCGCCCTTTCGAATCGATTAAATCAGAGGAACTTCGCCATAACGCCTGCAGTGTCGATCATGCGGTTGGAGAAACCCCACTCGTTGTCATACCAGCTAACCACACGGGCGAGTTTGCCTTCCATGACACTGGTTTCAAGACTATCTACAGTCGAGCTGGCCGGGTGATGGTTAAAGTCAGACGATACCAGCGGCTCATCAGTGTAATCGAGCACACCCTTCATCGCGCCATCGGCCGCCGCTTTAAGAGCTGCGTTCAATTCATCAACCGACGTGTCACGGCCCGGTTGGAAAACCAGATCTACAAGCGATACATTCGGGGTCGGGACCCGGACTGATGAACCGTCAAGCTTGCCTGCAAGCTCGGGCAGAACGAGACCGACAGCGCGCGCCGCGCCAGTGGTGGTCGGGATCATATTCTGCGCCCCGCCGCGGGCACGGCGCATGTCGCTGTGCATTTGGTCAAGCATGCGCTGATCATTGGTGTAGGAATGGATCGTGGTCATGAAACCGCGTTTGATGCCGACGGTATCGTTCAGCACTTTTGCGATGGGCGAAAGGCAGTTTGTGGTGCAGCTCGCGTTGGAGACGATCACATCATCGCCCGTCAGCACATCGTGATTGACGCCGTAAACGATTGTGGCGGTGACGTTTTTCGCAGGGGCGGAAATCAGCACACGCTTTGCGCCAGCGGCAAGATGCGGGCGGCAGGCTTCGTCGCTTTGGAAAAAGCCCGTGCATTCCAGTACGATATCGACGCCTTGCTCGCCATGCGGCAGGTTGGCCGGATCGCGTTCGCTCGTAACAGCGATCGACTTACCGCCGACAACAATCGCACCGTCCTTTACATCAACTTCACCGGGAAAACGGCCATGGGTGGAATCGTATTTGAACAGCAGAGCGTTCGATTTGGTATCCGCCAGATCATTAATCGACACGAGGTCAAGATCATGATCATCACGCTCGAGGATAGCGCGGGCGACAAGACGGCCGATGCGGCCAAAACCATTAATTGCAACTTTGGTAGCCATGAAAGGAGCTCCTGCTTAGTCGTTCAGTTTGTTCAAAATTTGTGGCACGATCGCGTCAGCGGTGAAACCGAAATGCGCAAACAAGTCTTTGGCTGGCGCTGACGCTCCGAACCTGTCGATCCCGATATTGACACCGTTTGTACCGGTGTAACGCTGCCAGCCGAAAGTGCTCGCCGCTTCGATCGAAACGATCAACGCGTCCGCAGGCAACAAATCAGCGCGGTAGCCAGCATCCTGTTCATCAAACAGCTCGGTGCAGACCATGGAAACAACATCGGCGCCGATGCCCTTTTCCTCCAGCGCCTTGGCACTTTCCATCGCAAGCCCGATCTCTGCGCCTGTAGCGAGGATTACGACCCTGCGACCCGCCTCCGCAGCATTCAGGCGATACGCGCCTTTCGCGGACAGGTTCTCCCCTGCATCCTCAAGCCGGACTTGCGGCAAACCCTGGCGCGACAGGGCGAGGATCGTTGGCCGATCAGACTGCTGTAAAGCGACCTGCCAGCATTCCGCTGTCTCAACAGCATCAGCCGGGCGCATCACCAGCAAATTGGGCATCGCGCGCAACGAGGCAAGGTGTTCAACAGGTTGGTGTGTCGGACCGTCTTCGCCAAGGCCGATTGAATCGTGCGTCATCACATAAATCGCACGGGTTTTTTGCAGAGCCGACAGGCGGATTGCCCCGCGTGCGTAGTCGGTAAAGACCAGGAAAGTGCCGCCATACGGGATGATACCGCCATGCAGCGCCATGCCGTTCATTGCTGCGGCCATGCCGAATTCGCGGATGCCGTAATAAACATAACGGCCGCCGTAATTATCGGCAGTAAATCCTTCGATACCGCCAGCTTTCGTGTTGTTTGACCCCGTCAGATCGGCACTGCCGCCCATTGTTTCGGGCATCGCCGGGTTGATCACCGCAAGAGCCATTTCGCTCGCTTTGCGGCTCGCAACCCCTTGCGGATCAGCAATCAGGCTTGCGATATGCTGTTCGATCACATCGGTATCTGGCAAATCGCCAGACATGCGGCGCTCAAATTCGTCTTTATGTGCCGACGCCGCCAAACGGCTATTCCATGCCCCTGACGCATCGCGTCCCGCAGAGCCAATCGAACGCCAGTCTGAAAGAATCTCAGCCGGTACGACAAATGGTTCTGCGGTCCAGCCCAATGCTTCACGCGCACCGGCAATCTCTTCTGCGCCAAGTGGCGCGCCGTGCGTGGCGCTCGTGCCCTGTTTGGTCGGAGCGCCTTTGCCGATTACCGTTTTGCAGGCAATTAATGACGGGCGCTCAGATGCTTTCGCTTCGTTGATTGCCCGTTCGATGTCGTCAAAATCATGACCGTCACAGCTGACCACGTGCCAACCGGTCGCTTCAAAACGGGCCTTCACGTCTTCGCTGGTTGATAGATCCGCCGGCCCATCAATCGTGATGTTGTTATCATCCCAAAGCACGTTCAACCGGCCAAGATGCAAGTGGCCAGCCAAACCGATTGCTTCGTGGTTAACGCCTTCCATCAAACACCCATCGCCTGCGATTACCCATGTCCGGTGATCGACAAGCTCATCGCCAAACGCCGCGTTAAGATTGCGCTCGGCCATCGCCATGCCGACAGCCATCGCGATACCCTGACCGAGCGGGCCAGTGGTCGCTTCGACGCCATCAAGCAGAAAGTTTTCCGGGTGGCCGGCGCACGGGCTGCCCAATTGCCGGAATGCGCGAATGTCATCCATGGTCGGGCTGGCATAACCGGTCAGGTGAAGGAGGCTGTAAATCAGCATCGAACCGTGTCCGGCGGACAAGACAAAGCGGTCCCGATCAGCCCAATCGGGACGTGCCGGGTCAAACTTCACATGGTTCTTAAACAGAACGGTCGCGACATCCGCCATGCCCATTGGCATACCCGGATGGCCCGAATTGGCTGCCTGCACAGCATCCATTGAAAGCGCGCGAATGGCATTGGCCATGCTCTGCAAACGTGAAGTATCAATCGTCATGCGGGTCTGTTGCCTCCTGCTGGCAGGCGGCGTGTCCATAGGGTTGCCGCTGCGCAATATCCTCGCGCGCCGCAAGGTGTCTCTTCCGCGCGCGATTCGATGTTCTGCCACGCCATTGCCGAGCGTTAAGATGAGGTCAAGCGATCCGGGGCTGCTGTCTCGCGTTGCTCCCCAGATGCGCGGCGATGCATTCGCGCCTTAAGGTTCAAGATCACTTATCAACAGGCACCAGCAAAGCTTTGCGCAGACACGGCATTCTTGATATTTAGTGGTCATGACAGAAGGCCGCATCGTTACTGCTATGGCGCGCATAGAGGCCGCGATGGAACGGATCGCATCTGCACGCGCCTCTTCCGTGACCAGTTCCGGTGAAGGAAACACCTCCGCCAAGGTAATGGCCTTGGTCAACACACATGAAAAACTTCGCGAAGAAGTGGCCGACACAATGCGCGAGCTCGACACATTGATCGAGGAGCTTGAGGGATGAGCCAAGTAAAGCTTTCAATCGGCGGGCGCAGCTACACCGTGAATTGCGCCGATGGTGAAGAAAACCACATCACCGACCTTGGAGCGATGATCGACGAGAAATATGGGCAGCTCGGTGAAGCGCGCAGCGCGCAAGAATCGCAGAACCTCCTGTTTACTGCCTTATTTTTGGCAGACGAGCTGTCCGAAGCTCGCAAAGTGGCCAAGAAATCGTCCGAGATTGTCGAGCATGAAAAGGCCAAATCCGGCGGCAAGAAAGCCGAATTGAAAACTGCGATTGAAACACTAACCAAAGCCGAGGCACGCGCCCGTGAAGAAGTGGGCGAATTGAAAGCGCAGATTGCCGAAATGCGCGAATCCGCCAGCCATCAACACGACCTTTTCGGCGCCGCTGACCTTGGCGAAGATATCGTAGAAAAGCTTGAAGCGCTCGCTGCGCGCGCCGAAGAGACTGCAAGCGCGCTTGAAGGTGCGGCCTAGGCAGCCTAAGTCTATTTATGGCGGGGCTGCCCGGCACGAGCCGATTGAACATCCCTGAGGCTATAAGCAATCCATAGGGAGCTGTCCCTGTCCGGGTGCACGGGTTCGTCCTGGATGCTTGGATACACGGCGCCCACCTGACGTTTTCGCGTCAGAGGATTTCTAGCGCAACGACCCATGGTGGTCCCGTCATTATTGTTTTGCACAGCCCGAAGGGCGCGAGAACACGTAGTTCTTGCGGCCATCGATCGCACCGCTTCAGCCGCCCTTGCGGGCGTGCGGCCTGGTGCTTACTTCTCTGGGCAATGACCCTTTCCAAATCAGATCTTCGCAAAACGCTTCGCAAGAAACGGCGGGAACATGTCGCTGCGCAGCCAACTGCGATCCGCGCTTTGCTGTTTCATCGCCCGCCAGCGCCCTTGCTTGCCAAAATTGGCGCGGGGGCAAGCATTGCCGTTTATGCAGCCAATCCGCAGGAGGCACCGGCGAGCGGATACGCAAAATTCTTTCACGAGGCCGGTCATACAATCGCTTTGCCCTATTTCGATTCAGACGATGCCCCGATGACGTTTCGCGAACATAGCGATCCGTTTGGCGGAAGTGATCTTGTGCCGGGGCCTTTCGACATCGCCCAGCCGCCCGCAGATGCTGCGGAACTTGTGCCCGATATTCTCTTTGTTCCGCTGCTTGGCTTTACCGCCGACGGAGAACGGCTCGGCCAAGGCGGCGGGCATTATGACAGGTGGCTAGCGGAACATCCGGGCCGTACGGTCATTGGGTTGGCATGGGACGCGCAGCTTTGCGATGCGCTGCCAACCGAACCGCATGACATCGCCCTCGACGCGGTGGTTACCCCAACCCGCATTTACGGAATCGATTGATGAGAGAGACACCGACTTGGCGCATACCGGCTGGTATTATCGGGCTGTTTGTATTCTTGATGATCTATGGCATCCTGATCGCTCGCTATGCTCCTGATCTGATCGGTGGCTGGCCCGGCTGGGCTCAAACGATCATCTATCTGGTGCTCGGTCTGATCTGGTTATTGCCGCTCAAACCGCTGCTGATCTGGATGGAAACAGGCAGTTGGAGCGCGCCGGAAGAACCGGACCCGGACAAGAATTAAATTCCGCCGGGCCCGGTCATATCTGGGTCAGGTAACCTTGTGTTTGCCATCGGCTTGAATGTGAATAGCATCGAGCGGTTTCTTGCCAGAGATCGGCTTCGCGCCCTCTTCCCAATGCTCCTCGATATCGGTGGCCACAACGCCGAAAGTGGTTCGGCGAGATTGTCTTCGTCTCTTCCCTGTGATTGGTCGCACACAATTTGGCTAGAACTTCGGGTTCTTTATTGCCTCCATCGAAAGCGCCCTCACATATTCCAAGTCGTTCAGGGGCACAGATTCCACTGGGTCTTCTTCGTAAACAAATCCCAAGGTATCAAGATACCGTGTGGTTTGAACAGAGAGCCGCGCTTCCGGATTGGGTCGGAGCAGGAGGACGGGTGATACAGCTTTGACGGTCTAAGCCAGATCGCCCGATGACGACTGCTGAGACGCAAATTACCGATTTCAGAGATCCCAAGTGGCGCGAGTGACGAGACTTGAACTCGCGACCTCCGGCGTGACAGGCCGGCGCTCTAACCAACTGAGCTACACCCGCTTAAACTTGACTGTTCAAACTGTGGTTTGCACCGCTTGGGAAGCAGGCCTCTAAGCCCCGCTTTCGACGCTGTCAACGGCCATTGGCTCTTGATGCGTCCATTAATTGCGCTTTTATTTCTCCAATCAATCCGCGAGCAGCAAAACCGGCGTTTCGATCAGCTTTTTCATATCCTGAATAAAGCTTGCTGCGTCATATCCATCAACCACCCGGTGATCGCAGCTGATCGAGATATTCATCAGCTTGCGTTTCTCGATTCGCTCGACACCGTCGGCCCCGGTTACAAACATGGGCCGTTCAATGATGCGATTTGGGCCAATGATTGCGACCTCAGGGCGATTGATCACCGGAGTCGTCGCCACACCGCCCAGCGGGCCGAGCGAGGTCACAGTCAAGGTAGAACCGGAAAGCTCTTCTGACTTTGCCGAACCGGTTCGGGCCGCCTCTGCCAAACGACCGATTTCGCGCGCCAATTGCCAAAGATTTCGGCTTTGCGCGTCTTTGATAACCGGCACCATCAACCCGTTATCGGTTTGAGCGGCCAGTCCTAGATGCACTGCGCCGTGGCGGGTGACGATGTTTGCTTCATCATCGTACCGCGCATTGATCATCGGATAATCCGGGATCAGTTTGCAGATCGCCGTGATCAGCAAGGGAAGCATAGTCAGCTTTGGTTTGTCGCCGCGCGCACTGTTCAGATCAGCCCGCATGCGCTCCATGTCCGTAACGTCGCATTCCTCGACATAGGTAAAATGCGGAATGTTACGTTTTGCAGCGGACATATTCTGCGCGATCCGTTTGCGCAGACCAATCACTTTGATCGCTTCATCTTCGCGCGCCGCACCAGCCGGAGCAAACCCGCCGCCGGAATTGTACGAAAGAAACTGGTCCAGATCGCCGTGGCGAACGCGGCCATCATCGGCAGGCTTCACCTGCGCCAGATCAATCCCAAGATCGCGGGCACGCTGACGTACAGCGGGACTGGCAAGCACTTTGGCCGCAGAAGAAGGCTCCGAAACCGGAGCCGAAGCGGGTGTTGGTGCTGGTGCTGGTGTAGGCTCAGGCGTCTGAGCAGGAGCAGGAGCCGCCTCAGGCGGGCTCTCAGGCGCAGGTGTAGGTACCGGTGCCGGTGCCGGTGCCGGTGCCGAAGCAGGCTCTTGCGGTGCCTCTTCACCTTCATCTGACGCTTCGTCTGATACTTCGCCTTCGACTTCAACGACAAGCAACATCGCACCAACCGAAATGGTATCGCCAACTTCCCCGGCGACTTCGATCACTTTGCCGTCAACTGGGCTCTCGATATCGATCGTTGCCTTATCGGTCATCACGTCGACCAAATGCTGGTCTTCGGATACAATATCGCCGACCTTGACCTGCCATTCGACGATCTCCGCCTCGGCAACGCCCTCGCCCACATCGGGCATGTTGAAAGTGAACTTAGCCATATTTCAAACTATCCTTCGACCTGCGATCGCTCGCTTCGATTGTGTAGGACCTGGGTGACAAAAACGGAATGTGTCATCCGGTGCCTACAGGCTCAATCCATTGTTATTTTTGGAAAATCTTCCAAAATCGCTGCTTGACACTTGTCCAACTTCCTTTGGTATTTGCGGGCTGGTTCATCATCATTTCAATGCCATGAAACCGCGCGCGTAGGAAAGTTGGTCATGCCATACGTTAGTCTTTCAAAATCTTGTCGATTGCCTCGCCAATGCGAACTGGACCGGGGAAATATGCCCATTCGAGGCTATGCGGATACGGCGTATCGAACCCGGTCACCCGTTCCACTGCGGCTTCGAGGTGGTAAAAGCACCGCTCTGTTACGAGCGCGGAAAGCTCTGCGCCGAATCCCGATGTTCGGGTGGCCTCGTGCACCACAAGGCAACGTCCGGTCTTTTTAACCGACGCCTCGATTGCGTCTATATCGAGCGGAACAAGCGTGCGCAGATCGAGAATATCGGCATCAATGCCTTTCTCGCGGCAAACCGCCTCGGCCACATGAACCATCGTGCCGTAGGTAAGCACTGTCAGCTCTTCGCCTTCACGCACCTGACGCGCTTTACCCAGCGGGATCTTGTAATACCCCTCCGGCACGATGCTGGCCTCGTGTTTCTTCCACGGCTCTACCGGCTTGTCATAATAGCCTGAAAACGGGCCGTTATAGATCCGCTTAGGCTCAAAAAAGATCACCGGATCATTGTCTTCGATGCAGGAAATCAACAGCCCCTTTGCATCGTAAGGCGTGGCGGGAATGACCGTTTTCAAGCCTGAAACGTGAGTGAAGATGCTTTCGGGTGATTGCGAGTGCGTTTGCCCGCCGAAAATGCCGCCACCAAAGGGGGAGCGCACCGTCATCGGCGCGATATATTCCGTTGCGGACCGGTATCGCAGACGGGCTGCTTCGGATATCAACTGGTCAAGACCGGGATAGATGTAATCGGCAAACTGGATTTCAGGGACAGGGCGAAGGCCATACGCGCCCATCCCCACCGCCGCGCCGATGATCCCGCATTCGTTGATCGGGGTATCGAACACGCGGGTCTTGCCGTGTTTTTCCTGAAGCCCGGCTGTGCAGCGGAACACACCGCCAAAATAACCGACATCCTCGCCCATCACCACGACATTATCGTCCCGCTCAAGCATCACATCGAGAGCTTCGTTGATCGCCTCGATCATGTTGATCCGGCGTTCCCCACCCGTTTCACCGGTCGGTTTTGGTTTGGTCTGGGTGCTCATTGATCGGGCCTTTCCGAACCGAATTTCGCAATCCGTTCGCTGGTCGCCTGCTTGGCCTGTTCTTCGAGATGCCATGGCAATTCTTCGAACACGTCTTCGAACATGGTGTGGAACGGATGGTGCATTCCGTGGCCAAGGATACCGTTCTTTTCAGCCTCCTTGGTCGTCGCCTTCACTTCTTCCGCACATTTGAGGTCCATCGCCTGTTGGCGATCTTCATCCCATTCACCGATTTCGATCAGGTGGTTTTTCAAACGCATTACCGGATCGCCCAGCGGCCATTCCTCGCGCTCCTGCGCAGAACGGTAGCCGGAGGGGTCATCGGAGGTTGAGTGACCTTCGGCGCGGTAGGTGAAGTATTCGATCAGGGTCGGCCCCTGATTGGCGCGGGCGCGATTGGCGGCCCATTGCTGCGCCGCGAAACACGCCAGCGCATCGTTGCCATCCACGCGCAGCCCGGCAAGCCCATATCCCAGCGCTCGCGCGGCAAAGGTGGTTCGTTCAGCGCCCGCAAAACCAGAGAAGCTGGAAATCGCCCACTGATTGTTGATAACATTGAGGATAACCGGTGCATTATACACCGTTGCAAAGGTGCAGGCGCTGTGGAAATCGCCTTCCGCTGTGGAGCCTTCGCCAACCCATGTTGCCGCGATCCGGCTGTCGCCCTTGATCGCGCTGGCCATGGCCCACCCAACCGCCTGCGGAGTTTGGGTCGCAAGGTTGCCTGAGATGCTGAAAAAACTGTGCTCGCGGCTCGAATACATGATCGGCAGCTGCCGGCCTTTTAATTTGTCACCTCTGTTCGAATAGATCTGATTGATCATCTCTATCAAAGGGTAACCGCGCGCGATCAGGATGCCTTGCTGACGGTATGACGGAAAAACCATATCGTCACTGGCAAGCGCCATCGAAGCGGCAACGCTGGTCGCCTCTTCACCGGTGCATTTCATGTAGAATGACGTTTTACCCTGACGCTGTCCGCGGAACATGCGCTCATCAAAGGCGCGGACCATCGCCATATGGCCGAGCATGATCCGCAAGGTGTCAGGGTCCAGTTTCGGGTCCCACGGGCCATACGCTTTGTTATCATCACCAAGCACGCGGACAAGACCATAGGCCAGGTCTTTCATGTCGGCTGGCGCGGTGCCTTCATCCGGGCGTGGTTGATCACCGGCCTTGCCGATATCGATGTCGGCGAAGTTTACCGGACCGCCCGGGCGCGAGCGCGGCTCCGGCACGTGCAGCGCAAGTGCGGGCCGGTTGTCTCCGGTATGCGGCTTTTTATCGGCCTGATCGGCCATAATTGTGCTCTCCCGTAAAGAGTCCGTTTGCACAGGAGAAATGCGTAGATCCGTCGGGCCGTTCCCGGCCGGATCAATGCTGCTCCCAATGCGTCTGAATCGGCGCGTATGTCAGCATTTCGGCGCGGTCAAGCGGCGCAGATCAGACCGCAACAGGTGCCTTGATCGGGGCCTGCGGCGCGTAATCATGCACCACAAAATCATCGATTTTGTAATCGAAAATTGTTTCAGGCTTTCGGGAGATTTCGAGAGTTGGGCTTCCGCAAGGCGTTCGGCCCAGCTGTTCGGTGATCAGATCTTCGTGATTGAGATACAGGTGAACATCACCGCCCATCCACACCAGCTCGCCCGGCTCCAGCCCAACTTGCTGCGCCATCATTCGCACCAACAGCGCCGCTGACCACAGGTTGAACGGCAGGCCCAGCGCCACGTCACAGCTGCGCTGATACAGCATGCAATTCAAGCGGCCTTCTGCAACGTGAAACTGATAGGTCTTGTGACATGGCGGCAATGCCATCCGGTCAAGCTCGGCGACATTCCACCCTTCGATGATATGGCGGCGGCTGCCGGGATTGTTGCGCAGACTATCAATGACCTCGGCAACCTGATTGATGCCTTCACCGCGCTCGTAAAGCCCATCTTTGCGATATCGGTAAGTCGGCCAATCCACCCATTGCTTGCCATAGACCGGCCCCAGATCGCCCCAACGCGCGGCAAAAGCCTCGTCATCGGCAATGCGCTGGACAAATTCGTCAAGCGAGACATCATCGCCGCTTTCTTTGACATAGCGGGCGTGCGGCCATTCATTCCAGATTTTCACCCCTTGCAGCACCAGTGGCCGGATATTCGTCTCTCCGGTAAGGAACCACAGCATTTCGCGCGTTGCTGTTTTCCAGTACACCCGCTTTGTCGTGAGCAAAGGCATGGCGCCATCCGCGAGATCATAACGCAGCATCGCCCCTGCAATCGAGCGTGTGCCGATACCGGTCCGATCGACCCGCTGGCTGCCGGTCTCCCAAATCTGCTGCATCAGATCGAGATATTGCTGTTCAGGATGAATTTCGTGAATCGCTGCGCTTTTCATAGGCGAAAGCTATAGGCGGCATTTGGCCGCTTGCCACCCTGCCCGCTTTCACATTTCAACACATGCAGCGATCAAACGATTGCCTCTGCCACAAAACCAAGCGCGATCGTCAGCACGCCTAGCCCGACCGACAATTGCACCCGCAGCCGCATGAAATCGTTCGCTGCAAAGTTCAGCTTTCGATCAATCGCGGGCGACATCAGGATAAATCCGCCCAGATACATCAGCGCAGGCCCCGGCCAGTCCCAACCGAAACTCCACGGCAAAAACAGCGCAACGGCGATCAAACTGGGCATCACCGCCACCAGATACGATCCTGCGCCTGCTTTGCCGCTTGCTATCGCCTGCCCCCACCAGACCCCGCCGAGAAAGCTGAAAATCGCCGCTGCATAGGCAAACCCGCCTGCAAGCGCGGTGAAGGCATATTCATGGCCTGTCGCAGCCAGCGTGAGGCAGATGATTTGCGGCAACAACCCGGCATAGCCAAGCCAGCGCGCGGCGGGAGTGAGTGAAGATGTTCCGTCCATGCCAGCCCAATCATCAGAAGCCGCTCGCGGTTCCCGCTGGCTTGCGAGATCGCGCGCTTTACGCCACGAAAGCAGGCATGGAACTGTTTGATCTATCGGGCCGTGTGGCGGTCATCACCGGCGGCAATGGCGGCCTTGGCCTCGGCATGGCGCGCGGGTTAGTCAAAGCGGGCGCGAATGTCGCGATCTGGGCGCGCAATAACACCAAGAATGCCCGGGCGATGCTCGAATTGCGCTCAATCGGCACAGGCGAAATCAAAGCTCTGCAATGCGACGTGACCGACGAAACGCAGATCGAATCCGCGATGGCCGCAACTTTGGCTGCATTTGGCAGGATTGATGCGTGTTTTGCCAATGCCGGGATTTCGGGCGCGGGCACGGCCATTCCCGACATCACGCAAAGCGGCTGGGACAACACGATGGCCGTGAACGCTCGCGGTCCTGCGCTGGTGTACAAACATGTGTCGCGCCACATGATTGAACGAGCGCAGAATGGCGATGCAGGAGGAAAACTGATCGCGACCTCTTCTGATCAGTCGATCATGGGGGTGAACCGGTCATCCGATTACGCCGCGTCAAAGGCAGCGCTCAACGGGCTTACTCGCGGCGCGGCTTTCGAGCTTGCCCGGTATAAAATCACTGCCAACGCCTTGTTGTTCGGGTTTTACGAGACGGACATCACCGCGAAAGCCGACCCCAAATTCGCCGCGTGGATGGAAAAACGCATCCCGCTTCGGCGCTCAGGCGATCACACCGGTCTCGAAGGGCTCGCTGTCTTCTGGGCCTCATCGCACAGCGATTACATCACCGGGCAAAGCCTGCCAGTTGATGGCGGACTGTCAATCAGCTGACCGTGCCCTAACGCACAGGCAAGCTATTGGTTCCAAATAGTTTTCTGGAACATTTCGGCCTGGATAACCGTTAATTGGTTGAATGTCGGCGCGACTGATCGCCCGCAAATACCAGTTTCAAGGAATACCGAAATGATCGAATTTATCACAGTCATCGCGACCGTTCTTTTGCCGCCGCTTGGCGTGGCCATGAAAAAAGGTCTCACATCTGATTTCTGGATCAATCTGATCCTGACGCTGCTGTTCTTCGTCCCCGGTCTGATCCACGCCGTATACGTCAATTACGTGTCAGGCGAAGCGCGCTCACTCGCGTAACCGCATACACAAAAATTCACTCGGCGATTACCGAGAGGCGAAGGCCCGGACCTGGTTCCGGGCTTTCGTCGTGCTGGCGGCGTATTCAGGCGGGATCATTCCGCCGGTCTCACCGTTACATAGGCAAGCAGTCAATTGAGGCGCATTGAGATCCAATGAACGACGACAAGAACGATAAATCTCGCGAACGCGCCGTCCCGTCTGGCCGCGTTTCGCGCTTTGCCAGTTTCGGCAGGCTCGCCAGCGGCGTTGCCGGCGGCATGGTTGCCGAAGGCGCGCGGCGACTGGCGAAGGGCGAAGGTATTTCGGCGCGCGACCTGATGCTGACCCCCGGCAATGTTCAACGCATGACAGATCGTCTCTCGCATTTGCGCGGTGCGGCGATGAAGATGGGCCAGATGATCAGCATGGATTCGGGCGATTTCCTGCCAAAGGAACTTGCCGATATTCTCGCGACGCTGCGCGATCAGGCAAACTTTATGCCGGCACGACAACTGGATACGGTGCTCAGGTCAGAATGGGGGGCCGATTGGCGTAAGCAGTTCCGTTGGTTCAACCCCCGGCCCATCGCCGCAGCCTCCATCGGCCAGGTGCATAAGGCGCTGACGCGAGATGGCGAAGAACTGGCCATCAAGGTGCAATATCCGGGCATCGCGGAAAGCATCGACAGTGATGTCGATAATGTCATGACCCTGCTGAAAGTGGCTGGATTTGCCCCGCCTGAACTGGAAATCGATGCGCTGCTGGCAGAGGCGAAAAAACAGCTTCACGAAGAAGCCGATTATCGCCGCGAAGGCGCGCAGATGGAGCTGTATCGGGAAAAGCTGAAAGGCGTACCGGGCTTTGTTGTGCCAAAACTCCATGACGGTCTAACGCGGGATCGCATTCTGGCGATGAGTTTCGAAGAAGGCGTCAGCATCGAAGAGCTGGAGCATGAAACCGAGGCGCGCCGCGATGAAACGATGGCCCGCCTGATGGAGCTTGTAGCGCGGGAATTGTTCGATTTCGGTGTCATGCAGACCGATCCGAACTTTGCCAATTTCCGTTATCGGCCCAGCACAGGCGAAATCGTGCTGCTTGATTTTGGCGCCTGCCGTGATGTCGATCCCGATGTTTCAAACGGCTATCGCAAAATGTTGATCGCAGGCCTTAAAGGAAACCGCGAGGAAGTACTCCAAGCGACCATTGAATCCGGTTTCATGATGCCAATCGTCGCCGAAAAACACCCGGAACGGGTGAACCGCATGATCGATATTGTCATCAATGAAATGCGCGAAGACAAGCCGTTTGATTTCGGTGACCGCGCCTTTATCCCGCTGCTGCGCGATGAAGGTCTGGCAATTGCGCAGGACAAGGATACGTGGGCGTTTCCGCCTGTCGAAACCCTGTTCGTCCAACGCAAGGTCAGCGGCACCGCGCTGCTTGGCGCGCGATTGAAAGCGCAGGTCAATATTCGCCGCATGACCGAGGACGTGCTTGGATCGACCAAACCCCTCCCGGCCAAGGCCGCTTAATCAGACCGGGGTTCTTGCAGCACCAATTGCGCTTCGATCCAGTTGTCGATGTAATCCTCAAGCACCGAAAGCGGGATTGAACCGTTTTCAAGCACCGCATCGTGGAACGCGCGCAAATCGAAATCTGCGCCAAGCGCCGTTTCGGCGCGGCTGCGCAATTCGCGGATTTTCAGCTCACCGATTTTGTACGCCAGCGCTTGGCCGGGCCATGTCATGTAACGGTTTACCTCCGCGTCAATATTCGCAGGCGAAAGCGCGGTGTTATCGAGCATGTAATCGACCGCTTGGCGTTTGCTCCAACCTTTGGAATGAAGTCCGGTATCAACCACCAGCCGCGTCGCCCGCCACATTTCATAACTCAAACGGCCCATCTGTTTGGCGGGTGTATCATACAGCCCCATCTCGATCCCCAGACGCTCAGAATACAGCCCCCAGCCTTCGACAAATGCGGTGAAAAATGTGCCGTTGGCGCGCAGCGGGTGGATATCGAGTTCCTGTTGCAACGCGATCTGATGGTGGTGGCCCGGTACAGCCTCGTGCACGCCGAGAGCGGGCAATTCCCACAAGGGGCGCTGGTCCAGTTCGGTCAGGTTAAGCCGGTAAATGCCCGCCTGCCCCGTCTCTAAAGACCCCGGTTCATAATAAGCGGTGGTGTTGCCCGGCGCATTCGCAGCAGGGATCGGGTCCACGGTATAGGGCTGGCGCGGCAAGCGCCCGAACAGTTTGGGCATGAACCCGTCGATCTTTTTCGCCAGCGCCTGCGTGTAACGCAGATATTCCTGCTCATCCGTCATGTAATATTGCGGGTCGGTGCGCAGATGTTCGATAAACGCTTCGCGGGTTTCAAAACCTGCCTCGGTCGCGACTTCTACCATTTCGGCGCGGATGCGCGCGACTTCGGACAGGCCCAGATTGTGGACTTCGTCCGGCGTCATGTCGGTGGTGGTGAAACTGCGCACACGGTAAGCGTAATATTCATCGCCATTGGGCGTGGCTAGGATACCGGGCGTACCGGCCCGGCATTTGGGCTCATATTCGTGGCGATAGAATGCCAGAAAGTTTTCATAAGCCGGCAAGACACCGGTTTGGATGGCGTCGGCAGCCGAGGCTTTAAGCGCGCTCCAGTCCTCTTCCGAAACAGAGCCCGGCTTTTCTGCGGCAAAGGGCTCCCAGAACGGCGAGACCGTGTAATCGCCTGTGATCTGCTGCGCGATGCGCGCATCAAACCCCTGCATTGGCTCGCAAGGCTGGGTCAGGCCCAGCTCAACCGCTTTTCGGCTGCGGGCGATCCCATCTGCGTTATACGCCCTGAATGCTCTCAGACGGGCGATGTAGCTTTGATAATCGGCTTTGGTGAAAAACGCAGACCGGTACGGCAGCGACGCAAAGCCGGAGAACCAGCCGCCGCGATTGGTGAACAGGATGTAGCGGTTATGATCGAAATCCGCGCCTGCCAGCTGATCTTCGAAACTGCTTTTCAGGATCGCATAATCAACTTTCAGATCGCGCGTCAGATCATCGGCATCAATCGCATCGAGTCGGGCCAGAAAAGCGCGAGTTTCCGCGACAACGCGGTCATATTCGGCAAGCGATAAATCGCCCAATTGCCCGTCACCCCGGCGATCCCCGATGCTGCTGGCAAGCTGGGGATCGCTATCAAGCGTCGCCTCCCACACTTCTTCGCGCAGCGCCTCGTAATCTTCGATGGGTCCGGCAAATACCGGCGCAATCGGAGCCAGAGCCAGCACGGCCCCCATGGTTAACAGGCGCATAATCTTTACTCCATCTTTTCTATGGTGCGTATTGAGTACGTTGCAATTGGTGCATTATGGGTCGGTCATGACAGACCACGCTCGTCCCCCGCTCAGCGTGCTTTTCGTATGCCTGGGCAATATCTGCCGCTCTCCGATGGTTGAGGGCGCTTTTCGTGCGGCTGCCGAAAACGCAGGCATTGAAGCCCGCGTAGATTCGGTTGGCACCGCTGCGTACCATATCGGAGAGCCACCAGACAGCCGCGCGATCGCCACCGCAATGGCGCACGGCGTGGACATTGCCGCTCTGCGCGGACGCCAGCTTCAGCCGCAGGATTTCTATGAATTCACCCATATCTTTGCGCTGGATACAGCCAATCTGGCCGGGGTCAAAGCGCAAGAGCCCCGAGACGCGAGCGCCAATGTATCGCTTTTGATGGACGCGGTAGAGGGGCGATCAGGCGAACCGGTGCCAGACCCGTATTACGGCGATGAAAGCGATTTCCAAGCGGTGTGGGCAGAAATCCAAACCGCGGTCGCAGCCCTTGTCAAAGCGTTTGAAGAAAGCGGCGCCGAAGCCCGTTTCTAACCGCCGCGCAGCAATTGAACGCCCCAATCGCGCTCGAACAGATATAGCAATATTCGCGCGGCCTCGCCGCGCTCGCTCGTAAGTCCGCCATCGCGATCAATAAGCAACCGCGCATCGGCATGAGCGACGGGGAGTAATTTTTGCACCTGTTCCAGATTGGCGACCCGGAATGCCGCATCACCCGATTGCCGCGTGCCCAACAATTCGCCGCCGCCGCGCAGCTCCAAATCTTCCTCAGCGATGCGAAACCCGTCCTGCGTTTCCCGCATCAACGCCAACCGTTTGCGGCCCGTTTCGGACAATTCATTGCCGCGCATCAACACGCAGACCGACTTTTCCGATCCCCGCCCCACGCGTCCGCGCAGCTGGTGAAGCTGTGCCAGCCCAAACCGTTCAGCCTGTTCAATCACCATCAGCGTTGAAGACGGCACATCCACACCGACTTCGATCACAGTCGTCGCGACCAGCAATTTTGCGCCGCCGCTGGCAAAGCGTTCCATATTGGCGTCTTTGATATCAGGCGGCAGCTGACCGTGCACCATCACCACATCATCGCCGAACCGCTCTTTCAACCAGGAATAACGCGCCTCTGCCGCAGCGATATCGTCCGTCTCGTTTTCGCGCACCATCGGGCACACCCAATAGGCCTGCTGACCGCTGGCCAAATGCCTTTCGACACCAGCGGCCATATCTTCCAACCGATCCTGCGAGATAACGCGCGTATCAATCGCCTGCCTGCCGGGCGGAAGCTCATCAAGACGGCTCACATCCATTTCGCCATATTGCGCAAGTGTCAGGCTGCGCGGGATTGGCGTCGCTGTCATCGCCAGCGTGTGCGGCGCGCGCTTTCCCTTTGCCGCCAGTGCAAGCCGTTGCTGGACTCCAAAGCGGTGTTGCTCGTCAATCACCACCAGGCCGAGATCTTTATAATTGACCGTATCCTGAAAAATCGAATGCGTACCCACGAGAATATCGATCGATCCATCAAGCAATCCCATCAGAATGCCTTCGCGTTCCTTACCCTTGGCCCGGCCTGTAAGGATCGCGACCTCTGCACCTGTTGGCGCAGCCATTTTGCGCAGAGTCTCGAAATGCTGACGGGCTAATATCTCTGTCGGCGCAAGCATTGCCGCTTGCTTGCCAGCCTCAACCGCGATCAGCATCGCCGCGAGCGCAACAACCGTTTTACCCGCGCCGACATCGCCTTGTAACAGGCGCAGCATGGGCGATTCCTGCTGTAGATCGCCTTCGATCTCTTTGATCGAGCGCTTCTGTGCGCCGGTCATTTCAAATGGCAGATCCAGCTTTGCGCGCAGATTGCCATCGCCTGCCAAGGCCTGACCTTTACGCCGCCGCCCCTCGGCCTTTACCATCAACAAAGCCAGACTGTTGGCGAGCAGTTCATCATAGGCCAACCGGTCACGGGCGGGCTCGTTCATATCTTTATGCGCCAGTTTCAACGCATCGCGCCATGCAGGCCAGCTTTCGCGTTCGAACTGGCCTCTTTCAATCCACTCCGGCAGATCCGGTAACCGTTCCAACGCTTGCGCCGTTAGCGATGCGACGCGCGGCTGGGTCAGCCCCTCGGATAGCGCGTAGACGGGTTCGACCAGCCGCCCCATATGCGCCGCGCTGTCTTTCTCGACATGATCCGGATGTACAATCTGCAACATATCGCCGTATCGATCGAGACGTCCGGCAACCCAGCGTTTTTCGCCCACCGGCAATTGTTTCTTCGCGGTGTAGGATGCCCGCCCGAAATATGTCAGCGCACAGATATTGCCCGCGTCATCCTGAGCCAGCACCCGGTAAGGGCCTCTGCCCGGGTTGCGGCTGGCGCGGTGCTCGGTCGGGGTCAGCGCAATAACAACCTGCTCACCCTCGCCCCCTTCATCCAGATCGGCAATCACGCGGCGGGTCACAAATCGTTCAGGCAGATGATAGGCCAGATCCTTGACGCGGGTCAGGCCCAGCTTCTCCAGCGGCTTCATCATCTTGGGCCCAACCCCATCAAGGTCGCGGGCTTCGATAAACAGCGGATTGAGGGCCTCTGGACGCATAAGAACACTCTATACCGTCTTGAACGCGATTGCCGAGTGCCTTACTTGGCCCTGCATGACGGATATGCCCACATTCGAAGCCCGACTGGCGCGCGCAAAGTTCCGCGCATGGCATCGCGGCACGCGCGAAGCCGATTATATGATCGGCGGTTTCTTCGATCGCTACGCGTCAGAATGGGATCACCCGACGCTGGAATGGTTTGAAGAATTGCTGGCCGAAGATGACGTGGACGTGATGGCATGGGCGCTTAAAACAGCACCGGTGCCCGAAAAATTCCAAGGCGAGCAGATCGAAAAAATGCAAGCGCTCGACTACGTCGATATCCCGCGCTAATCGCTGCGTCCTTTCTAAATCGGGAACAGCTCGTGTCCCCGACCTTTTACTGAGCAGACATGCCCGATCTGAACCGCATCCTGGCGGCGGAAACTCCGCTTACGCTTTCGTCGCTGCCACGCGGCGCGGTTCCGCTTATCCTCGGCGATATGGCACGCGCGGCAAAACAGCGCGCTGTATTTATTGCCGCCGACGATGCTTCCATGAAATCTGTGGCCGAAGCGGCAAGGTTTTTTGCACCAGAGGTCGAGGTGCTGGAGCTGCCTGCATGGGATTGCCTCCCCTATGACCGGGCATCACCTGCCCTTTCCGTTAGCGCGGCGCGGCTTTCCGCGTTGTTCAAACTGCAGCATCCCGCTGGCGGATCGCAATTGCTTGTCACCACGGTCAACGCTGCACTGCAACGGGTGCTGACCCCGTTTCGTATTCGCGAAAGCGTGCGTCAATTTAAACCGGGCACGTCGATCGGGCATGACAGCCTTTCTGCGTTGCTCACCCGGCAGGGATATTCGCGCACTGACACGGTAATCGACCACGGCGAATTCGCGGTGCGCGGTTCGATTGTCGATATCTTTCCGTCGTCGCTTGAATCCGGCCTGCGGCTCGATTTTTTTGGTGACGAGCTGGAAAGCCTGCGGCTGTTCGATCCCGGCACGCAGCGGTCGATCGGACGGTTGGATTCGCACCTTTTGTTGCCCGCATCCGAAGCGCTGATTGATGATGACAGCATCAAAAGGTTCCGGTCGCGATACCGCGAAATGTTTGGCGCTACCGCCACACAGGATCCGCTTTACGAAGCGGTAAGCGATGGCCGGCGACTGGCCGGAATGGAACATTGGTTGCCGCTGTTTGAAGAACGGCTTTCAACCTTGTTCGACCATGTGTCGGACGATGATCTGATCGTGATTGATCAGGCCGCCATCGGCGCCGCAGAAGAGCGCCTGACCGATATCAGCGATTATCACGAGCAACGCGGGCGGATCGCCAGCGAAAAGAGCGGCAGCTATCGCCCGATTGATCCCACCGCGCTTTATGTCGGCAAGGATGAATTCGAGAGCGCTCTGAAATCGGCTGCCGCCCACCGCGCCAGCATATTCTCGGCTCCTGAAAGCGACACGAACCTCGATTTCGGGTTTAAGGCCGCACGTGATTTCACCCCGGAGCGCGGGCGCGGCGACAATATCTATGACGCGGCGGCAAAGCACTTCAAAGAGATCGCGAAATCGGGCCGCAGACCGCTTTTCGCCGCCTATTCCACTGGCAGCCGGTCACGCATTGCATCGATCCTGTCCGAAGCGGGCTGCGAAACGACGCTGGCCGACACGTGGCAGGAAGCCCTCGGCCTCGCCGCCAAGGGCAAAACCGCCGCGATGGTTCTCCCCCTTGAAGCAGGCTTTGCCAACAGCGATCTGGAAATCCTGACAGAGCAGGACGTTCTGGGCGACAGGCTCGTCCGCCGGAAAAAGAAGCGCAAGGATTCCGACGCGTTTCTGGCCGAACTGCAGGCGCTTACACGCGGCGATTTGGTGGTCCATGTCGAACACGGGATTGGCAAATATCTCGGTCTGGACCCGGTTGCCGTCGGCAAAAGCCAGCATGATTGCGTTGCGCTGGAATATCGCGGCGGCGACAAATTGTTCATTCCCGTCGAGAATATCGACGTGCTCTCCCGCTATGGCTCCAGCGAGGAAGCCGTCCAACTTGATCGGCTGGGCGGTGAAGCATGGCAAAAACGCCGCGCCAAGCTGAAAGAACGCATCACTGCGATTGCCGGCGAATTGATGAAAGTCGCCGCGGAACGCGCGCTGAAAAAAGCACCGGTCTTCGAAGCCGAAGAAGCAAGCTTCAACCAGTTCGTCGATCGTTTCCCATGGGAAGAAACCGACGATCAGGATGCCGCCATCGCCGATGTTCTGCGCGATCTGGAAAGCGGCAAACCGATGGACCGCCTCGTTTGCGGCGATGTTGGTTTTGGCAAAACCGAAGTCGCCTTGCGCGCCGCATTCGTTGCGGCGATGAGCGGGCAACAGGTCGCAGTGGTGGCCCCCACGACTTTGCTCGCACGTCAGCATTATCAGAACTTTACCGAACGCTTCGCTGGCTTCCCGCTTAAAGTCGGGCGTCTTTCCCGTCTCGTTTCAGCCAAGGAAATGGCGGAAACCCGCGAAGGGTTGGCCAGCGGCGATATCGATATCATCGTCGGAACCCACGCGATCCTTTCCAAATCGACCGAGTTCGGAAATCTCGGCCTCGTGATTGTTGATGAAGAACAGCGTTTTGGCGTCACGCATAAAGAGAAGCTGAAACAGCTGCGCTCTGACGTCCACATGCTGACCCTCACCGCCACGCCCATCCCGCGCACCTTGCAGATGGCGATGACGGGTCTGCGCGAACTGTCCACCATCCAGACCCCGCCAGTCGATCGTCTCGCCGTGCGTACATACGTCATGGAATGGGATGATATGGTGATGCGCGAGGCGTTGCTGCGGGAACACCATCGCGGCGGTCAAAGTTTTATTGTCGTGCCGCGCATTTCCGACATGGCCGATGTCGAGGAATGGCTGCGCGAAAATGTGCCCGAGGTTAAGCCGATCTCTGCCCACGGCCAGATGGGCGCAGGCGAAATCGAAGAGCGCATGAGCGCATTTTACGAAGGCAAATACGAAGTTCTGCTTTCGACCACCATCGTGGAGAGCGGGCTGGATCTGCCCAGCGCGAATACAATCATCATTCACCGTGCTGACCGCTTTGGTCTGGCACAGCTATATCAGCTGCGCGGGCGCGTGGGCCGGGCGAAACTGCGCGCCTATGCATATCTTTCCTATGAGAAAGACGTGCAGCTTTCAGAGATCGCAGAAAAGCGCCTCAAGGTGCTCGGCGATCTCGATAGTCTGGGTGCCGGTTTCCAGCTGGCGAGCCACGATCTTGATATTCGCGGTGCAGGCAATTTGCTTGGCGATGAACAATCGGGTCACATCCGCGAGGTTGGTTTCGAACTGTACCAATCCATGCTCGAAGATGCGATTTTGGCCGCCAAAGCGGGTGAAATGGGGCTTGAAGCCGCCAAAGACAAAGTCTCGCCCCAGATCACTGTCGATGCGCCGATTATGATCCCAGAGGAATACGTGCCCGATCTTGCGGTGCGTATGGCGCTCTATCGCCGTTTGAATCAGGCTCAGGACAGCGCAGAAATTGAAAGCATGGCCGCAGAGATGATCGACCGGTTTGGCGATTTGCCGGAGCCGACCAAAAATCTGATCCGCCTGATCGAGATCAAGCATCAGGCCATAACTGCAAATATCGCAAAGATTGACGTCGGCGCGCGCGGCACGCTGGTGACGTTCCACAATGACGATTTCCCCGATGGCCCCGGCCTGATCGCCTATGTCGACCGCTTGGCAGGGACCGCGAAATTGCGCCCGGACATGAAGCTGGTCATCAACCGCGCATGGGGCGATCCGCAAAGCCGCCTCAATGGGCTGTTCCAACTGACCAAGGGATTGAGCGGTATCGTGAAGAAGGCGCACAAGAAGGCGGCTTAAACCGTAAGGGCTTGTGAGTTTTGCGCAGTTTAGCCTGCCCTCACCTTTCGGCGCCTACCCTCTTATGAGTTGGCGGCGACCAATCAAATCTGGGCGCGGCATTCCTTTGAAACCCACATCGATCACAGCGCCATCAGATTCGATACCGGGTCGTAACCACATGGCTACGGCGCGTCCGGAATCGGTGTTGTAAACGCTCGATTGATCAAATTCGGCCGCTGCCTAATGCGATTGTGAAGCGCGGCCTGGCACCTCTCCTTGCGCGCCTGCGGCTAAATCTTCGGATATTACGGATGGCCGCCGCCGGGTTTCGACGTAGCCTTGCGTGTTGATCAGCAAGGGAGATCACGATGGGAGATCAGTATGGGAGATAGATTAAAGGGCAAGATTGCGATCATCACCGGGGCCACTGGCGGGATTGGCGAGGCAAGCGTCCGGCGATTCCTGGATGAAGGCGCAAGCGTGATGATGACGGGCCGCAATTCTGACAAGCTGGCAAAGAGTGCGAAGCGCCTCGGCTCTGGCGACCGTCTCTCGTATTTTACCGCAGACGTTGTGGATGAGGAACAGACGAAAGCCTCCATCGAGGCGACCGCCGAGCGATTTGGGGGTCTCGACGTTGTGTTCGCAAATGCTGGCATCGAGGGCGTAATACAGCCAATCGAAGAGCAGACACAAAAGGACGTGCTCGACGTTTTGCAGCCAAACGTGATTGGGGTCTGGAACCTGCTCCATCACGCTATTCCTCACC
This sequence comes from Erythrobacter insulae, assembly GCF_007004095.1. Taxonomy (NCBI): domain Bacteria; kingdom Pseudomonadati; phylum Pseudomonadota; class Alphaproteobacteria; order Sphingomonadales; family Erythrobacteraceae; genus Erythrobacter; species Erythrobacter insulae. The sequence goes on from NZ_VHJK01000002.1 coordinate 202,231, forward strand.
TGAAGAAACGCGGCGGCGGGTCCATCATGATCACGTCGTCTACAGCAGGGCTTACCGGCTTTCCGGGCCTCAGCGCCTATTGCGCCAGTAAGCACGCGGTGATCGGCATGATGCGCACCGCAGCGGCCGAGCTTGCACCGGATAGAATCCGCGTGAACACGATCAATCCCGGTCCGATCGATAACAGGATGATTGCGTCTGTAGAAAACCAGCTCTCAACCAATGGACCGGAGTCCGCTAGGGCGCGGATTGAGGCCATGGTCCCCATGGCTCGTTACGGGACAAATGAGGAAGTCGCGAACCTCGCGGTCTTTCTAGCCAGTGACGAAAGCACCTATACCACTGGTTCGGTAAATGTGATCGACGGCGGATTGACGGCACTTTAGGTGTGGCAGTCCGCCTTTAAGCCCAATCATATCCAGGCCAAACGATCTTTTGATCCAATTGAGGGCCACGAATAGCCATAAAAGTCCGCTTAGCGAATGATCGGGCGCAGCAACAACGTGCCCTCACCCATGCCCGCGGCCGCGCGCTGTTCTGGCCAAAGCCAGCACCTGTTCGCTTTTCATCGGCTGTGCACGCAGGAAACCCTGCCAATATTCGCACCCTTCCGAGATGATCGCCACGCGCTGAATCTCGCTTTCAATACCCTCGGCATAAACATCAAGCTCAAGCGCGCGAGCGAGCGCGATGATCGCCCGGAACACCGCCAGCGCTTTAGGATCGCCCGGCACGCCTTCGACCATGATTTTGTCGAGCTTGATCGCGTCCAATGGCAATTCACGCAGATATCTAAAATTGCAGAAGCCCGCGCCAAAATCGTCCAGCGCCGTGCGAAAACCCAGACTGCGCAGCGCGCCCAGCGCCTCGCTTGCCTGCTTCAAATTTCGCAGCAGCAGATCCTCTGTAATCTCCAGCATCAGCCGCGACGGTGCAATTTCACTGCGCCCGATCAATTCCGCAAAATCGGCCGCAAAGCGGGGGTTGCCCAATTCTTCGGGTGTGATGTTCAGCGACAGGCTTAATTCTTCCGGCCATGCAGCTGCGTTTTCCAACGCGCGGGCCACGACATGACGCGATAGCGGCGCGACCAAGGCGGCCCGTTCGGCAATGGCAAACAGATCGCGCGCGCCAATCTCTCCCAATGTCGGGTGCTTCCACCGCGATAAAGCCTCTGCGCCGACAACGGCACCGGTGCTGCCTGAAAACTGGGGCTGAAACAGGACCTCGATCTCTGATCGGTCAAGCGCGCTCAGCAGATCGCTGTCGAGCGCCGATTCCTTCACACCCGGAAACGATCCGCGGGTCGGCCCTCGTAGGGAATGAGTCAAAGATGTTCGGTCTGTTTGCATAAATCGCCCTTAGACGATCATATCAGCGAAACCTTACTACAATTGCAATCCGACCGAATTTGGAACATCAGGATAACTGACTACCGCCGTTTGGGATCGCAGCGGCATGCAACACCTATGATATGGGATCGGCATTGTGGCTTAGGGGGCCTTAAAACCGTAATGACGACTGCGACCAAACCTGCAACCAATGGCGCGACCAACGGATTGACCAACCCCTATGCCCGCATGGCTTTGGTGGCATCCGATACGCCTAACGCTCAGGAAGCTTACGACGCATTGCTTGGCCAACAGGACTGGTGCCCTCTCGAAGAAGCGGATGTCGCCGTTGTTCTGGGTGGGGACGGGTTCATGCTGCAAACATTGCACGCAATGCTCGATGTTGGCCGGATCATACCGGCCTATGGGATGAATTTGGGCACAGTCGGGTTTCTGATGAACCGCTATGACAAACGCGCCGTGATCGCCAACCGGCTGGCCAAGGCTCACAGCAAACGGATTGCACCGCTGCGCATGGAAGCGATCCTGCAGGATGGTGAGAAGCAATCACTTTGCGCGATCAACGAAGTCTCGCTGCTGCGTGAAACGCGCCAGACCGCCAAAATCGAAGTTACCGTGGGCAGCCGTGTGCGGATCAAGGAATTGGTCGGTGATGGTGTGCTGGTGGCGACCCCTGCGGGCTCGACCGCCTACAATCTATCGGCGAATGGCCCGATTCTGCCGCTCGACAGCCAGATGCTGGCCCTTACCCCGATCAGCCCGTTTCGCCCGCGCAGGTGGCGCGGCGCGATTCTGCCTGACCGTATGCGAATCAGATTGCGGGTGCTCGACCATGAAAAACGACCGGTTGCAGCCGTCGCCGATCAAAAGGAATTGCGCCATATCGCGGAGGTAACATTGGAGATTGCGCACGATACCGAGCTGGAGCTGCTGTTTGATCCGGGCCAGTCGCTGGAAGAGCGGATCGTGGCAGAGCAATTTGTCACGGATTGAGCATTTTCCTGCCAAACCCTCTTGCAATGAAATCCGAGCGCCCATATAGGCGCTGCTCGCACCGGAGAGACAACCGGTTGCTGTTCCCCGATAGCTCAGCGGTAGAGTAGGTGACTGTTAATCACTTGGCCGTAGGTTCGAATCCTACTCGGGGAGCCATTTTCCTTACACTTCAGACTTTGGCCTGGGCCTAGATCCCAGCCAAAAGTCGTGCGCCCACTACAAACACCAGTGCTGCGGTTAGCCATCTGATCCAACGCTTTGGCAACAGTTTTAGCGCCATCAGGCTGCCGATCTGTCCGCCAATCGCAACGGCTATCAACAGCGGCAGCGCGGCACCTAAAGCGCCGCCGAATGCGCCCGGTCCCTGTTTAAGCAATTGCCCCGCAAGGCCGAACAGGGAATTCACAAGAATGAAGAAACTCGCCGTCGCGGCGATGGCGCGCGGATTGTCCCAACGGATCAAATGCAGCAACGGGGCTAGGAATATACCTCCCCCGATACCCACCAATCCCGCCAGATATCCCAGCGGCGCAGCAATGACCGGCATATACCGGGCGATACGATGGGGCTCTTCCCCCTGCTCTTCATGCAGCGGGATAAACATCGTAACCGCCGTGAGCACAAGGCTCGCGCCCAGCAGCGTCATAAAATTCGCCTGGCCGATCGGTGTCAGCCCGCCAATAAGTGCAGCGGGCGCAGCAATCGCAGTCATCAGGATAGCGCCGCGCCACGGCGTGACACCCGACCTGCCAAAGCGCAGCGTGCCCCCTGCAACGACCACGATATTGCAGGCCAGCGCCACCATCGGTAGCAACCGGTAATCGAGGCCAGAGATCGCCAGCAACGCGGCGTAGGTCGATCCTCCTCCGAAGCCAACGCTGGCATAAAGCAGCGCGGTAACAAGGAATGTGAGCGCCAGCAGAACTGGAACCGCTCCGATCATCGCAACCGCGCCCCTTTGCCGCGCGCGTTTATGCGTTCAGCTTTGCATTCGGGTTGTTCGCCGAGCCGTGGCAATGCTTATATTTGTTTCCGCTGCCGCATGGGCATGGTGCATTCCGGCTGACATTGAGGTTCGCGTAGGGATTATCGGTGTTGGAACCACCCGGACCGGATGCCGCGCGCGGCGAACCTGCCAGCGATCCGAACAGTTCAGGCCGCTGTTCCGACCCATCGCCATCATTCGAATTGTCGAGCCCCGTGAGCGGATCGATATGCCCGGTCAGGAAATCGGGCAAATCAGGCAGAGCCTGTGTTTGCGGCTGCGAGATCTGCAGCTCGGATTTGAACAGGATCTTTGTGACTTCGCCGCGCAACGTATCCAGCATCGTTTCGAACAGGCCGAAGGCTTCCTGTTTGTATTCATTAATCGGCTGTTTCTGGGCGATGCCGCGCATCCAGATTACCTGACGCAACGCATCAAGCGTGGCGAGGTGTTCTTTCCAGTGGAAATCGAGCTGACGCAGCAGCACGTCTTTTTCCACCATGCGCCAGATGCTCGGATCGTTTTTAGCGATCTTCTCTTCCATCATCTTGTCGGTCTCGGTGCGCAGACGCTCTTCGAAAATTTCAGGTTCAACCTGATCTTCCTCGATCCATTCTTCAAACGGGAAGGAAAGACCGAATACTTCTTCGACGCGTTCTTTAAGGCCTTCGATGTCCCACTGCTCCGGATATGATCCGGGAGGGCAAGCGGTGCCGACAATCGAATTGATCGTATCATGGCGCATATCCAGCACCACGTCATCGACGCTTTCCGATTCCATGATTTCGCCGCGCTGTTCGTAAATGACCTTGCGCTGGTCGTTCATCACATCATCATATTGCACGACCTGCTTACGCGTGTCGTAATTGCGCGCCTCGACCTTCTTCTGAGCGGTTTCAATCGCTTTCGACAGCCATTTCGAACCAATCGCCTCGCCGTCTTCGAGGTTTGAATTCATCATTTTCGAAAACAGCGTGTCTGGACCGAAAATCCGCAGCAGATCATCCTCAAGGCACAGATAGAAACGTGACAGGCCCGGATCGCCCTGACGACCGGAACGACCGCGCAGCTGGTTATCGATCCGCCGGCTTTCATGCCGTTCTGTGCCGAGCACGAACAGACCGCCCGCTTCGAGAACTTTCTGCTTCTCTATCGCGACTTCTTCTTTGACTCTAGCAATCACTGCGTCTTTCTCCGGCCCGTCTTCCATCGCGCCGGTTTCATCCTCGATCCTGAAATCAAGGTTCCCGCCAAGTTGAATATCGGTTCCGCGGCCCGCCATATTGGTCGCGATTGTTACCGCGCCCAAACGGCCTGCCTGCGCCACGATGTGCGCTTCGCGTTCGTGCTGGCGCGCATTAAGCACTTCATGCTTCACGCCTTCTTTATCGAGGAACTGGCTGAGCAATTCGGATTTCTCGATTGAAACCGTGCCGACCAGCACGGGCTGCCCGATCTCATGCTTTTCCTTGATGGCGACCGCGATAGCGGCGAATTTGTCCATCGTATTCTTGTAGAATTCGTCTTCTTCATCGATCCGCGCGACAGGGAGATTGGTCGGAATTTCGACAACGTTGACGCTGTAGATATCCCAGAATTCCGATGCTTCTGTCGCAGCCGTACCGGTCATGCCAGACAGTTTGGGATACATGCGGAAAAAATTCTGGAAGGTAACAGACGCCATGGTCTGGTTTTCCGGCTCGATCTTGACGCCTTCCTTGGCTTCGACTGCTTGGTGCAAACCATTAGACCAGCGCCGGCCTTCCATCATCCGGCCAGTGAATTCGTCGATGATCACGACCTTGCCGTCTTTGACGATGTAATTGTCATCGCGCTTGAACATATGGACCGCTTTGAGCGCCTGATCGAGGTGATGGACAACCTGGGTATTTTCGACATCGTAAAGGTTGTCAGTTTCCAGCATCCCCTTGGAAATCAGCAACTGTTCCGTCTGCTCCAGCCCGTCTTCGGTTAGCTGGATGCTTTTGGATTTCTCGTCTTTTTCGTACCAGTCTTCCGGGATCTCTTTGGCGACTTCATCCAGCGCGACATACAGATCGGATTTGTCCTCTGTCGGTCCCGAAATGATAAGCGGCGTGCGCGCTTCATCGATCAGGATGGAATCCACCTCATCCACAATCGCAAAGTTAAACGGACGCTGCACCATTTGCGCGCGTTCGTGTTTCATATTGTCGCGCAGGTAATCGAACCCAAACTCGTTGTTGGTGCCGTATGTGATATCCGCATTGTAAGCGTCACGCTTCGCCGTTTCGTCCATGTTCGGCACAACCACACCGATGGTCAGACCCATCCAGTTGTACAGCTGTCCCATCCATTCGGCGTCACGCGCGGCGAGGTAATCATTGACCGTAACAACGTGGACACCCTTGCCCTCGATCGCGTTGAGATACACAGCGAGCGTCGCCATGAGGGTTTTACCCTCACCCGTGCGCATCTCGGCGATTTCACCGCGATGCAGTACGATGCCGCCGATCATCTGCACATCAAAGTGCCGCATCCCGAAAACGCGCGTCGATGCCTCGCGGATCGTCGCAAACGCCTCTGGCATGATATCATCCAGGGTGCTGCCATTGTCCAAAAGGCCGCGGAACTTGTCGGTCTGCGCGCGCAGCTCATCATCTGAAAGCGTTTGAAGCTGAGGCTCAAGCGCATTGATTTCATTGACGATCTTGCCAACAGATTTGATGTAACGGTCATTCGATGAACCGAAGACCGATTTCATGAGCGAGTTGAACATGGAAGAGGTGCCTTAATGTCGATGCTGCCCGCACAATCGGGGCCAATGCAATTTTGAAAAAAATCGAGAAGAACGGCGCGCAGCCTGAACAGGCGCGCGAAAACCTTTAGGAATCGAGGACGCTATTCGTAAGCGCGATCAATGCCCATAAGCACCGGCATCCGCAGCGATTGCGGACGCGGGAGACGCGTATTTTCAGCCGCGTCTTTTTTACCAACAGAGGCAATGCCGGGGCTCGCATCAGACTGGATATGCCTGTCCGATGCGGCGTTCTCGGCGCTCGCCATGACGCTTGCATTGCAGGCAGAAGACGTGTGCGCATAGGACGCAGTCGCAGTACCGCCTAAAGCGGCAAGGCCTGAAAGCAGGGCCAGAAAGGCAAACAGCTTACGCGTCATAAGCGTGTCAGATAGGCGTTTTGTTCGCAAACGTCCACTCGCATTGCAGACCGATTCACCGATTTACTGCAATTGCTCGCTCGCCTAAGCGATACCGGTATGGATATCGAAACCTCGCCCCTCGCTCAGCCCTTTCCCGAAATGCCTGCGATTAACGGTGTGACACTGCGCGTGGCGCGTGCGCGCTACAAAGACTGGGATCGCTGCGATCTGACATTTGTGGCGCTTGATGAAGGCACCAGTGTAGCCGGTGTTTTCACCCAAAGCGCATGTGCCTCAACCGAGGTCGAGATGGGGCGCAAACAGCTGAAAGCGGGCACCGCGCGCGCTTTGATTGTGAACGCTGGCAACTCGAATGCTTTTACCGGGCATCGCGGCGCAGAGGCTGTTGAGCAGATCATGACACAAGTCAGCGAGGGTCTTGGCTGCGCACCTGATGAAGTTTTCGTCTCTTCAACCGGTGTCATCGGGGTGCCACTGCCAAAAGATCGCGCTCGCGAAGGCGTGGCTGCGGTGCTTTCGGCGCGCCCCTGCGGGTGGGAAGACGCAGCAGCGGCAATCTCCACGACAGACACTTTTGCAAAAGGCGCGCATGCCAGCGCGATGATTGGCGATACCCGTGTGGAATTGTGCGGAATTATCAAAGGATCGGGCATGATTGCGCCGGATATGGCGACCATGCTCGGTTACATATTCACCGACGCAGACGTTGCCCCAGAATTTCTGCAAGAGCTGCTGAATAATGCGAATGCACAAACCTATAGCTGCATCACAGTAGACGGAGATACCTCGACAAGTGACACTGTGCTCGCCTTTGCAACCGGAAAATCGGCACATCCCCGTATCGCGGGCTGGGACAGTCCGGGGGCCGATGCCTTTGCCGCCGCGCTGACCGATATATGCCGCGAGCTGGCGCAATTGGTGGTGAGAGACGGGGAAGGCGCAAGCAAGTTCATCAGCGTGCGCGTAACCGGCGCGGTGAGCGATGAAAGCGCCCGCCGCATCGGTCTATCGATTGCCAATTCGCCGCTCGTAAAAACGGCTATCGCAGGCGAAGATGCCAATTGGGGCCGCGTTGTCATGGCGGTCGGCAAAGCGGGAGAACCCGCCAACCGCGACACGTTATCCATCGCATTCGGCGGCGTTTGGGCTGCGCGTGGCGGAGTGCCGGTTGAAGATTACGACGAAGCGCCGGTAGCAAAGCATCTGCAAGGTGACGCTATCGATCTCGCTGTCGATCTGGGCATGGGCGATGGTCATGCAGAAGTGTGGACCTGTGATCTCACCCACGGATACATTTCGATCAACGCGGATTATCGTAGCTGATATGAGCAAACTTTCTCCCCTTGATGCCGAGATCCGCGATCTTTTTCGCTTTGCCGCACAGCGATCCATGCTGCCGCGTTTCCGCGCGCTGACAGACAGCGAGATTGAGATGAAGGCTGAGGATGATCCCGTCACCGTCGTCGACCGGGAGATTGAGAGTTTTCTGACCGATGCCCTTACCAAACTCGCGCCCGGTGTTGCCGTGGTTGGCGAAGAAGCGGTTCATGCCGACAAATCGGTGCTCGGTCACTTGTCCGATCAATCCTGGATCATTGATCCACTGGATGGAACCGCGAACTTTACCGAAGGAAAAGAGCCATTTGGCATAATCATCGCTTTGGCAGACGGCGGAAAGGCTGTTGCCGGATGGCTCTATGATCCAATTGCTGACCGCCTGTGCCACGCCAAAGCCGGCGAAGGGGCATTCATCAATGGCGAAAAAATAAAAGCCCGCACCACTGGCGAAACGCCGCCGGTCGCGGCAATCAGCCGGATGTTTCTCACCGAAGATCAATGCACCGAATTTGACGCAAAAATCGCACCGCATTACACGCTGACTGACATACCCCGCTGCGCTGCCGAGCAGTATCCGCGATTGGCGTTGGGACAAAACGACGTATCTACGTTCGAGCGAACGCTGGCATGGGATCACGCCGCCGGGGCGTTGTGGCTTAATGAAGCAGGCGGCAAGGTCGCACGGCCCGATGGCAGCGATTACCGCGTGGACGAACACGAAATGCCCGGCCTTCTGGGCGCATCGAGCCCCGCGATATGGGAAGCATTTGCCCAGCGAATGCGGGCCTGACCTACCTAAAGGTCAAGCCCGCAATTCTTAACGTCCGAAAATCAAATTTCGCTTTCGATCCAGTCTTTAAGCTGGCTTTTGGGAGCCGCGCCTACTTTTCGCGCAACGGCTTCACCGTTCTTGAACAGCACCATGAGCGGAATTGATTGCACACCCATTTCGGCCGGGATGCCCGTGTTTTCCATAATATCCATCTTGGCGATGGTGACTTTACCGTTCAGCTCATCGCTGATTTCCTCAAGCGCCGGAGCAATCATTTTGCACGGCCCGCACCAATCGGCCCAGAAATCGACCAGAACGGGTGTGTCGCTTTCCAGCACATCGGTTTTGAAATTTTCGTCGGTCACATTGATGGTGGCCATGATGTTTCTCCTGTAATTGGGTTGATCCCTATCTAGGCGGATTTCCCGCTTACTCAATATCGATCGGGACATAGCTTTCCTGCGCGTCCCCCAAATGATCCTTGTACGGGGCCAGCAATTCGGCGGCGATTTCGATCAATTGCGGCGTTTGCGTGTACAAAATTGCCGCGCGCGCTGATTTCCCCGGAAAGATAACCTCAAGAGCAGCCGTGTATGCCGCCATCTGCCTTAGCGTCGCGTTCGGAATATCCTCTGCATTGCGCGGCGGGCGACGCGTGGTCTTGAAATCCACCACCGTCACTTGGTCATCGCCGATCAGCAGCCGATCTGCCGTCCCCGAAATAACCACTTTGCCAACGGTTGCAGCCAGCGGAACCTCCGCCAAAGCATCCGGAGAAAAGATATCCTCAAACCGCTCTGTTGACAGCACCCGCATCGCACTGGCGAGCATTTCAGCGCGTGTATCCTCTGGCAAATCATCGCCCTGCTGCGCCAGCCACGCGGCACCTGCCGCTTCGCGCGTATCAATCGGCAGATCGGGTAACCGCTCCAGCAATCGGTGGATCAAAACACCGCGCCGCGCCGCAACCTTCAGTGCATCGACCGGCAATGGCGGATCAGCGGCCAGTTCTTCGCCAGCGGAACTGGGTGCAAGCGGCCTTGGCGGTTTGGGCTCCGGCCCGATCGGCGTCGTGGCCCATACAGGCAGCTCGGGTCGATCTGCTGTGCTGGCTGCTTCATCGGCGGAAACCAGCGGTTCGGCCTGCTCACCCCATTCTCGCCGCTCACCCCAGCGCGGATCGGGCAACGGATCTGCTTCGAACACTGTCGCCAGACGCGCATACCAGCTGTCTTCATGCGGGCCTTTTTTTATCTCGCGCCGGCCAAGAGCCCCGCCAATAAACAGCGCCTCTTCTGCGCGGGTCATTGCAACGTAAAGCAGGCGCCAATGCTCTTGCATGCTGGCATCGCCAGCCACGTTTTCCGCATCAAGAACAGGCCCGCGCTTTTCGTCTTTCGCCAGCGACGGCAAAGGCACGCTACGGTGTATTTCTGCGCCTATATCCCTGTCTAACAATTCCAGATCGCCGCCCTGCCCCGGCTTTCCAGTTGCATCACCCAGAATAACAATCGGGGCCTGCAATCCCTTTGATCCGTGCACTGTCATCACACGCACTTGGCCGCCCGCCCCATCGGCATCGCGTTTCAGATCATCATCCGAGGCATCGAACCATTCGATAAAGCCCGCAAGGCTGGGCACATGCGCGCTTTCAAACGCGAAAGCGGCATTGACCAACTCGTCAATCGGATCATTCGCTTCACGACCCAACCGCATGATCAACTTTTCACGGCCGCGCCACGGGCCGGTCAGCAGCCACGCCAGCAATGCCTGCGGGGTCTGATAATCCGCCCTGGCAAGCAAACTTCTAAGGTCCGCGCATGTCTGCGCGACCTTGGGATCGGAAAGCTTGCGCAAATGCCCCCATAGCGATGGAAGTTTGCCCGTATCAGACTGTTTCTCTCGCGGAACATGGGCGAGCAGATCGTCCTGCGTCCACCCGATCAACGGCGAAGACAGCAGGTTCGCCAATGACAGATCATCAAGCGGCTGTGCCGCAAATCTCAGCGCCGCCATCAGGTCTTTTACCGCCAATGGCGCGCCCAGCCTCAGCCGGTCGACCCCGGCCACGGCAACGCCTTTGGCATGAAGTTTCGCCACAATCTGCGCCGCCAGCGCGCCGCGCTTTCGCACGAGCACCATCACATCGCCTGCGGTGGCATGGCGCGGTGGCTGCGACTTGGCGAGAACAAGCGGGTTTTCACCCTTGACCCAGTCGTAAACCTGCGCGGCGATCTTTTCCGCCAGCACGGTTTCATGCGGGGGCAGCCAGCCCGGTTCTGCGGCATCATCGCCGTCTTCTGTCTGCTCGGTAAAATCGTCGGCCGATGTGACCGGCTGCCACATTGCCACCAATCCGGGCCGCACCGCACCGATATGGTCGGGCGGCGTGTCGCTCAATCCGAATTCCGAATGCCCGATCGATGCAATGGCGCGATTTACAAAATCCAGAACCGGTTTCGATGTTCGAAAAGATCGGCCAAGATCGAGATCCTGCCAGCCGGGAATGCGGCGTCCATCGCGCATATCGGCGGCATGTTTGCGTGCGTCTTCGATGGCTTGGGCGACTTTGGCCTTGGCTTTCGCAAAATTTTCGGGGCTGGTCCCCTGAAACCCGAAGATCGCCTGTTTGTAATCGCCCACGGTAAAGACGGTCCGCAAACGATCACCGCTTGCGCCCTCGCCGCTGAAGAAATCATCGATCAGCGCAAAAACAATGTCCCATTGCGCTTCATTGGTGTCCTGCGCCTCATCGATAAGAATGTGGTCAAACTGGCGGTCGAGCTTGTACCGGATCCAGTCTGCTGTGACGCTGTTTTTCAGAAGCCCCGCCGCGCGCCGGATCAGATCATCAAAATCAAGCAGGCTCTCGCGCCGTTTTGCATCCTGCCAACGGATTGCGAAATCACGGCCAATTTCCAACGCAGCTGTCAGGAATTCGGCGAGGTCCAGCAAGGCAGCGCGTTCTTCAACTTGCAAGACAGCCTGAGACACCATGTCATGCCCTTCGGCAAAGCCGGGATATTGCTCGCGAGGCTTTTTGATTGTCATGTTAGGCGTGCCGTCCGCTTTAAGCAGATTGCCTCTAAATTCGCCAAACCGCTCAATTCGCGCCGATGTATCCAGCGCGAGCCATTCGCGCATGAATACCAGGCACTTTTTTGCCGTCTTCGTATCCCATTCTTCCAATGCAGGAATCATGGCCATCAGTTGGTCGTCAGGGAAGAATTCTGCATCAAGCCCTTCGAACGACCAATTCGCATCGGCATTCGCGGGAATTCCCAGCAATTGACGCACTCGATCATCCATCGGCGATTGCCAGGCGGTCGGCCCCGCCCACATGTCTTCCGCCTTGGCACACCGCATCAACCAATTGCTCAGCGCTTCGGGGGCTTTCGAAATGGTAAACAGGGTCACTGCATCAAGGATGCGCGTGTTGTTTGTCTTGCGGGCGCTGGTCAGCAGATCGGTCAACACTTCACGCGCCAGCAATGCGCGGGTGCGATCCTCCATCGGCTGCGCGCCGGGCGGCAGATCGGCTTCTTCGGGAAAATTGGCGAGCAGCCACTGCGAAAAGGCGTGGATCGTATCAATCCGCAAGCCTCCGCCCGGACAATCGAGCACCTGGGCAAAGAGCGTCCGCGCGCGCTCCTGTGTCTTGGGCCCGATATCCGCACCCAGATCGCCCAGTTCCGCCGCCAGCTTGGTCGGTTCCAACCGCACCCAGCGCGCGAGCACCGCGTTGATCCTGGTCGCCATTTCTGCGGCGCCCGCTTTGGTAAAGGTCAGACACAGAATTTCCGAGGGATCGACATCCGGGCGCAGCAGCAGCCTAAGCACGCGCGCTGAAAGGACCTGCGTCTTGCCTGTGCCTGCCGAAGCCGACAGCCAGACATTGTCATCAGGATTGGCCGCTGAAAGCTGCTCTCCGGCAAGAGGGTATACTTTACCCTGATTTTGCAGCGCGCCGCTCACGCGTCCGGCCCCGCATCATCGCTCGCTTGGGCAAGCTGCCATTCGTCCAGCCGCATCAGCTGATCGTAATCGGTAAAACCTGGATAATCGGGATTTTCCTTGGCGATAAAGGGGGCGTCCCCCTTGATGTATTTCGTGATGGCTTCGCGCAGATAGCGTTCATGTTCATGCAGAAAGTCCTCGGGTAACAGACCGCTTTGCCGATCGCTCAGTTTTACCGGCTCATTTCGTTCGCCAAATTCGCCAGCAACTTTCCTCAGGGACCAAAATTCGAATTTGGTTGCATCACCTGAAATCGCAGCACCATCTTTGTCAAAAACGCCCTCACTCGCAATCAGACCAAGCACGCCAAGCTGAAGGCGATACCCCTTGGAAACTTCCTGTTTCGAGGGCGGCTTTCCTGTTTTGTAATCGACAATCGCCAAAGTTCCGTCGGCCAAGCGATCAATCCGATCGGGCTTTCCGCCGACCCGTACGCCCTCGAACATCATCTCGCCCCAAACTTCGGTGGCGATCACTTCACGGCCCTGTTTCGCGTCTTCGTTCACCCATTCTTCAAATCGCTCCAACGCTGCGCAAATACGCGGGCGCCACAGCCCCCAGAACAGGGGGTGGACCTGTTTCTCAGTCAGCATTTTTTCCGCGAAAGGAACCAAGGCCAGATTGGGATGATCAATGCGCGCCTTGTGCCACGCATCCAGAATGTCGTGAACCAATGTGCCGCGCAAAGCTGGATCGGCAAACGGATCCGCGGCAAGCGGATCAAGGCGTTTCAGGCCCAGAATTTCGCGCGCGTAAAACTGATACGGATCGCCCAGCAACCGGTCGAGCGCGGTCGCGCTGATTTTGACCTGTCTTTGCTCTGACGATGGCTTGGGTTCCGGCCTTGGATAGGGTTCTGGTTCAGAGGCCGGCACCGGATCGCGATCGAGCAGCGGCATTATCAACGGTATCGTGCTTTCGCGGTGCTCGGCTGCCAGTTTTTCACCCAGCAGCGCCTCAACCCGGAGCCAAAACCGCGAAGCGAGCGTCGGCCCTTCACTGTCGCGCTGGGCTCTGCTCAGCACCACTTCGGGTGCGCCCATTGCTCCGGCCAGATCATGCGCGGACAATCCGATGCGGAATTCTGCACCGGGCACGCCCAATGCACGCAAAATAGCAGGCGCCAGCATCGGATCGGCTCCGGGTGCCTGCGGCCAGCTGCCTTCATTCAATCCGCCGCATATGATCAGATCCGCTCGCGCCATGCGGCTTTCCAGCAGACCATATATGCTCACTCGGGGATGCCCGCCATATGGAGGCCTCACCGAAACCTCGTCCATGCAATCGCGCAGAACGCCTGCCAGATCAGCGGGCGCAATCGCGGTGTCTCTGCCGCGCGCATGAAGGCGCAAATCTTCGATCATGGCCGACAGAGCGCGCCCGTCTTCGCGCGCCCATACAGCATCACCGGCCAGCGCTTCTGCTGCAATCGTCAAAGTGTCGATCGCATCGGCAAGAGCGATTTCTGGTTCATCAGCGAAAAGTGGCGCGAGCAGAGGTGTAAGAACCCGCTCAACACCGTCCCACCAATCGCGAACCTTGGCTTTATCCGCGACCGCGCGGAGCGGTTCGTATCCCGGCGCCGGAGACGGACCGCGCAGGTCGTATTCAAACGCCCGCAAAGCGGACAGCCATTGGGACCGGGCACCTTCGATATCTCGCTGAACCAGCGGATGCGCAAGCGCCGCGATCAACGCCGCCGGTTCCAGCCCTCCCGAAGCCAGCCCTGCAAGCAGGCCGATCATCCGGCCCGCAGGCGTCAACGATAGCGGACGGCCCGCCGTATCATCGGCAACGATGTTCCAGCGTTCAAGCTGCTGTGTCACACGCAGCGCCAATGCCCGGTCAGCTGTAATCACGGCAATACGCCTGGTCGGCTGCTCAAGCGCCTCGCGCACCAGCATGGCAATCGCCTGCGCTTCTTCCGCGCTGGTCGCGGTGGTCATCAACCGGACGCCCGACAGTCGGCGTTTATCCGGCTCCAGATCGATCCATGACTGGCTTGCTTGCGGCGGCAGGAACAGTGAACTGATCGCATGGCTGCGCGCCGGCGGCGCTGCGGCTTCGCCTTTGCGATGCCATGGGCGGACTTCGGCACGGGCAATACCCATCCGCTGAAGCAGGAGTTTGAGATGGTATTGCGGGTGGGTCAGCGCATCCTTTTTGCCGAACACCTCGCCGCCGGGTTCAGGGGCCGCACCAGCACGCCCAAGCTCATCCCATGCATCCTCGTTCATCGACAGATCAAGGTCGGGCAGGATCACAGCGCCATTGGGCAAATCTGCAATCACGCGCAACATCCTTGCGAGGGCTGGCGAGGCGCTCGTCACACCTGCGGCCACGATAGGCTGAGATGGCGGATCGGTGCGCCATTTTAACGCGGCCCGATCAAACAGCATATTGCGGCGGGTGGCGGCATCAACCCGTCCAAGCTCCGCCAATCTCTCACGCCAGCGCGCCTCTACACGCGCAAATCGCCGCAATGATTTTTTCCAATGCCCGGACAAATTACCCAGCTGGTCCAGAACCGCCTCGCCGGTCAGTGCATCGGGTGACACGTCTTCAACCAAAAGCCGGTCCATGGCTCTGGCGATATCGCGCGCCAGCCTGAGCCGGGCCAACCCAGGTAACGGCGCAAGGCCCTCTTCGGCCTGTTCCGCTTCGATCAATTGGGCAATTTCCAGCCAGCGCTGCGTCGGTTCAACCGCCGGGGGAATATCGCTCGCTCCAAGCGGATCGAGCAAATTGCCAAGCGCTTCATCCAGATCGAGATCGCCGACCGTCACCATTCGCGGCATCAGCAATCCCGCCTCTCCCGAATGACGCACGAAGGCTTCGGATAGGGTGCGCGCCGCGCGTGAACTGGGCACCAGCAATGTCAGACGGGCGAGGCCGGCATCGGTCTGAGAATATCGCGGGATCAACCCTGCGACGAGAGCATCTGCGAAACCGCGATGGGCGGCGATGGAATAAATCTCTGGCCCGGATGTCTCACCCACGCTTCAAAGCTTCTTCCGTTGGGCCGATCGCCTCTGGCGTGCCGACTTCATACCATTGTCCGGTAAAGGAGGCTCCGAATAGGCGCCCCTCTTCGATGGCGCGGTTCCACAGGACGTTGGTTGAAAACTTACCCTGCGGTGCGTCGCGCAAAAGGCGGTGCGAAATCAATTGGATTCCGGTGTAGATAAACGGCGCAATGCGCCCCGGCTTTCGGCGCGAAAGTTGACCGGCGGCATCCATGTAAAAATCACCAGCGCCGCTGAAATTTGCCGCGCGGACATGGCTTACGACAAGCAGCAGCGCGTCCATTTTTTCCGGGTTCCAGCATGACGTCAAATCGCGAAACGCATCCCGCGGACCATCAAGCCAGATATTGTCAGCGTTGAGACAAAAGAACGGATCGGGCAGATGCGCCTGCGCGCGGATTAAGCCGCCGCCCGTTTCCAGCAAAGCATCGCGCTCATCCGAAATCGTGACTTTGGGAATGGCGCGATCAATCACATGCGCCTCAAGCGCATCGGCCATGTAATGCACATTAACCACAGCGCGTTCGATCCCGCTTTCGGCCAGCCGGTCAAGCGCGTGATCAATCAACGGCTTTCCAGCCACGCGCACCATCGGTTTCGGTTGGCTGACGGTAAGCGGGCGCATCCGCTTACCCATTCCAGCGGCCATCACCATCGCCGTATCGCTCGCCAATCCGTTCGCGCTCATACGATCGTGCCTCCGCCGCTTTCGCGCAGCTGAGGCGGAATATTATCGTCAAACCATTGTGCCACCGGCTCAAGCGCAGGATGCGCCAAATCGCGCTCCATCGCCGTCCAAACGCGCGGGATCATCTCCAGATAGCGCGGCTTTCCATCGCGCTTGTATAGACGGGTAAAGATCCCGACGATCTTGGCGTTGCGCTGTGCGCCCAAGCGAGCATAGTCGGCTTCAAAATCCGCATCGGCATCAGCACAATCAATGTAACGAGCAAGCATGGCTGCCTCCAATTGCGCGGACACATCGCGGCGCGCGTCCTGCAACAAAGACACAAGATCATAGGCTGGGTGACCAACCAACGCGTCTTGGAAATCAATCAAACCCTGCGGCGCGCGGTCCGCCGGATCACCAAGCAGCATGATATTCTCGGCATGGTAATCCCTGAGCACAGTAACGCCGGGCTCCTGCCGCGCAATCATAGGCGCCAAAGCAGCTTCCCATGCCGCCGCATAGCCTGCGATATCAACATCCAGTTTTTGCGCAGGTGCATACCATTCCGTCAGCAGCGCAGTTTCTCTGGAATAGGTCGCCATGTCATAGGCCGGAAATGGCCCCGCAGGCCGTTTGTGCAGTTCGACAAGCGCATCAATCGCGCCTTCATAGGCAGCGGTTTCGCGATCTGGGTGATCATCCAGCCAATCGCGCATCCGGTCATTGCCGAAATCCTCGGTAAGCACCCAACCCTGGGGTGCATCAGTCGAATAGATTTCCGGGGCGCGCATTTTCTGATCAGATAGCCACTGCGCAACATGCAGAAACGGTTTGGGATCCTCATGCGGCGGCGGGGCGTGCATCAACATCGCGCCCGATCCATCAGCTTTGCGAAGACGAAAATACCGGCGGAACGAGGCATCGCCGGGAATCGGGTCAATATTTGCGTCTGCCCAACCCGCATTTGCCAAGAATTCAACTATGCCGTTAGGAAGATCGTTCATGGCATACGTCCTAGCCAATCGGCGGCACCCTCGGCAATCGCAATTCGGCCCGCATCCGCACCTTTTACCGCGTTTTTCAAAGCGATGGTCAAACACGCAGCCTCATGGCCAAATCCGCCTGCGTGATCGGGCCATTCGGCAATCATGGCGGCGCCATCGCGGTAATCATCCAAGCCAATTTCCTCGACTTCGTCTGGTTCTTTCAAGCGATAAAAATCAGCGTGAATGACCGGCAATCGCAGCGGCGGCGCATCGTAGGTTTCGATAATGGTAAAGGTCGGGGATGGAACCTCACGATCATAACCAAGCGCCGCAATTATCGCGCGCGCCAAAGTCGTTTTGCCCGCCCCCAAGCCGCCTTCTAATGCGATCACATCCCCAACCCGCAGCTGCTTGGCTATCCGTCCGCCCAGATCTTCCATCGCGGCAAGATCGGGTAGGTCATATCGGCACGTTTCGCTCACGGTAGGTGGATAATCGCGGTGGTGCCCACGCCTTCTTGACTGGATATCTCCAGCAAGCCGCCATGGGCCGCGATAAGTTGCCGGGCGAGCGGGATGCCCAATCCGGTGCGTTTTTCGGTATCGCTGTCCTCGGCCGAGCGACCGCCATCCAATGCCCGCTCAAGCTCGTCCGCGTTCATTCCTGCACCGTTGTCGGATATGACAAAGCTGGTGCCCCATTCGCTTGCGGGATCGGATTTCAGGATTTCGATTGTAATGTGACCATCCGCCGGTGTTCCGTTGATCGCGTTATCTATCAAATTGCCGACCGCCCGGCTCATCTGGCGCGGATCAAGATCGACCATCCGCCCGCGCTTGCCTTTCAGGTCAAGGCCAAGCTGCGCCTTGATAATCGCCGTCTCGCGCTCTCGCACCAGTTTGGTCAAGAACCCGAGCAGATCGGTCTGCTCCTTCGTAATCGGCAGCAGCCCCGCTTCACTTTGCGAAAGATCGAGCACATTTTCGACCTGCTCGGTCAAGCGGGCAGCGGCAGTCAGAATCGAATCGATATATTCACCAGCCCCCTCGTTAAGCTCACCCGCGGCACCGCTTTTCAGCAGTTCGGCATATCCGCCAATGGTCGTAAGCGGCGTGCGGAATTCATACGACATATTGGCAAGGAAGCGCGCTTTCACGGCATCCGCTTCTTCCAATGCGACCGCACGTTCGCGCAGAGCCCGCTCTGCTTTTTGAGAGTCGGTTATGTCGAGCACTGTCAGCAACCCGTTCCCATCGGGTAACGGCACGCCCGCAAATCGCAGCGAACGACCATCGGACAGCTGAACCCGGCCCTCCTTCTCCTTGCGATCCAGAGTAGCGGCGCGGACCACAGCACCAATCTGTTTGGCGTCGCCGGGACGCGTCAAATTCTTGCCAATCGCTTCGAGCAACGCATCGGCGGACGGATGCGTATCGAGAAATTCGCCAGAAAGCCCCCAAGTGCCTGCAAAGCTCCGGTTCCATAGCTGCACCGAGCCATCTGGCGCAAAAATCGCCAGCGCTTCAAATAGACTGTCGAGTGTGGCGGTGCGGGTGCGCAGCAAAGTGTCACGCGTGGCCGACAGCGCGAGGCTTTCGGTTCGGTCTTCTGCCACCAGAACAATACCGCCA
This sequence comes from Erythrobacter insulae, assembly GCF_007004095.1. Lineage (NCBI taxonomy): Bacteria > Pseudomonadati > Pseudomonadota > Alphaproteobacteria > Sphingomonadales > Erythrobacteraceae > Erythrobacter > Erythrobacter insulae. The sequence continues at coordinate 221,163 of NZ_VHJK01000002.1, forward strand.
TCGGGCATTGGCTGCGCGACGATCCGAAGATGCGTGCCACCGGGCAGCGGCCACGCCTCTTCCTGCATATCGGGAGAATCGAACCATGCCGCATGTTCACGGCGCCACTCCGGAAAATCGCGGACTTCCGGGGTCAAACCTTTTTCACGCGCTTCGGACAGGAACCGTTCAAACGGGGTATTGTTGCGCACCGCGCCATCGGGCAGCTCGAACAGCCTGCGGAAAGGACGGTTGGCGAAGGTCAGCTGTTCGCTATCGTCAAACTGCGCAACGCCAACGGAAAGTTGATCGAGCATTTCGCGCTGCGCTTCGCGGAACGCACGAAATTCGCGCAGCACTTGCTGCTGTTCTTCGATATCGATCGCGTATCCGGTCACGCCTTCTTTGCCGAGCGGCTGATTGCTGACGCGCAATGTGCGGCGCGCGCCATGTAGCGTCGCGGTCATCGTGCGTTCTGCGGCCGCCTCGCCTTCGAAAACTGCTAGCGCCTGCTGCGCCGGGCTTGCGCCAGCTTCGGCTTCAAGCAGTTCGATCTGCTCGGCGATCACGGCGGCAGCATCCTCTGCCCCGACCGCGTCGACATAGGCCTGATTGACAAGTTGCAGGCGCATATTGCGGCCCCGGAACCACATCGGCACAGGCGCAGCCTCGATCAATCCGACCAGCGCGGCAAAATCGCCCTCGGCCTGAGCCGCCGCCTGCCGTAGCCGCGAAAGTTCATCTTCGCTTTCGCTAAAGTCAAACACCCATACCAAAGCCGCACCGCCAGGGGATACCTGCGGATCAGCGAGCGCACCCTGCAAAGCCAGACTGCGCCCCGAACCGGGCGGCGTGATCGCCATTTGAAAAGGCGCTGCGCTTTTCTGTGTGAGCCGAATTTTTTCCGTCAGGCTGTTTACCTGCTTTTCGGACAGGCCATGCTGACCTGCATCGTCATCGTCCGCGGCAAGCTCGCTCAGATAATTGGGCATCGCATCCAGCCCTAGCCAGCGGGCAAGTCGGTCTGGCGCTTCGATCCGGCCATCCACCCGGACAAGCATCGGGATTGCCGGTGCCTGATCGAGCATACGTTGCATCCGCTTTAGCGAAATCTGCAACGCTTTGGTGCGCTTTGTCTTTGCGCTGGCCCTGACAATCATCACCGCCGCCGCCACTGTCCATGCAGCGAGCAGCAACCCGATAACAACAAGAGCGAGCGGCGAAAATTCCATATTGTCCAGCTATGCTCGCTGGCGCGGCGATGCAACTGTCTGGCAAAGGAAAAGCCCCCGCAAATACGATGATTTGCGAGGGCTTCTGTAATCTTGTCGATAAACTGCGGTTCAGGCCTAGTAGCGGTAGTGATCCGGTTTGAACGGACCAGCTGCCGGAACACCGATATAATCGGCTTGCTTCTGGCTCAATTCGGTCAATTTCACGCCCAGCTTTTCGAGGTGCAGCGCGGCCACTTTCTCATCGAGATGCTTTGGCAGCACGTAAACGTCATTCTCATATTCATCCGACTTGGTGAACAATTCGATCTGAGCCAGCGTCTGGTTCGTGAAACTCGCGCTCATCACGAAACTCGGGTGGCCGGTAGCGCAACCGAGGTTCACAAGACGGCCTTTGGCAAGGATCAAGAGCGAATTGCCCTCTGGGAAGGTGACCATATCGGTGCCTTCCTTGATCTCTTTCCAGTCGTAATTGTCGAGCGCCGAGATCTGGATCTCGCTGTCGAAGTGACCGATATTGCAGACAATCGCCATGTTTTTCATGTTCTTCATGTGCTCACCGGTGATCACGTCTTCGTTGCCGGTTGCGGTCACAAAGATATCGGCGCGCTTGGTCGCTTCATCCATGGACACGACTTCAAAGCCATCCATCGCCGCCTGCAAAGCGCAGATCGGGTCAATTTCGGTTACCATAACGCGGGCACCGCCATCGCGCAGCGAAGCAGCCGAGCCTTTGCCGACATCACCATAGCCGGCGACACAAGCGACTTTACCCGCCAGCATAACGTCAGTGGCGCGGCGGATCGCATCGACCAGCGATTCCTTACAACCATAAAGGTTGTCGAACTTCGATTTGGTCACAGAATCGTTCACGTTGATCGCCGGGAAAGGCAGCTTGCCCTGTTTGGCGATCTGATAAAGGCGCATCACGCCGGTAGTGGTTTCTTCGGAGACGCCTTTGATGTTCTTGACCGTTTTGGTCAAATAGCCCGGTTTTGCCGCAACATAGGCTTTCAGAGCCTTTTGCATTTCAATTTCTTCGGCGTTTTGCGGCGCAGGCATTTCTTCGCCTGCTTCCAATCGAGCGCCCCACAGCGCAAACATAGTCGCATCACCGCCATCATCCAGAATGATGTTCGTGGTCAGATCGGGGTTCTCTTCAGTCGACCAATCGAAGATGCGGCCAACATATTCCCAATAATCAGCAAGTGTCTCGCCCTTGATTGCAAACACCGGGATGCCTTGATCCGCAATCGCGGCCGCCGCGTGATCCTGTGTCGAGAAGATATTGCAGGTTGCCCAGCGCACTTCTGCACCAAGAGCAGTCAGCGTTTCGATCAGAACAGCGGTCTGGATTGTCATGTGCAGCGAACCGGTGATGCGCGCACCCTTAAGCGGCTGCGCAGCGCCGTATTCCTCACGCAAAGCCATCAGACCCGGCATTTCTGTTTCAGCGATAGCGATCTCGTCACGGCCATATTGTGCGAGCGAGATGTCTTTAATGATATATTCTTGCGTAGGTGCGGCGGTCGCCATGAACTGTCTCCAATGGGGGTAATCTTCGTTACCGCGCCCCTAGCGATATCATGGCCTTCACGCAAATATAAAGTTTTCTTTATATCTCTATGTCCACACCGAAATCTGGTTAGCCTCGCAGCCAGATTGGTATTTTCACAGAACTGTTCTCGTCTGCTGATGCCCCGTCTGGCCTTTGCGGGATTCCTGATCCGGTAACTTGCAATTCATACTGGAGCTTCGGCGCGGATGGTACAAATGCAGACCAGGTTGCCCCTTTGGCCGATGTGTCGGCGCGCGATACATTACTTTCGAGCAGCCAGGCCGCTAAGTCTGAGAGCCGTTGCCGATCCTGGCTACGCGCAAGTTCAAATGTCGCACGTTTCAACTCGGCGCAATCGAGGCGCGGGTGTCCATCGCCATACGAATTCGCGATCGTCACTCCGATCCGGTCCAGCGCGCGGCTTGTGCTATCCTCGCCGTGAACTGCGACAAGTTTGCGGCTCAAATGATGGTGGGCTTCGGCAAGGTTCTGCGCATGGGTGCGCGCAAACATATCGTATTCTGCGCGGAAATCATGGGCGCCAGTCCGGCATCTCAGGGATGTTACCATCAACATGATATTGAGGCCGCGGATATTCTCGGCATTGGCGGCGACTGGTCCGACATGGGCACCGTCCCGTGTTTGAGCATATTCGGGTGAATGCGCATAAGTGTCCGCTGGAAATGCCACTGCAAGTCCCGCCGCAATTACAGCGAGATTTTCAAAAATACGCATATCCGCTCTCCTTCGTCACAACAGCAAGCGACACAGACGGTATGGCAAATCCGTTTATCCGATCTTCAACGCCCTCGGCAAAAGCCCCTTAACCAGACGATCTATTCGCCTAGGATTCGCTTAAGCATTGCTGCGCGCTGCCGAGCGCCTATATCGTGCGCAGAGGCGCTGGGCTTCCGGTTTCGGAACACTCTTACCCTGCGCCCGGCACACCCTAATGGAGGATGCGATGACAATTTCTGTAGGCGACAAAATTCCTGAAACGACACTGGTCAAGGCGACTGCTGAAGGCCCTCAGCAGGTTCAGACGAGCGAATATTTCGCTGGTAAAAAAGTGGCGCTTTTCTCTGTTCCGGGGGCATTCACCCCGACATGTTCAGCAAAGCATCTTCCCGGCTTCGTTGAAAAAGCCGCGGATCTCAAAGCCAAAGGCGTCGATGAAATCGTCGGCACCGCAGTGAACGATGCGTTCGTTATGGGCGCATGGAACAAAGCCGCAGGCAGCGATGACATCACAATGCTGGCAGATGGCAATGCGGATTTTGCCGAAGCGGTTGGCCTTACTATGGACGGCAGCGGATTCGGCATGGGCAAACGCGGCCAGCGTTTCTCGATGATTATCAACGATGGCGTCGTCGAACAGCTCAACGTCGAAGAAGCGGGCGATTTTAAAGTGTCTAGCGCAGAGCACATGCTCGGCCAGCTTTAGGTTCCGGCGGATTGCCAATACCAACAGCCAATACAAAAAGGGCGCCTCGATCGAGGCGCCCTTTTTCGTTTTGGACAGGTCTGATGATTAAAAGCCCATCAGGCTCATGACCTCTTTGCGGCTACGATGGTCTTCTAGGAAACAGCCCATCATCCGGCTGGTGAGCATCTCGACTTCGTGAACCTTCACGCCCCGCCCCGTCATACAGCCATGCTCGGCCTGAATGACAACGGCAACACCGCGTGGTTCCAGATTGTCCCAGATGCACTCGGCCACTTCGGCAGTCAGCCGTTCCTGCACCTGAAGCCTGTTGGCGTAGCCATGCAGCACGCGCGCGAGCTTTGAAATGCCAGTAATCTTTTTGTCTGGCAGATATGCAATATGCGCTTTGCCCTTGATCGGGGCCATGTGGTGTTCGCAATGTGAATGGAACGGAATGTCTTTCAGCAAAACAATCTCGTCGTAACCGCCCACTTCCTCGAAAATGCGAGAGAGATGGATTGCAGGATCTTCCTGATTACCAGCGCAATATTCTAACCACGCTCTGCCAACGCGTTTGGGCGTGTCGATCAACCCTTCGCGTGTGGGGTCATCGCCGGCCCATTTGATCAGCGTACGGATCGCGTCCTGCACATCTTCGGGGACATCAGGTTTTTGCAAAGGATTCTCCGGGTCAAATTCATTGTGATCATGCACGTTCATATAGTTCATGGCTAACGTCTTTCTTGGCAAGAGGCCGACCCGGTGTGCGGCCTTCCTTAAATTTCACATGATCCCACCGTTAAAAATCCCCATCGCTACAACACGTTCCCTGCAAAATTTGCATCAAACCTTGCGCCGGCATTTGCAGCGCGGTCTGGCCGACCCTATTTCAATGTGACTATGATAAGACGCTTTGCCGAATCCTTACGCTACTCTCCGGATGCCTTTGAACAGGCGGCGCAGGCAGCGGTTAACCAGCTGCCGGCCGAATTTCGCGAGAAATTGAGTAATGTCGCGCTTCGGATAGAGGAGTTTGCGACACCGGATCAGCTGGCAGCGGTGAATATACAGGATCGGTGGCATCTGACGGGACTGTATGAAGGCGTGCCGCTGACTGAGCAGTCATCCTGGGCAACCGGCACGCTGCCTCCTGTCATAAGCCTTTTCCGGCAGCCCCTATTGTTGGAGTTGCGGCAGACTGGCGTCGTGTTTGAAGAGTTGGTGCGCCACGTCGTAATTCACGAAGCGGGCCATCACTTCGGCTTTTCGGATGAGGACATGCACGCCTTGGAAGACAGCGTACCGGATTAATTCTCCCGGCATCCAATCCCCATGACGCAAGAAAAAAGCCCACCCCCCTGATGGGGATGGGCTTTCTTGGTGCGCCAGGAAGGATTCGAACCTCCGGCCGCCTGATTCGTAGTCAGGTACTCTATCCAGCTGAGCTACTGGCGCACGAGAGCTCGGTCACATAAGGGGGCTTGGTTGGCTTGGCAACCTCTGTTTGCTGCTTGCAGCGCAATTCTTTAGCTACCGGCGAACAAGCGCCCGGCCAGAACCTGATCCAGCGGCGGTTTATCCAGCTTTGCGATCTGCTGCGGCGTGTACCATTCTATTGCTCCGCCCTCCAAAGACGCAGGAATTCCGGTCCACCGGACGATTCTGTAAAGGAGTATGACAATCGGTTTTTGCCGTGCATCGCGGGCGTTATCGGCAAATCCAACAGGCTCGCAATCAACAGCATCAATCACAACGCCAAGCTCTTCACGCAGTTCTCGCACGAGTGATTCAACCGGGATTTCAGTGGGTTCAACCTTACCACCGGGAAATTCCCAAAGCCCTCCATGGTGCTTTCCAGCGGGCCTTTTATGCATCAGCCAAAGCCCATCCTCTCGCTCAAATGCTCCCGCCACCACGGGGATCCACGTAGATGTCATGTCGGATTTTTTTCCATTCTTGTGCGCGTCATCAACCTTTTCTTAAGCCCGATCCGCAATACCCCAAATCGTCAGGAACGTATTGACGGGTGAAGAATGATTTTATCGACATTTCTTAAACAGATCGGTTCGGATGAATCAGGAGCCACTGCGGTTGAATACGGCTTGATCGTGAGTCTGATCGTCATTGCAATGATCGGTGCTCTTCAGGGCGTAGCTCGGGAGACCTCTGATATGTGGAGTGATGTGCAGACCGCGCAAGAGGAAGCAAGTGGCTGACCAAATTAAGGCTTTTGAAAGGATCCGAATTAGGAAATTTTCAAGAGCTGCCCCTTAAAACCTCAAATGTCCGGATCGGCATTTCGATTTGAACAACGGGTAACGAAGACCATAACCAGGAGACTACTAATGACATTTTTCAACAAACTCGCACGTGACGAACAGGGCGCAACTGCAATTGAGTACGGCCTTATCGCTGCTCTTATCGCTGTTGCTGCAATCACTGCAATGCAGAGCCTCGGCTCGACCCTTTCGGATACTTTCTCTGAAGTACAGACCGAAATGGCTGCTTAAGTCTAACGACTTTTGACAAAAAGGAAGCGGCGGGGAATTTCCCCGCCGCTTTTCTTTTGTGCGCAGTTAATTTCGCGTGCGCCAGAATTTGAAAAGCCGCTCTTTACCGGCCTCGAACAACCAGCTTCACTTTTTGCCCTGCGCGCAAAGTGTCGTTTGATCCCAGCGCATTCAGCACGCGGAACCGTTCCACTTGGGACGAGTCGTAAGCCATCCGGCGGGCCAGCGAACTGATAGTATCGCCGCGCTGTACGGTGACGATGTCAACGCGGCGCGGAATAACGGCACTCGCTTCGCGTTGAGTGATGCGCCGCATCGACTGAAACATCGAAGAAAACGCGTTTGATTTACCAGCGGGCGTAATTGCCTGAAAATGGTACGCGCGATCATTCGCGAATTCATACGCAAATACCACGACATCCACCTGGCTGTTGCCATTGTTGACCCGCGCTGTGCCATAGGCAGCGCGAATGCCATTTACCGTGGTCCGCTGAATGTTTGACGGAGCAAGATTGCTATCTTCCCCTCCCAATTTCGTGAATTGCTGGCGAACATAGCTGTCGAGATCGCCCGCATAAGGCGCCAGCGTCAGCTGCGCTTTACCGCTTTGGCCATTCACGCTGACGGCGCGCGTGCCATTCACCATGTAAAACCCTTGCGGCGCGGTGAAGGACAGCATCAATTCTGGGTGAATAAACTGGCTTCCTTCGACAACGCCCTGTTCCGGATCATCGCCGTAAACCATCCCGTCAATCCGCGACATAAACGTATCGCGGTTGGTTACGCCGCCCGCGAGGCCCTGCGTTTTTGCCAGCGCCGTTTGAACCCGGCCCGCCGGGTCCGGGTGTGTTGATGCCCATTCGGGAACGGTTGCATCATTGCGCCCCTGCAATCTCGCATCGAGCGAATTTTGTGCAGCGAGACTGGCCAGAACCGTGCTCATCGCCTTTGGATCATAGCCCGCGCGTTGCAGATACAGTATACCAAGATCATCGGCTTCCAATTCCTGCTTACGGGAAAACTTAAGGGTACGCAGCTGTGATCCCTGCATAAATCCGCGTGAAAGCGTGTTTCCGAGAGAGCTGTCGCCAAGCAGGATTGAGCTGCCAATGGCACCCAGAACACCAAGGATCGAATTGCGCTGCGCAGCTTGCTGACGGCGCTGTGAGTGGCGCGCGGCAACATGGCCGACTTCATGACCGAGCACACCGGCAAGTTCGGCTTCGTTATTCATCAACGAAACAAGCTGACGAGTGGAATAGATATAGCCGCCCGGAATCGCGAAAGCGTTGTTCACGGGGCTGTTCAGCAGGCTCACCGTAAAGCTATCGCGCGCATTCCCGAGGCCGGAATGAACCGCGATATTCTTACCAATCTGTTGGACATAATCGGCCTGCGGACCGGTCATCGCGCCGCCGAATTCCTGCAAGAATTGCGGGTGATATTCGGCGCCCTGCTGTGCCTCTGACTGCGTGATCGGCGTAGAGGCAGACGGCACAGAACCACCGGCGCCCATGCAGCCGCTCACCGCAAGGGCCAACGGCGCAGTTCCCAAAGCAAGGATTTTACGTGAAATAATTGGCATCTTTCTCTCCTCCAGACAGGCGCCGCGCTCCACCACTCGCTGCAATCCTACTTTTTGTTAGGCATGACTATTGAGCAAGCGAGGCCGCCCGGCAACCCTTTGACCCCAAATGGTAAATGTAAATTTTTGAAGCGGTTCAACCGCCAAGCTGGAGAAAACGCTCTTCGCGGGTCCGAATTAAGGTCTCACTTGGCAAGCCGGAAAGCCCGTCCAGCTCTTCTGCCAGCGCGCCGCTCAGATTAATCGCTGTTCCCACGGGGTCACGGTGCGCACCGCCAGAAGGTTCTTTAACGATCCGATCAATCACGTTGAGCCGTTTCAGGTGCTGCGCTGTAACCTTCATGGCTTGCGCAGCTTCGGATGCTTTTTCCGATGTTCGCCAGAGAATAGAGGCGCAACCTTCAGGGGAAATCACCGAATAAACAGAATGTTCTAACATCAGGACCCGTTCCGCACTGGCAAGAGCAACCGCGCCGCCTGAACCGCCCTCGCCCACGATTACCGACACCATCGGTACGGGCAAAGCCAGGCAAGCCTCCGTCGAACGGGCGATCGCCTCGGCTTGGCCGCGCTCTTCTGCTTCGATTCCCGGAAATGCCCCAGAGGTATCCACCAAAGTCACCACTGGTAGGCCGAACCGTCCAGCCATCTCCATCAAACGAATCGCTTTGCGGTAGCCTTCGGGTTTGCCCATGCCGAAATTGTGCTTAATCCGGCTTTGCGTATCGTTGCCTTTTTCATGGCCGATCAGCATGACGCGTCTGCCTTGCCCATCTGGACCTTTCAGCTTGGCAAAGCCGCCCATGATCGCGAGATCATCTCCGAAAAGCCGGTCCCCGCCCAGCGGCATGAACTCTTCAAAAGCATGCGCGACATAGTCTTTGAAATGCGGTCGTTCTGGATGCCGCGCGACCTGAGTCTTTTGCCACGGCGTCAGCGAGGAATAGGTGCTGGCCAGCAGATCGGCGCTTTTAATCTCAAGGCGCTCGATCTCACTGGAAATATCAACCTCGTCGCTCTGGCTGGCAGCGCGCAATTCGGCGATACGCTCTTCTAGCTGTGCGACGGGTTTCTCAAATTCGAGATAGGAAGTCATGCCTATCCCGCTAATCCTATCGATCGTGCGTAGCAAGGGCCAAGCCGCGTTGCACCGCGTTTACCCGCCTTTACCAGCCTTTTACCCGCGATGGGCAAGCGGGTGACGCGCATTGACCAGCTCAACCAATCGCGCTGCATCAACGTGGGTGTATATCTGGGTTGTGGCGATATCGGCATGTCCCAGCAAAGTCTGCAAGACGCGTAAATCTGCCCCACCTTCAAGCAGATGCGTGGCGAATGCGTGGCGCAGAACATGCGGACTGATTCCGGTTGGATCCAGATCGGCGCGCGCTGCGAGCTCTTTGAGCATTTGGAAAAGACGCACCCGGCTAAGATGTTTGCCGCCTCGCGAGGGAAACAAAAAACGCGAGTTAGGCTCGCCTGGCCTGACCTTGATCCAATCTTGCAACGCCTGACGCGCTCTTTCGCTGACCGGAACCATGCGGGCAACACCGCCCTTACCCATGACAGTAATTAGCGGCGCATCGCGCGGAACCGCGCTGATTGGCAACGAAACAAGCTCGGTCGCACGCAGGCCCGAACCATATAACATTTCGAGCAGCGTCAGTTGACGGATGCTTGCCGGCTTACCGCTCTGCGCCTCAAATTCCGCGCGCTTCATCAAGGTTTCGACCTGATCATGCGACAGGACTTTGGGCAGAGGGCGATTTGTGCGGGGATTCGGCAGCGCACCGGACGGATCATCATCACGCCAACCTTCATCGACCGCAAAACCGAAAAATTGCCGCAACGCCGATGCTTTACGCGCCACTGTTGACGGAGCGAGCGAGCTCCATTGCCCTGCTAATTTGGCGATTTGCATGCGAGATGCTTTCGCCAGATCGCCGATCAACTCCTCGGCTCCGGTCAAGTCCCGGGAATAGGCGGAAAGTGTATTCGCTGCTGCCCCGCGCTCTGCTGCCAGCATATCGAGAAAGGCACGGATCGCCGGAGACACTGCCGCATTCAGGCCCGTGCAACCGCCTCTGCGGCGATCATACGCGCTTCGGCTTCCAAGCCAACACGCCTTAGCGCCGAGACGATGTGGTAAAGGTGCAGAGGGGTCATTTGTTGCCAATCCTCGCCTTGCATCCCCAGCCCGGCGAGCATCGAAACCAGAGCGCGATTCTCAACCTCGGCAGCCCTTTCGATAGTGCGGGTCCAGCGGGTCTGGCGTCTTAGATCAATATCAAGAGCCCCCTCCATCGCCTCTCTTTCAGCGGCTCCGATCCGGTCTAGCCCGGCAAGACCAGCGACAAGAAATGCGGATGCAAGCGCGCCTTTGCTGTCATCATTATCGGTAAAGGTGTCGATCGCATCCACAGGTGCCATTCCGGCGCCATCGGTTCCGACGGACAGCAATGCCCAGCCCAGACTACCCTCTGCAATCATACCGCGCCACGCAGCCGCGTCACGATCAAGCCCTGCCGACAGCATCGAAGCGATAAGACCGCTCGAATACCCGGCGAAATCTTCGGACGGTGCGATGCGCGCTGCGGCGTAGGCTGTGGTGACAAGGCCGGCATAATCCCGCGTTTCACCCCAGATCTGCTGCATCGCACTAATTCTTTGCTGTGCATTGCCACCGATATAGGCTTGGCGCAGCGCCTCTGCCTTTTCTGCAGCATCGCCGCCGACCGCGTTATCGGCATAAATCTGGCTGTATAGATCGACCATGGCACTGGCAGAGAAAATACCGCTTTGTGCCGCGCGTTGGGCCCATGGCTCGCGCTGACCAAGCGGTATCATCGGCGCTGAAGCCGCCGACTCGGCATAATAAACGCCATTTGGTCCATTCAGGGCATTATCGAGCAAGCCCTGAGGGATCGGTTCGCCGACCGCATTGGCCATCGCAAACCGCCACGGGTTCAAATCCTCAATTTCATCCCATTCGATCTCTACCGCTCTCCGCCCGCGCCCGGCGGCCCCGGCATATCTTTGCGCAAGCAACAGATCGATCACTGGAGCAATGTCATTCTCGATCCCGCGGTCAATCTGCGACGCAGCAAGCGCGCCTTCGCCAGCATAGGCGTTGCAAATTGCCTGCATCATGACCCATTGCGGATCATCGCGCACCGATCCTTGGAGACGCACAGCCGGGCATGCGCCATTGAAATCGTTAGATGCGATATATGCGGTAACCGCCTGACTCGTCAGCTCCGTATTCCAGTTACCAGTATCGACATCCTGCACGAGCGCTCTTGCGATCGTGAATTCGCCCATCCGGTTAAGCACGCCCGCACGCAAGGCTGCGAACTCCACCGGGTTCATTCCTTCTGGCGCGGTCAGGCGGCTCGCCAAGGCTCTCCGCATCAAAATATGACCCCAGCGCGAGACTAAGGGTTTCTGCGTCCCTGCGAGGACTGCCCGTACAAGCTCAGCTGGCTGCTTGCCCAGTGAATTGATCGCCATGCCGCCTTCTTCTGGCGCCAAAAGACCAACTTGCGAAAGAGAGCGGCGCGCTGCGGGTGGAATATCGAATTTGGGCTTTAGCCCTAAACGCTCGTCCAGCTCGTCGGGTGTCAAAGCCTCCAATTCTTCCAAACTGGGAAGGCGGCCCATTTCTTCGCCGGAAAGCGTGGGAACCGGCGGCAAGTCGGCGGGATTGGGCGCCGTTGGCAGTGGTCCGCTGGGTGGTAGGGGAGCCGCACCGCTCGGCGCTGGTGCAGCAGAGGGTGCCGCGGTTGGGCGCGCAGTGGGCCTGGCGGTCGGAATTGGAGTTGGTGCCGGTGCCGGATCATCGAATCCCGGCGGCAGCAAGGATTCGGGCGCTTCCTGCGCGACCGCAAGGCCACTGGCCAACATACCGCCCGCGGCCCCTGAAAAACCGAGTACAGCCGCGCTCGCCAGCCAATAAAATCGCCGCATCAGTCGCTCTCCGTAGCCACACCGGGCAAAGTCACCGCTTGAACAATCGGGCGGATCGGTTCTTCACCGCCATCAATATATGCCAGCGTCAATATTCCGACTAGCCCCGCAAATGTAAACAAAGGCCAGCGCGTGCGCCATGACCGCTCCGGCTTACCGTTTTTTTGCGCAAGATGTGTGTGGTTTGTCTTTGACATGTTGCGCGCGCTTTACCCCATCTATAGGCCAAGCCGCAATGACTGCTGATGTCTCTTTAAACGATCAGGAAATTGCCCGCATCGCTGCACGGATTGACAGGCCAGTGGTGCTCGTCGGTTTGATGGGCGCGGGCAAATCCACTGTGGGGCGCAAGCTGGCAAGCATGCTTGACCGCGATTTCATTGATGCCGATGATGCGATCGAGAACGCGGCACAGCGGAAAATCTCTGAAATTTTTGAAGAATTTGGCGAAGCCTATTTCCGCGATGGTGAACGCCGCGTCATCGCGCGTCTGATCGAAGAAAACAGCGGGGTGATTGCAACGGGTGGCGGCGCTTTTATTGATCCCGAAACGCGCACCCTCATCCTGGATAGCGCAATCGCAGTTTGGATCGATTGCGATTTGGACACTCTCGTCGAGCGGACATCCCGGCGCAATCACCGGCCTTTGTTAAAGACAGGTGACCCGCGCGAAATTCTGGGTAAACTGCTGAACGAGCGGGAGGAATTCTATTCTCAGGCGCAGATTCGCATAAAAAGCGTCAATGGCCCGCATACAGAAACAGCCAAGACGATTATCGGGGCAATTGACCAATGGATGTGATTTCAGTCGCGCTGGCCGGACGCAGCTATGACGTGACGATCGAGCGCGGACTGCTGAACAGTTTTGATGCCCATGCACGGCCGTTTCTGGAACCGTACAGCAGCAGCAACCGCAAAGTCCCTTTTGTAGCTGATACCAACACGCATAAAATCTTCGAGCAAGCGATCGCGAAAAGTCTTTCATCTGCAGGCTTGGAGGCGGACTGGTTTGTGGTCGAGCCCGGCGAAGGGGCCAAAAGTTGGGCCATCCTTGAAAAACTTACCGATTGGCTGCTCAACCTTGGCGTTACCCGATCGGATCATGTTTTTGCGCTCGGCGGCGGCGTCGTCGGCGATCTCACCGGCTTTGCCTGCGCAATTGCAAAGCGGGGCTGTGGTTTTGTGCAAATACCGACCACCTTGTTGGCCCAAGTGGACAGTTCAGTCGGCGGCAAAACGGCGATCAACACAAAGGCAGGCAAAAATCTGATCGGTGCGTTTCATCAACCGGCGGCTGTTTTCATCGATCCAATGGTGCTCGACACTTTGCCTGATCGGGAAATGCGGGCCGGATATGCCGAAGTTATCAAGTACGGGTTGTTAGGCGATGCGGCCTTTTTTGCATGGCTGGAGGCGAATGGCACCGATGTTGTGGCTCGCGAACCCACCGCGCTTACCCATGCGATTGGGACGAGCATTCGCGCAAAGGCACGCATTGTTGCCGAAGACGAGCGTGAAACCACGGGCGTGCGTGCTCTTCTGAATCTGGGCCACACTTTTGGTCATGCGTTGGAAGCTGAGACAGGTTTTTCAGACCGCTTGCTCCATGGCGAAGCAGTCGCAATCGGCATGGCTCTGGCAGGGCATTATTCTGTGCGGCGCGGTCAAATGTCGGGCGCTGATGCGGCGCGCGCTGCAAAGCTGATCGCCGAATCGGGACTGCCCGCCGACATGGGTTCATTGGGCATTACATGTTCGGGAGAAAAGCTTGTCGATCATATGCGCCATGACAAAAAGATGGAAAGCGGAACGCTGCCTTTCCTTCTGTTAAAAGGCATTGGCCAAGCGTATTTGGCACGTGATGTCAAAATGGACGATATCGCGGCGTTTCTGGATCAAGAATTGCGCTCTTCCTGATCAGAACGAGCGGAACAGGTGGCTTAAACGGCTGGCCTGCTCGGGAGCTTGGCAACTTTGGCTCCCAAATCGGTGACGGAGCCACCATTCGCCGAGACATCTACGATCATTTCGTCATGCTCTGCAAACAGACGTTCCAAATCGCTGCGACGCTCCAAAAGCGTATGCGCAATCCCCGGTGCGAGGCTCTCACCATCTCCAATTTGTCCTAACAGAGCAGCGAGATCGCTTTCTGTTGCTTCGCGGGCCGTTTTGAAAAAATGGCCCTTGCGGTCAAAATAACCGGTGCCTTTCTTAGCCATAATCAATTTCCTCCAAAATCCGATCCACCACATGAGCGATGAGTCGCAGCTGGATTTTCCCCAAAACAAAACGAATTGGCGAGTCATCTCATGTAAAAATGCGCGATGGACACAATTTTGGCGGTTGCATACAACGAATTGGAAACAAATGCGCAGCGACAATAAGGCTTTATTTCAAGCAGATGAACATTTGTGATTCAGGCCATCGGAAGTCGCGGGTCATTCCAGCTCAAGTATGACCGCGTCCACCGCAAGACTGTCGCCTTCCTCGGCATTGATCTGTGCGACCGTGCCTTCCTTTTCGGCGCGGAGAATATTCTCCATCTTCATCGCTTCAACAGTCGCAAGCGGTTGCCCCGGCTGCACCTCTTCACCGGCACTGACATGCAGCTTAACCAGCATACCCGGCATCGGACAGATGAGCATTTTTGAAAGATCAGGCGGCACCTTTTCAATCATCAGGCTTTCATGTTCAGACAGCCGCAGCGGCACAACAAGCGCGCGATGCGATGCGCCGCGCGTGGTGATGATCCAGTGATTGCCGCTGCGCTCAACGATCAGGCCGTATCGCTCACCGCCTTCGCCATCGGGCGATGTTGTTGCAATCGCCTCCTTCATACCTGGAAGCCAATTGCAATTGCCATCCACACGCTCGCCATCAACAACCGCGTGCCCTTCTCCCAGCACAACTTCATGACGGGTATCGCCCAGTTTCACGAGCCATTCGCTGGGCACATCCGGCATTCCATCAAGCTGCCCTGAAATGCGTTGGGCGCGCGCCTGCCAAGTGAATTCGTTGCCGGCACAAATTGCCGCGAGCATCCGCCGAAAATCATCGCTGACCGCAGCGCCAGTAAAGCCTTCTGGATACTCCTCGGCGATGAACCCGGTCGTCAGTTCGCCTGCGCGAAACCGCGGGTGCTGCATGATCGCACTCAGGAAATCGACATTATGGCCTAGCCCCTTGATGCGGAAACTATCCAAGGCTTCGATCTGCAGATCTGCTGCTTCTTCTCGTGTCGGCGCCCATGTAATCAGCTTTGCGATCATCGGATCGTAAAACATCGACACTTCGCCGCCTTCGAACACGCCATCATCGACACGCACGCTGCCCGCACCATGCTCGACACCGCGGCGCATTTTGCCCTGAACTTCGCGATCCTCGGTCCACCCTGGAACGGGAGGTGAGTATTCAACCAAGCGACCGGTTGAGGGCAAAAACCCACGGTAAGGGTCTTCGGCATAAACGCGGTTTTCGATCGACCAGCCATCAATGCCGATATCATCCTGCGTCATTGGCAATGCTTCACCAGCGGCGACACGGATCATTTGCTCTACCAGATCAACGCCCGTAATCGCCTCGGTCACAGGATGTTCAACCTGAAGCCGCGTGTTCATTTCCAGGAAGAAAAAGCTCTCGCCAGTCGGATCGGCACCGCTGACGATCAATTCGACGGTGCCTGCTGAATGATAATCGACTGCTTTGGACAAGGCGACGCATTGTTCACCCATCGCTTTGCGCATTTTCGGCGTGACAAACGGCGACGGCGCTTCTTCTACAACCTTTTGATGCCGCCGCTGAATCGAACATTCGCGCTCATTCAGATACAGCACATTGCCGTGTTTATCGCCAAGGATCTGGATTTCGATGTGGCGCGGATTTTCGATGAATTTTTCGATGAATACCCGGTCATCGCCAAATGAATTGAGCCCTTCTCGCTTGGTCGCTTCGAACCCTTCGCGCACGTCTTTTTCAGACCAAGCCAGTCGCATGCCCTTGCCCCCGCCACCGGCGGAAGCCTTCATCATTACAGGGTATCCGATGCCGTTCGAAATTTCGACTGCATGATCGGTATCACGGATTTCGCCGACAAAACCGGGCACCACGTTCACACCTGCGGCTTTGGCGAGTTTTTTGGATTCAATCTTGTCGCCCATCGCCGCAATTGCGCCTGCGGGCGGTCCGATAAAGGCGATGTTTTCTGCTTCAAGAGCCTCAACAAAGCTGGCACGTTCGGACAGAAAGCCATAGCCGGGATGCACAGCTTCGGCGCCGGTTTCCTTGCATGCCGCAATGATTTTTTCCGGGATCAGATAGCTTTCCGCTGCCGGAGCCGGGCCGATACACACCGCCTCATCCGCCATTTTAACAAACGGCGCACGGGCATCCGCATCAGAATAGACCGCAACAGTAGCGATCCCCATTCTCTTGGCGGTGGTGATTACACGGCAGGCGATTTCGCCGCGATTGGCAATCAGGATTTTGGAAAACAAACGGACCTCCGACTGTGGCATTTGCGTAAGACGCCTATGCCGTGGTCGAAGGCCCGTATCAAGAGAACCCGATCGGGCTCTCAATTAGAGTGCCCGGTTATTACAGG
The DNA here is from genome assembly GCF_007004095.1 of Erythrobacter insulae. NCBI lineage: Bacteria > Pseudomonadati > Pseudomonadota > Alphaproteobacteria > Sphingomonadales > Erythrobacteraceae > Erythrobacter > Erythrobacter insulae. The sequence continues at coordinate 238,019 of NZ_VHJK01000002.1, forward strand.
TCGATGTGGCCGATTTCTTCTTTCTCGTCCGCAACTAAGCTCTGGTACTTTTGCCAATATTCCTCGGCTTTTTCCTCGCTTCCCATACGCTCGATCAATCCTGCCCACCATTTCTGGCCGTTGGGATTACTCTCCCAACCCATCTGAGCGATGCCGCCCGGCATTTTTCTGACGAGCATCGTGTGCCACTCGCCTGAATTCATGTGAAAGAACATCGGCATCTCCAAGCCAGCTTTCGCTGCGATTTCCTTGAAAACCTCCTGCATTGCGCGAGCTTCGCCAACCTTGCCGGCGTGATACCGCACATAGTTGATTTCATACCAGTCGAGGTTGGCAAGTTTCGGCGCGTCCGCTTCCTTGTGGCCATCAGCCAATGCCGGTGTAGCAGCAAGCGGCATAGCGAACGCCGCCGCAATCATAAGTGTCTTACGCATTATTTTCCCCCTAAAAAATGCGACCCAATGTAATCGACCGTTTCCGGCCAATTTCATCAGCGTAGCCGCGTAATTTCGGGTGGCAAATTACAGACTTGTATGTATTCGCCACTACCGGCCAAAGCCGCTGTAAAGCCTCACCATATTTATTCCTGAGGGCGTCTCTGACCAGCCGTTCAGGGGCCGCGTTCGGCCAATTCCTTCAATTGCTCGGTTCGCAAAATCGTAAGTCCGGTTTTGCAAGTGGAAACCAGCAAGGGCTCAAGACTGCCTCCACGCGCATAATACCCGTCAAGCCGGCAATGGGCATCGCGATAGCGCAGCCATGCGCGCTGCGATTCCAGCAGTGTCGTGAAGTGACCCGGCCGGCGATCCCAATCGGGCTTCCAGCCTTCATCACGCTCTTTCATTCTGGCGCTCGTAACTGCCCATTGCGCATTGAGCGCGGCATCGGCCTCGCGATATTCAGCCGCGGCGCAAATGTTCATTTCCTGCTGGATGCCTTGATCGGACGCCTCTTGATCGCATTCAGGCTGACCGGCTGGGCCGGACTGAAGCAGAAGCACAAGGGCAGTGATCATCATTTGCAGTGCGTGCCCGTTACTCTGCAAATCCTTGCGCGAGATCAGCCTTGATATCCTCGATATGCTCAATGCCCACTGATACGCGGATCACATCGGGGCCCGCGCCTGCGGCAATCAATTCCTCTTCATCCAACTGGCTATGCGTAGTCGAAGCGGGATGGATAATCAGCGAGCGCGTATCACCGATATTCGCAAGATGGCTGAACAATTTCACATTTGAAACCAGCTTCACACCGGCCTCGTAACCCCCTTTCAAACCAAAGGTGAAAACTGCGCCGCCTTTACCGCCGAGATATTTCTGCGCGTGTGGGTAATAAGGATTGTCGGGAAGCCCTGCATAACTGACCCATGCGACAGCTTCCTGCTCCGTTAGCCATTCAGCCAAAGCCTTTGCGTTTGCGCAATGGCGCTCCATCCGCAGATGCAGCGTTTCCATTCCTGTCAGCGCCAGAAAGGCGTTCATCGGTGCCATTGAAGGACCAAGATCGCGCAGGCCCAGAACACGGCAGGCAATGATAAATGCAATCGGACCAACTGGCTCAAGCGCATCGACCAGCACCGCACCATGATAGGAGCCGTTCGGTTTGGTAAGCGATGGATATTTGTCGCCTTGAGCTTTCCAATCGAAATTACCGCTATCGACCAGCACGCCGCCAATCGCATTGCCATGCCCATTCAGGAATTTGGTCGTCGAATGAACGACGATATCCGCACCATGTTCAATCGGTCGGCACAGCGCGGGACTGGCCATGGTGTTATCAACCATGAGGGGCACTCCGCCAGCATGAGCGACATCGGCAATCGCCGAAATATCGCTAACCACACCGCCGGGATTGGCGAGGCTTTCGATAAAGACGCAGCGCGTCTTATCATCCATCGCCGCGCGAACATTTTCGGGATTATCGGCATCCACAAAGCGGGTTTCCCACCCGAATTTCTTGAACGCTTCGCCAAGCTGGTTGAGCGATCCGCCATACAGTTTTTTTGCCGCGACAATGTTGCAGCCCGGCTCCATCAATGTGTGGAACGCCAGAAACTGCGCGGCATGGCCAGACGCAACGCCGAGGGCTCCAACACCGCCTTCGAGCGCGGCGACTTTCTTTTCCAGCGCATCATTGGTTGGGTTCATGATCCGCGAGTAAATGTTGCCAAATTCCGCCAGCGAAAACAGGTTTGCCGCGTGCTCCGGGCTATCAAAAACATACGAGGAGGTTTGGTAGATCGGCGTAATTCGCGCATTGGTTGTCGGATCAGGCTCGCACCCGGCATGAACGGTCAGGGTTTCGGGACGAAGGTCGCTCATTCTGGAATCCTCTCACAATAATTCTTTAGCTGAGATGCATAGTGCAGCGCGCCGCGGCGGTCACCCTCGCCCGTGACAAGCGTTTCTATCGCGTCGTTCAGCATGGCTTTATTGGGCCGCGACAATTCACCAAGCGGCGCGACATAGATGCCAATGGTGAACAATATCGCGCCAGTCTTTGGCAGCCGGCGAAGCGCTTGCCGCTCCGACCGAACAAAAAGTGTCTCGCCCGCATTGTCGGCCGTGACATGTGAAAACGCAGAATCCGCCGATCCATTAGCCAGCCATCGCCGCGCGCCAGTCGGAGCAATGAACCAATTGCAGCGGCCGTAAATCGCGCCCGGTTTCAACGTTTCCATGAAACGATCAACTCCTGTGGCAAGCTGCGCTTCATAACCCGCAATAGGCGCATGAAGCGCGCGCAAAGGCAGTCCGATTTTGTCGCTGGGGTACCAGTCTGAAGGCCACGCAACGGCCGCCCCGATAAGGCGATAGACATCCTCGCCCGCGCGCCGGGTCAGCAGACACATATCCTCGTGGGACGCCAGCGCAGCCTCGCGCAGGCCTCCGTTGATGCCCAACATCGCGGCAAGTTCGCGCCCTGACGCTTCGGCTTCGGTGGTTAGCTGAATACCCTGCGGCCAATCGGCGAAACCCGATGTCCGCGCCTCGAGATCTGGTGCTGGTTGAAGCCATTCTTCTTCGGACAATCGTACAAGGCCCATCCGTAACTGGCCGCCTCCGCGCGCTTTCGGAAGAAGTTCGTCGACGGAAAACCCAAGGCTCATTGATCGCTGGATTGTCCAGACCGTTCACACCTTAAGCCCAGACCATATTCGCTCAGCCATTCAACATTTGTCGGCAGAAGATATTGCAGGGCTTCGGGCAGAAGCCCGTGCAGGCTGTTGGCATGAACCAGATCATTCCTGCGGTCTGAAAAGCAGAAATCCTGATTTCCATCCATCGCTTCGATAAGCGTCATAACCCCTTCCTCGGTCGCGCCCCCCTCGTCTGCAAGCGACACAAATAGCGGCGGCAAACCGTTTACATTGCCGTCAATCTGGCGGGCGAGTTGTTGATCACTCCACTGCATACTGGGGGAAATCGCCCCGTAGCCATCGAACAGGCTGGATGCGTTCATCCACGTCTCGACCACAAAATGACCAGCGGCGCTTTCTCCGACTAGAATATCGGTTCCGTTTGTCCGGTATTTCTGCTGGATCAGGGGTTGAAGGGTCGATGACAGCCAGAGCCGGAACGCCTCGCTTTCGCCAGCGCTCGGATATTGCTCCCGCTCTGCGGGATCTGACGTTGGGATGAGCAATTCGCGTTGGCGGTCCTTTGTCTGGACACCGACTATGATCGCCTGCTGGCTGCGCTCCCACAGCCCGTTCCAGCTATTTAACCCGGTTACCAGCATCAGGTCCTGATTCATGCCGCCATCGAGCATATATATGACGGGCCACGCCTTGTCGGTTGCCGTGTGATAATCCGCCGGGAGAATGACGTTGATCTGCCGCTTTTCATCAAGCGCGGTCAGCGTGATCGTTTCGCCGATAATCAGCGGAGTGGATTCGGGCGCCGCTTGAGCCGGTGCCAGAATCGCAAATATGCTGGCGAAAATCGCGGCAATCATTGCGCTGCCTCTACGGCTTTGCATGCTCGGGCCGGTTCTTCTTGCTGAAGCGCTGTCAGGCCCAATTTGGCAAACAACGCCCCGTCGCTGTCATCCCCGGCATTCGGCGCTGTCAGCAACTTGTCGCCAGTGAAGATCGAATTCGCACCGGCGAGGAAACACAACGCCTGCGTTGCCTCACTCATGCTCTCCCGCCCGGCGCTCAGCCGCACCATGCTCATCGGCATGGTGATCCGCGCAACTGCAACCGTGCGGACAAATTCAATATCGTCGATCTTCGCCAGCGGCGTATCGGCCAGCATGTCGCCCAGCACAGTACCCTTTACCGGGACCAGCGCATTGACCGGCACGCTTTCAGGATGCGTGTCCAAAGTCGCAAGAGTGTGCACAAAACCAACGCGGTCCTCACGCGTTTCGCCCATACCCACGATGCCGCCGCTGCATACATTGATGCCCGAATTGCGCACATGATCCAGCGTGTCGAGGCGCGACTGAAAATCGCGGGTCGAGATTACCCGTTCATAATATTCCGGGCTGCTGTCGATATTGTGGTTGTAATAATCAAGGCCCGCTTCGGCCAGCATTTCGGCCTGGTGGGGCTCCAACATGCCCAGTGTCATGCAGGTCTCCAGACCCATCGCGCGAACGCCCTTCACGATCTCGACAATCGCAGGCATGTCTCTGTCCTTGGGATTGCGCCACGCCGCGCCCATGCAAAAGCGCTGACTGCCTGCATCCTTGGCCTGAGCCGCAGATTGCAGCACGGCGCGCACGTCCATCAGCTTGGTCGCCTCGACACCGCTGTCAGCCTTCACCGATTGTGAGCAGTAGCCGCAATCCTCCGGGCAGCCTCCGGTCTTAATGGAGAGCAAAGTGCACAGTTGGACTTGCTCAGGCGGATGGTTCTCGCGGTGGACCGATGCGGCCTGAAACAGCAGCTCGGTGAAAGGGAGGTTAAACAGCCCAGCGATTTCTTCGCGGGTCCAGTCGGTGCGGATTTGGGTCATTTACGAGCCTTATTGAATGAAGGTTTTCTTGATCCGGCGAGCGAACCAAGTGCAGAAAAATGCGCCTATCACCGCGGCAATCAGTCCGTGGAAAAGGAGTTCGATCCAAAACCGCGTTTCGCTGTCCCAATCGACGATGTTCCAATCGTACAAATTAGACCAAAGCAGTCCATAGGCGAGCGTGACCAAAATGTCCGCAGCGACAAATACCGCCAAACCTAAAGCAATGGTCTGTCTCACTCCGCCGCCTCGTCCAGATCCTCACCGGCAGGCGGCATATTATGGCCCAGCAGCGTCAGGATATCCGCCGCACATTCGACCACGTTGGAGCCAGGTCCGTAAATTCCCTGCACGCCAGCTTCGCGCAGGAATTCGTAATCGCTTGCAGGGATCACACCGCCCGCCGTTACTTTGATATCGCTGCGTCCGGCCTCTTTCAGCAAGCGGATCAGCTCAGGGATCAAAGTCTTGTGACCCGCCGCAAGCGAACTTGCGCCGATCACATCGACATCCACCTCTAGAGCGCTTGCCAAGGTTTCCTGCGGGGTCTGGAAAAGCGGGCCGGAAATGACCTCAAAACCCATGTCTGAAAACGCGCTGGCGATTACATTGGCGCCGCGATCGTGGCCATCCTGACCCATCTTGGCGACCATGATGCGCGGTTTGCGGCCTAATCGGCGCTCCACTGCATCGACGCCGTCTGTTACCTGCGCCCAGCGGCGATCAAATTCATACGCCGATTTGTACACGCCAGTCACAGGTTTCGGTGTCGCATCGTGACGGCCGAAGACCACTTCCATCGCCATCGAAATCTCGCCCAAAGTCGCATCCTGACGCGCAGCCTCGACAGCCAGCTCAAGCACATTGCCGCCCGACGAACAGCCCGCGGTCAAAGCTTTAAGCGCGGCCTGACAGGCCGCCTCGTCCCGCTCTGCACGAACCCGTTCGATGCGCGCAATCTGGCCCTTGCGGACTTTGGCATTGTCGATGTCGAGCGTCTCGATCGGATCTTCGGTTTCCTTGCGGTATTTGTTGACGCCGACGATCACAGTTTCGGCTTTATCGACGCTGGTCTGCTTTTCCGCTGCCGCGCGTTCAATCGCCGCCTTCGGCGCACCGGTCGCAACGTAAGCGGTCATGCCGCCCGCCGCATCGACCTCGGCCATCAGTTTCTCGGCTTCTTCGACAAGGGTCGCCGTCAGCGCTTCGATGTAATGCGACCCGCCCAAGGGATCGACGACATTGGTGATGCCGCTTTCCTCTTGCAGGACAAGCTGCGTGTTCCGGGCAATCCGCGCGGAAAAATCGGTCGGCAGCGCAATGGCTTCATCCAGCGCATTGGTGTGCAACGATTGCGTACCGCCCAGCGTCGCCGCCATGGCCTCGATCGTGGTCCGCATCACATTGTTGTAGGGGTCCTGCTCTTGCAGAGAGACACCCGACGTTTGGCAATGGGTCCGAAGCATTTTTGATCGTTCGCTTTGCGCGCCCAGCCCGTCCATCACTTTGTACCAAAGCGTCCGCGCTGCGCGCAGCTTTGCAATCTCCATGAAGAAATTCATGCCGATGCCGAAAAAGAAGGAAAGCCGCCCTGCAAATGCATCGATATCAAGGCCGGTCGCCATTGCTTTCTCGGCGTATTCCTTGCCATCGGCGATAGTGAAAGCAAGCTCTTGAACAGCGGTCGCGCCCGCTTCGTGCATGTGATAGCCGCTGATCGAAATGCTGTTGAATTTCGGCATGTTGGCAGATGTATATGCGATGATGTCCGCGACGATCCGCATGCTCGGCTCAGGCGGATAAATATAAGTGTTGCGGACCATGAACTCTTTAAGAATGTCGTTCTGAATTGTGCCGGAAAGCTTTTCTGCAGGCACGCCAGAGCGTTCTCCTGCAACAATATAGAACGCCATCACCGGGATTACCGCGCCGTTCATCGTCATGGAAACAGACATCGTATCCAGCGGGATCTGATCAAACAGAACCTGCATATCGGCGACTGTATCAATCGCGACGCCTGCCTTGCCGACATCACCAACCACGCGTTCGTGATCGCTGTCATAGCCGCGGTGGGTCGCCAGATCGAATGCGACCGACAGCCCCTTTTGCCCCATCGCCAGATTGCGGCGGTAGAACGCATTGGATTCTTCAGCGGTGGAGAAACCCGCATACTGCCGGATCGTCCACGGACGGCCCGCATACATGCTGGCCTTCACACCGCGCGTAAACGGCGCGAAGCCAGGCAGGCCCGGATCAAAATCGGCATGATCGGCCTCTGTATATAGCGGTTTGATATCGAAGCCCTCGGGCGTCGACCATGTCAGGTCGCGGCCTTTTGATTCCTTGTCAGCAAGGGCTTTCCAGTCGGCGGGGGTAGGTTTTTCAGTCATGCTGAGCCTCTAATCACACATTTGGGCAACACGAAAGGGCCGCAAAAAAGGCGGCGGCTCAACTTCCTTTGAATTCAGCCTTACGCTTTTCAAGGAACGCCTGTCCGCCCTCTTTCGCATCGTCGCTTGCGCCGGCGATTGCTTGCGCCTCAGCCTCGACCTGCAAGACCTGTGGGAGAGCACCATCCAACGCCGCACCGATATTGCGCTTGATATGCGAATAAGCGACCGTGGGCCCATTGGCGAGCTTCGCAGCCAGAGCGCGGGCTTCTTCCATAAGAGCCGCATCATCCACGCATTTGTAGATCAGCCCCCAATCCTCGGCCTGCTCCGCGCTGATTTTTTCGCCCAGCATCATCATGCGGGTGGCGCGGGCGCGGCCGATGGCGCGGGCCAGCAGCCAAGTCGATCCGCCATCGGGCACGAGGCCGATATTGACGAAGGCTTGAAGGAAATACGCGCTTTTGCCCGCAATCGTGAAATCCGCTGCGAGAGCGAGACTGCACCCGACACCTGCCGCCGGGCCGTTAACCGCGCAGATCACCGGCACATTCGCGCGCATGATCTGGTTTATGGCCGGGTTGTAATGGTTGGAAAGCGCCTCATGGCTGGCGCCCTTGCTGCCGGTGCTGCGGGCAGACAGATCGGCGCCCGAACAAAATCCCTTACCTTCACCCGTGATCAGCACAGCGCGCGTTTCGCCCAGATCATAAAATACCTGGCCGATCTCGTTCGCCATTTGCGGCGGCATCGCGTTGAGCCGATCGGGCCGGTTGAGAGTGATCGTAAGCAGCGGACCGTCGCGCTCAACTTTGATGGTTTCGTAATTCAAGGCGCTCTCCCAAACGTATTTGTTGGCTGGTTTCGTTTCGCAACTCTTTGCCCTTCCGCGCGCGTCAAGACAAGTCCGCTACGACGCCGCACGTCAGCCCGAACGCAGGTTAATTAGACCGCGAGTTAATTAGACCAATGCGACCCCTCTTTGGGTGTCTCCATAATCTCGGTCAGGATGCCCTGCATATCTTTCGGGTGGAGAAAGAAGATCGGGGTGCCGTGCGCGCCCAGGCGCGTGGGGCCAAGAATGCGTTTGCCCAGCTCCTCGAATTCCTTGCGCGCTTCATCAATGTCGGCGACTTCGAAACAGACATGATGCTGCCCGCCAAGCGGGTTTTTGGCGAGGAAGCCGTTGATCGGGCTGTCGGTACCAAGCGGCTCGATCAGCTCGATCTGGGTGCCGAAAGTGCCCCCTTCACCGGGCGTATCGACGAAGCAGACTTTAACGCCCTGTGCTTCGAGATCGAAGGGTTTGTGGATTTTGAGCGCGCCCATCACATCGCGGTAATGCGCGATGGAGGCTTCGATGGACGGCGTTGCAACGCCGATATGGTTGAGACGGCCTAGTTTCATTCTCAAATCCTCATACGAGCGACCAGAAGCCAAGAACGGAAAAGACCGCCCCGCAAAGCAGGTGGAAATATGCGTTTCTGAAGAACGTCCTAGTCACAGCGGAATATTATCGTGCTTCTTCCAAGGGTTCTCAAGCTGCTTTGTCCGCAGCTTCCTTAGACCCAGCGCGATCCGTTTCCTAGTATTCCGCGGGTAGATCACCTCGTCAATATAGCCGCGCTGTGCGGCCACAAACGGGTTGGCGAAACGATCTTCGTATTCCTTCGTTTTCTCGGCGATCTTCTCCGCGTCGCCGCGGTCTTGGCGGAAGATAATCTCCACTGCGCCTTTTGCGCCCATTACCGCGATTTCAGCCGTAGGCCATGCGTAGTTGAGGTCTCCGCGCAGGTGCTTTGACGCCATCACGTCATACGCACCGCCATACGCTTTGCGCGTGATGATCGTGATCTTCGGCACCGTGGCCTCGCCATAAGCGAACAACAGCTTTGCGCCGTGTTTGATAATACCGCCCAGCTCCTGGCTTGTACCGGGCAGGAAGCCGGGCACATCCACCAGCGTCACAATCGGGATTTCGAACGCATCGCAGAACCGCACGAACCGCGCGGCTTTCTTGGACGAGTTGATATCGAGCACGCCCGCCAGCACCATCGGCTGGTTCGCGACCACGCCCACGGTGCGCCCTTCGACCCGGCCAAACCCGCAGATGATGTTCGCGGCATGGGCCGGCTGGATTTCGAAGAAATCGCCTTCGTCCACGATCTTGGTGATCACCTCATGCATGTCATAGGGTTGGTTCGCATTATCGGGGATCAGAGTGTCGAGGCTTTGCTCGATACGGTCCCACGGATCGTTGACCGGAAGCACCGGAGCTGTCTCGCGATTGGAAAGCGGCAGATATTGGAAGAACCGCCGCGTCGCGAGCAGCGCCTCGACATCGTTTTCAAATGCGATGTCCGCAACAGAAGTCTTGGTCGTGTGCGTGATCGCCCCGCCCAGCTCTTCCTGAGTGACTTCTTCGTTGGTGACGGTCTTGACCACTTCGGGGCCGGTGACGAACATATAACTGCTGTCTTTCACCATAAAGATGAAATCGGTCATCGCAGGCGAATACACCGCCCCGCCCGCACATGGTCCCATAATCAGGCTGATCTGCGGGATGACGCCGGATGCCAGCACGTTACGCTGGAACACGTCGGCATACCCGCCCAGTGACGCCACGCCTTCCTGAATACGCGCGCCGCCGCTGTCGTTCATGCCGATCACCGGCGCGCCGACTTTCATCGCGGTTTCCATCACCTTGCAGATTTTCTCCGCATGGCGTTTTGAAAGCGAGCCGCCAAATACGGTGAAGTCTTGGCTGTAGACATAAACCAGACGGCCATTGATCGTGCCCGATCCGGTGACCACACCGTCGCCGGGGATCTTCTGTTCGGCCATTCCGAAATCGACGCAGTCATGCTCGACAAAACGGTCCAGCTCCTCAAAGCTGCCTTCATCAAGCAGCACGTCGATCCGTTCGCGCGCGGTCAGTTTACCTTTTGCGTGCTGTGCGGCGATGCGTTTTTCACCGCCGCCCAGTTCGGCAGCAGCACGGCGACGTTCCATTTCGGCAATATTGGCGGACATTCACGCACCCTCTGATTTATTTGGTTCACAGGTCGTTGCCGCAGCCACGCCAAAGCGTCAACGTGTCATGGCCAGCCGGAGCGTCAGAATTTGAGCGTCAGGCGGCGTGCCAGCGCCGGATGGATCGATTCCATCACACGCAGCGCTTTGGTCATGCCAATATTGGCTTCATCGCGGTCTTTCTCAATCGCTTCAATGATTTGCCGCGCGCATTCCTCGGCAGGCATCTTCTTCATCGGGTTGCCATCGTTCATCTGGGTATCGACGACGGGAGGCAGCGCCTCGATCACGTGAATGCCGGTATCTTTCAGCTGCTCCCGCAGACTGAGCGTGTAAAAACGCAGGCCTGCCTTGGTCGCGCAATAAACCGGCTGACGCGCCGCCGGGGATATCGCCAAACCGCTGGTCACATTGACGATGGCGGCTTCGGGGCGAGCTTTGAGACGTTCAATCAAAGCTGTGCCTAAACGCATCGGCGCGTTGAGATTGGCATAAATGCAATTATCGGCGGCATCGGGATCAGGCGCGCCTTTGCCTGAACCAGCGCGGAAATCGTGATCCACCAGTTGGCCCGCATTGTTGATAAGCACATCCAGATCGCGCGCTCCCCACTCCGCCAAAAACGCGTCTACACCGGCCGCGTTTGAGAAATCGGCAGCCATGGTTTCAAAGCCAGCTTCACGCATCGCCTCCAACCGAGCGGGATTGCGCCCGGTCAGCGTGACCGAAGCGCCCTTTACCTTGAGCTGAAGTGCCATTTCTTTGCCGATGCCGGCGGTCCCGCCGGTAAGCAGGATTGTCTTGCCTTGAACGTCCATTGTCGTGATCCCTTATTTAAACAGGACCAATTCCTCGGCCATGGTCGGGTGAATCGCTGTGGTTGAATCAAAGTCCGCTTTGGTCAGGCCAACCTTAACCGCAATCGCGGCAGCTTGCATAATCTCGGGCGATTCCGGTCCGATCATATGGATGCCAACGATTTTGTCGTTCGCTGCATCGACGATCATTTTGTAGAGGCTGCGTTCATTCCGGCCCGCGACAACATTCTTCATGGCACGGAAATCGGACTGATAGACTTTGATATTGCCAAGGCTGTTGCGCGCTTCGCTCTCGGTCATCCCGACAGCGGCAATGGGCGGGTGGCTGAATACGGCGCTCGGAATGCAGCTATGGTCAACGGCGTAGGGTTCAACCCCGCCAAAAACGCTGTCTGCGAACGCTTGACCTTCGCGGATAGCGACAGGGGTCAATTGCACGCGGTCTGTCACATCGCCAACAGCATAAATGTGCTCGACATTGGTCTTGCTGAATTCATCAACCTTGATCTGACCTCGATCACCAAGCTTTACGCCTGCTACATCGAGGCCAAGCCCTTCGATGTTGGGTACGCGTCCCGTGGCGACCATAACCACATCAAAATCACGCTCGTCATGGCCGGTCAGCTTGACTTTCAGCGAGCCGTCTTCGTTCTTTTCCATGTATTCGAATTCTGCCTTGAAACAGAATTCAATTCCCTTGGAGAGGGAGATTTGCAGCAATCGATCCCGCACCGAAGCGTCATAGCCGCGCAGGATCACATCTGATCGGTTCGCGATTGTTACTTTGCTTCCGAACTCATTGAAAATTCCGGCAAATTCATTGGCGATATATCCTCCGCCAGCGATCAATATCCGTTTTGGAATATCATCCAGATGGAACGCCTCATTGGACGTAATGGCAAGCTCGCTGCCCGGGAAATCGGGCACATGCGGGCGGGCACCTGTCGCAATAAGGATATATTTGGCGGTGACTGTCTTTCCGCTCGAAAGCGTAATTTCGTGCTCGCCGGTAATCTCGGCCCGCTCTTTGAAAATGGTGACGCCGTGATTATCGAGCGTTTCGCCATAGAGCCCCTCGAGCCGATCGATGTCATTCTGCACGTGATCGCGCAGTTTCACCCAGTCAAAGCTTTTGCCTTCAATGGTCCAACCGAACTGCGCGGCATCATCGATATCTTCGGCGAAATGCGCACCGTAAACGAGCATTTTTTTGGGCACACAGCCGCGGATGACACACGTTCCCCCCACTCTGTATTCCTCGGCCGCGGCGACCCGCGCACCGTGCGCAGCAGCCACGCGGCTGGCGCGGGTTCCGCCCGACCCAATTCCGATGGTGAAAAGATCATAATCGTATTCGGCATCCGTCATTCGGATTCTCCATCCTTGTTTGGTGCGAGCTATGAAGAGCAAGACATCGCTTGCCAACACTCGTTCTGCGCTAAGGGAATATTACGCCTGCGGGGGCGATTGGTTACTTCTCTTGCACTTCTTCCAATCGCGCTGCGAAATACGCGCCTGCAAGGCAAAGAGCCGCCATCAAAGCCAATACCGCCGAATTTCCAAAGAACTGCGCGATGGCTCCAAAGACACTCCCGCCGAGCAAGATAGCCCCGATGATCGTGTTCGAAAGCGCGGTATAGGCAGCGCGGGTATCCTCCGTTGCCATGTCAACAAGATGGGTCGATCTGCCCAATCGAACGCCCTGATACGATATCATCAGGCCAAGCAGAAGCAGCGGCAGAACCCAGATCGTCTGGATCAAGCCCGCGTAACTGGCGGCGGCGCTCACGGCCAGAGCCGCTCCGCCCGCCAAAGCCGAAATCAGAAGCACTCGGCGGCTGGACCGGTCGGCCAAGCGCCCCCAAATGGCCGAACTCACCAGCGCCGCGCCTGAAGAGGCGAGTACGAGAAAGCCGAGCCCCTCGAATGCGGATTGTCCCGCGCCAGAGGCTGCAGCGATCATGAATGGCGGGGCCAGCGCAGTCGCAGTCAGGCATCCTCGTGCAAAAATGAAAAGGCGCAATTGCCGGTCTTGCGACAACAACGAAAGGTTCTGCCGCGCAACCACAAAAGCGCTCTGACCGCCATCGGTTGCGCCCTCGTGTTCCTGGAGGCTGGTGAAAAGAAGGCCGCCTGCAATCCAGCAGATACCGGCAATGACAAGCCCTGCCAAAACAATGCTTTGGCGTTCGACGAAATCCGTAACCAGCATGACTGCAAAGACAATAACCAAAGCCGCAGCGATCGATCCGGCAAGGCCAGTCGCGGTCCCGCGCCGGGATTTCGAAACCGTTTTGCCCAGCACATCTTTATACGACACAGAGCATACAGAACGCGCCAGAGCGAGTATCGTCAGCGATGCAAGAATCGCCCAGCCGGCCTGCGCTCCTTCAAGAAAAAGCGCCGCCGCAAAAATTCCAAACGCACCCAGCCCCTGAAAAACCGCGCCCAGCGCCCAAGCATATTTGCGATGCGGCATCCTCCGAATGGCGCCTGCGGTGAACATTTGCGGCAGCAATGCACCGGCTTCGCGCACAGGCACCAAAAGACCTATCAAAAAACTCGGCGCGCCGACGCTTGTCATCAACCAACTGAGAACGAGCTTTGGATCTATCAGACCATCCGCAACCTTGCTCAACGAGAGCGAGGTAACGTGGGTTAGGAAATTGCGCGGCTCTTCGCGGCATGCGCTGTCGGGGATATCCCGGCATGCCCGCCCCTCATCATCGATTACGATCGCTTCAAATACAGCGTCGAGCGTAGTTCTTTGATCTGCCATAAGAGGTGAACGCAGCAAGCCTGACTTGGTGCCTCACGCTCTCATGACTGTTCCGGCAAAGACCGGTAGATTTACCCTTGCGAGCGGCGCCGCGAACGGTTTGCGCCGCCGCCTGAACGACCGCCAGAGCCGCCGCCGCTGCCGCCGCCGGAAGAATAGTTCCCGCCGGGCTTGTTCGGACGGCCCTTGCGCGCCTGATGCTTACGCTTTGGCTTGGCTGAGCCTTCGCCTGCTCCTTCACCGGCGCCGCCGCCACTTCCGCCGCCATTTCCGCTGCGCGGTTTACCGCCGCCGGCGGGTTTCTTGCGAAATGGCTTTGGATTGACCCGCGCCTGACGCTGTTTCGGTTCACGCTTGGTCGGCCCGACACCTTCAACCACGGCGCGGAAATTATCCGGCAATGGCAGGCGCTCCATCTGGGCATCGGTCGTCTTTTGAATGTCTTTCAGATATGCGCGCTCGTCCTCGGCACAAAAAGCGATGGCAATGCCATCTTTGCCTGCCCGCGCAGTCCGGCCAATGCGGTGAACATATTGTTCCGGCACATTGGGCAATTCGTAATTGATGACATGGCTCACGCCGGGAATATCGATCCCGCGCGCTGCGACGTCGGTTGCAACCAGGATCGAAACCTTGCCCCGGCGGAATTCATCCAAAGCGCGCTGACGCTGGCCCTGTGATTTGTTGCCGTGGATTGCATTGGCTTCGATGCCGCACTGACTGAGCTTTTTCACGACCCGGTCGGCGCCATGTTTAGTGCGCGTAAAGATCAAAACCCGCTCAAGATCGCCGGGAACGGTATGACGCCCCTTCAACACCGTTTCGATCAGGGCTTGTTTTTCGTCCTGTTGGACCATGAACAGATATTGCTCGATCCGCTCGGCGGTTGAGCTTTGCGGAGTGACAGAGACCTGCACCGGATTGTTGCAATATCCACTGACAAGCTCTTTGATAGCCTTTGGCATGGTCGCGCTGAAAAACAGCGTCTGGCGCTCTTTGGGCACCAACTTGTTGATCGTGCGCAGCGCATGAATAAAGCCAAGGTCGAGCATCTGGTCGGCTTCATCCAGAACCAGCACTTCGACGCCGCTCAAGTTGAAAGCCTTTTGATCGATCAGATCGAGCAAACGGCCCGGCGTCGCGATCAGGATATCTGTGCCCCGGTGCAGTTTATTCCGGTCTTTGTTCACCGAAGTCCCGCCAACGATGCACTGGACCTTGAGGCCGGCAAGCGCGCCGTAATCCTTTGCACTGTCGGAGATTTGCACCGCCAGTTCGCGCGTCGGGGCAAGCACCAACATGCGGCAGCTTTTGAACGGGATCTGTTTGTCGCTGTTGCGCAGCCTGTCGATGCTGGGCAGCATGAAAGCCGCCGTCTTGCCCGTACCCGTCTGGGCAATACCCAGCAGATCGCGCCCTTCGAGAACCGGCGGGATCGCCTGCTCCTGAATAGGTGTAGGAGTGGAATAGCCCTTGAGATCAAGCGCCTGTAGAACGGGCTGAGACAGCCCGAGTTCATCAAATGTCATTGAGTAAAAACTCGCAATATATGCGAAGCGCGCACCGGAATCGGCGCGCGGTCGCGGTGGTTGAAAAACCGCCCGCGTGAATAGGGAAGTTGTAGATTGGTAGGGAGACAGGCGCCGGGGCGGAGTATTTAGAGCCGCCGCTTCACGCTAGGCATGCGTGTCTCGTTCGAGGCGCATATGGGCTTACGTTTGCGGAAAGTCAAAGGAAATTGCTGTTTCCCGAATAATGGATCAGCAACCCGGCGCAGTTTGAGAATGTCCCGATGAATTCAGATCGGACATTTGCCTCTGCCCCATCAACCAGAACAATTGGCCATCATATTCGCCACACCATCGACGCGGGCCAAAGGGTGTACGGGTTCCAAATTCCCAAAAATTGAACGTCCGTGGGCCGGGGCAATGGATTGAGATTAATTGGGCAGAGTGCAGAGAAAAGCGCTTTTCTCTCGCTCCGCAGCGACATCTTCATTGACCCACCTGAATAACCTTCACCCCAACCCGGCCGCCTTCATCAAGGCCGCTGTACTCGCGTCAAATTCGCCCTCGCCGCCTTCGATGTCTTTGGCCATTTTCTTGCCAAGCTCCACCCCGAATTGGTCAAACGGGTTAATGCCCATCAGGACAGCATTGGCGAAAGTGCGATGTTCGTGAAAAGCGATAAGCGCGCCAAACATCGCCGCATCCAGATCATCGACAAGGAACATCGCGCTGGGCCGGTCGCCGGGGAAAGCGCGCGCGGGGTCTTTGCCGTCGGCTGACATATTGCCGCCCGCCATCAAAGCCGCGCCTTGCGCAAAACAATTGGTCAGCAGCGCTTTATGGTGCGCCGGATTAAGCTCGTCACCCGGTGCAATGCTGGCAATGAAATCAACCGGGACCAGCTGCGTGCCCTGATGCAAAAGCTGAAATACCGCATGTTGGGCATCGGTGCCCACCCCGCCCCAAGTGATCGGCGCAGTCGAACCGCTGACGGGATCTCCTGATGCGGTCACGCTTTTGCCGTTGGATTCCATTTCAAGCTGCTGGAGATAATCCGGCAGCAGCGCCAGCCGTTCGTCATAGGCAAAAATAGCCCGCGTCTGGCACCCGCGGAGCCGCGTGTAATACTGGTCACCAAAGGCCGCGAGCAATGGGCCATTGGCGCGGCCTTCTGTTTCGCGGAAATGCGTGTCGATCGCCTGCGCCCCGGCTAACATGGCGCGAAAATCATCCATGCCCACAGCCAGCGCAACCGGAAAGCCGATGCTCGACCACAGGGAATACCGTCCGCCGACGCTTTCCGGGAAAGGCAGAACACGCGTTTCATCCACTCCCCACTCAACCGCTTTTTCCGGATTTGCAGTAAGCGCCACAACGCGACCACTTGGATCGTCAACGTCATTATCATTCAGCCATTTGAGCGCGCTTGCCGCGTTGGTCATCGTCTCTATCGTGGTAAAAGTCTTGGATGCCACCGCAATCATCGTGGTTGCCGGATCGCACGCTGCAAAAGCCTGCTCCAACGCGAGCCCATCAATGTTCGACACGACATGCACATCGACCAGCTTTAGATCACGGGTCAGGGCGTCAACGGCCAGATCGGGACCAAGCGCAGATCCGCCAATGCCGATATGGATCAGGTGCTTGACCTCACCCAGAGCGCCATCGTGAATGGCATCGACCAACATGCCCATCCGCGTCAGCAGAGCCATCCCTTCCTCAACATCGGCATCCGTGCCGCTGCCGCGCATGGCACCGTGGGTTGCCGGGCGTCCCTCTGTCGGGTTGATGATCCCACCATCAAACAGAGATTTGCGAGCCGCATCAAAACCGGCGGCACGGGCGAGTTCTTCAAACGCATCAAGCAAGTCATCGTCGAGGTGGGTCTTTGACCAATCGAGCAACAGGCCGCTGGTGCCATATTCAGGAACTTCAAATTCGATCCGCTGGCTCATTTTGGCTACGCGTTCGCTATCATTGGCAAACAAATCGGCCAAAGTAGAAGGAGCCATCCCTTCCAGTCTGGACCATACGGCGGACAATTTGGACGATGTCATGAGTCAAACCCCTTTGCGCGTTGTGTGGGTGCGAGTAAGGGGGCGGGCGATGAATGTTAAGACACAAACTGCGGTTACGGACGTATCGGTTGAAAATACCGCGTCGGAAAGCTGGTCGAGCTTTGTCAAATTCGTCCTGAAGCTGGTTTTGGCGGTGCTTATCTTCCGCATCTGCATCTTTTCGCCCTTTTCGATCCCGAGCGAAAGCATGCTGCCACGCCTGATGAACGGGGATTACCTGCTCGCGGCAAAATGGTCTTACGGGTTTTCGGGCAACTCGTTGCCGTTCGATCTTGGCCTTCCGAAAGGGCGGATACTGGCCAGCGAGCCGGAACGCGGTGATTTGGTGATATTTAAACATCCGATCGACAACACCGATTACATCAAACGTGTAATCGCCCTGCCCGGCGATACAATTGCGGTGTCTGGCGGACAGTTGGTGCTGAACGGGAAACGCATCGCGCGCGAACAAATCGGCGATTTTACGCTTGAAGAATCGCCCAATACGGGATGTGCATGGGGCGGCGAAACCTCATGGGACAGCGCCGATAATCGGATCTGCAATTACCTCCAATTCAAAGAGACACTGCCCGGCGGCAGAAGCTTTAACGTGCTGGATTTCGGCGTGACCCAGGGGGACGATTTCAAGGGCGTGACAATCCCCGATGGCCAGATGTTTGTGATGGGTGACAACCGCGATAATTCACGCGATAGCCGGTTTAGAGCCGCAGCAGGCGATGCCGTTGGCCTTGTCCCGCAGGACAATCTGGTTGGCCGAGCAAGCGTGATCATCTGGTCAACCGACGGCAGTGCCGAGTGGGCGAAACCGTGGACGTGGTTTTCGGCTGCGCGCTGGGGCCGGATCGGGAATGTGCTATGATCGTTCTGTTATCATGACGCAGCTTAAACCAGAAACACGCGCATGGCTTAATGCCACCGGCTTTGCAGTCCATTCTGAAGCTCCGTGGCTTGAGGCGCTGACCCATGGCAGCTTCAACGGCGGGGCTAACGCGGCGAGCGAGGCCGATTACCAGCGACTGGAATTTCTCGGCGATCGCGTGCTCGGCCTGTCGGTAGCAGCTTGGCTTTACCGCGCAGGAGACGCCCCCGAAGGCCGCCTTTCCCAGCGTCTGAACGCATTGGTAAGCGGCGCGACCTGTGCGCGGATCGCCCGAAATGTGGCGCTGCCCGATCACATCCGGCTGGGCAAACAGGCGCGCGAGGATGGCGGCGCGGATAGCGACAATATCCTCGGTGACGTGATGGAGGCTCTGATCGGCGCAAGCTTCATCGAACACGGATACGAAGCCACTCGCGATGTCATTTACAGCCTGTGGGCAGAGGAATTGTCGGGCGATTCCGGTAAAGCCAAACATCCCAAAAGCGCGCTGCAGGAATGGGCGGCCGGTAATCGCCGCGCTATGCCCAATTACGAGGTAATCGATCGCAGCGGCCCCGATCATGCCGCGAGTTTCACAGTTCAAGTCAGCATTCATGGCGTCGGCACAGCCGCAGGCATCGCATCAAGCAAAAGCGCAGCAGAAAAGCGCGCAGCAAAAGCATTTCTGGAGGAATTCGGGTGACTACAAACGAAGCGCCAATCCAAGGCGGATCAACCCAATGCGGCGTCGTCGCAGTATTGGGCGCTCCCAATGCCGGCAAATCGACATTGGTAAACCAGCTGGTCGGACAAAAGGTCGCGATTACATCTGCCAAAGCGCAAACGACGCGCGCGCGAATGCTGGGCATCGCATTGTTCGGTCAGGTACAAATGATTCTGGTCGACACACCCGGCATCTTTGAACCCAAACGCCGGCTTGATCGCGCCATGGTCAGCGCAGCTTGGGAAGGCGCACAAAGCGCCGATGCCATTTTGCTGCTGGTTGATCCGATCAAACAGCGGCGGCATGAATTGATCCCGTTGATTGAAGCGCTGGAGAACCGGCCTGAAAAGAAAATCCTGGTTCTGAACAAGGTCGACAAGGCGAAAAAAGAGCCCCTGCTCGCGCTGGCCGAAGAGCTTTCGCAGCGTGTCGCATTTGACCAGATTTTTTTCGTATCGGCATTGTCGGGCGACGGTGTTCCCGAGATGAAGGAATTTCTGGCGAAATCTATGCCCGCTGGCCCCTGGATGTATCCTGAAGATCAGGTCTCCGATGCGTCTGAACGCTTGCTCGCCGCAGAAGTCACTCGCGAACAGCTTTACGCGCAGCTGCACGAGGAACTGCCCTATGATGCCGCTGTACGCCCCGAAAGCTACACTGTGCGCCCCGACGGCAGCGTCGAAGTGCGCCAGCAGATTGTGATCGCCCGCGACAGCCAGAAACCAATTGTGCTGGGCAAAGGCGGCCAACGTATCAAAGCCATCGGAGAGGCCGCACGGACCGAACTGGCGGAAATCCTGGGTGTGAAGGTCCACCTGTTCTTGCACGTCAAAGTCAGCGAGGGTTGGTCCGATGACAAGGAAGTGTTCGAGGAAATGGGGCTCGATTGGGTGAAATAGCAGACCCGCTGTTGATCGCACTTACTGTCTAGCGCAGGCGTACTAGGCTGTTTGCCCAATCGTCAGACATCAAGACACGCCCCTATTCTACAGTCCTCATCATCAAAAGGAGAGATGACTGTGAATACGATCCTAGACTTGAATGTAATTGAAATCTCGTCCGTCGCTGGCGGCAACCCGGAAGATGGCCAGAGCTGGTACGATTATCTGAATGACCGGTTTCCCGGCGGCGAATGGGTAGGCAACAGCTTTTTCCCAAATGGCGCGCCTGAATTTCCATAAATTCGGCTTTTAGTAGCGTGCATACGGCAGTGCGAAACACAGCTTTCGCGCTGCCGTTTCATTTGCAAAACCGGATTGCGGTTAGCGCTTCTTTGCGATTTTGATCTTTTGCTGACGGGCGAAACTCTTGGTCGAATCTTCGCTTCGATTAAGGGCTTTGGCGATTTGCTTAAGGCCTTGCCCTTTCGATGCGAGCAATTGCAATCGCCCTGCCTCTTCGGCATTCCATGGCTGCTTGTGGCGTTCGAAGTTTTCTTTGCCCATCTGTGCGGCCTATCGCCGTGGCACAGTCTTGGCGAGGGATTAGTTGATCAACCGCGGTGAAATTTTTCGAGCTTGGCGCGCAATGCCGTCTCGTCAAATGGTTTGATGATGTAATCGTCCGCGCCTGCTCCGATGCCTTCGTGGATGTCTTTTGCCTCTCCGTTGGACGTACAAAACATCACAATGGGTTCTTTGGGCGTCGGAATTGCGCGCAGCTGGCGAACAAATTCGATCCCGTCCATTTCAGGCATGTTCCAATCGGTCAGAACCACTGCCGGCATAGATTTCTTGCAACGGGCCAGAGCTTCTTCGCCATTCTCCGCTTCGATCGGCACATAGCCGAGACTTCTTGCGATCTTCGAAGAGACTTTGCGGATCACCCGGCTGTCATCAACGATCAGACAGACTTTGGCCGTCTGTTTGGGTGTTTCTACACCATCGAAACGGCCGCGCATGGCTTTCGCTTGTTCAACTATAGCGTCCGTTGCAGATTCGTCTGAGCCAGCACGAGCCGCCTCAATTGCTTCGGCGACGTCTTCTGGCGTGTCGACAGGCTGCACGTCTTCACGGGCCTGTGTCAGCCGTTCGGCCAGCGTCTTGCCGTCCATGACATGCTTGTTGCGATTGGGACCGGCGTTGCGTTTGATTAAATTTTGAATGGTTCGTGCTCCCCGCCCAGTGTCGCGAAATTGGTTTCGCCGTGCAAAGGATGAGCGCCATCGGATTCTGTGCCGACCTCGCCCGGTGTCATTCGAATATGCAGATAGGGCATCCAGATGTCGCCATATTCGGCCTTTTGGTACCAAACATCGAGCACATCATAGCTCGCCCACATGCCATCAGGTTCGCGCAGACGCAGCCCCTCACCAATGCGCGGAACAGCCGCAAAGCGGATGCGCTCCTGGTTTTGGTGGGTCTCGTTTTGAACTTCGATTTCAATCACGTGTCTTGGCCCTCGATATCGAGACACGTGTTACGGAGAAATACTAAAGGATTTATGAGCGCCCGCTTCGCTTTTTCAAAATGAGCGCAGCAGTGGTGTTCACGCGTCCTTTGCCGGTGCCTTTTTCTTGGCTGGAGCCTTCTTTTTAGCCGCCGGTTTTTTGGTTGCAGCCTTTTTCTTGGGCGCGGCTTTTTTGCGGCCCTTTTTCTTGGCTGGCGCTTTGGCTGCACGCGCGTCAATCAGCTCGATAGCCTGCGCAGCTTCGACATCTTCAGGCTTCACATCTTTCGGGATCGTCGCGTTGACATTGCCGTCGGTGACATAGGGGCCATAACGGCCCGGCATCACCTTGATCTCTCCGCCGCTGGTCGGGTGTTCGCCCAAAACCTTGATCGGTTCCGCCTTGCCGCGTGAACCGCCCTTGCGATTGGCGGCCTCGGCAAGCAACGCGACCGCCGCGTTCATGCCCGTGTCGAACACATCGCGAGTGCTGGTCAACTTGGCATATTTGCCGTCATGGCGAAGATATGGGCCGTAACGTCCGATGGCCGCTTCGATTTCATTCCCTGTTTCAGGGTGCGCGCCCACGATGCGCGGCAGATCGAGCAGCTTGATCGCCCATTCAAGGTCAAAATCGTCAAGGTCTTTCGGGATCGACGCGCGTTTCTTTTTATCGTCCACTTCCATTTCGACATACGGACCAAAACGGCCTGATTTGCGATGGATTTCTGCCCCGGTTTCGGGATGTTCGCCCATCAAACCGTCTTCGGCAGGATCTGCGCCATCAGCGCCGGGCTGGGCGAACCGGCGGGTGTATTTGCATTCAGGATAATTCTGACACGCGATGAACGCACCAAAACGCCCGCCGCGCAGGTTCAACTTGCCGCCTTCTCGACCTTCCTGATCACATAGCGGGCAGAAACGCGCATCTTTGCCGTCTTCGCGTTCTGGAAAGAGATAGTCGGACAGATACTCGTCGAGCACTTCGGTGATTTCGCTCGGCAGTTTTTCCATGACCTCTTCGGTCTTGGGTTTGAAATCTTTCCAGAATTTCGTCAGCAGAACTTTATAATCTTCGCGCCCGTCAGACACGACATCCAGTTCGTCTTCCATTCCGGCGGTAAAATCATAGGCGACATAGGTCGGGAAAAACCGTTCGAGGAATGCTGTGAGCAAACGCCCGCTTTCCTCTGCGTGGAAACGGGTTTTTTCCATCCGCACATAGTCGCGATCGCGCAGTGTCTGAATGGTCGAGGCATATGTCGATGGGCGGCCAATCCCGAGTTCTTCGAGCCGTTTGACGAGCGATGCCTCAGAAAAACGCGGGGGCGGCTGCGTGAAGTGTTGATTGGCCTCAACCGCAGTCTTGGCCGGTGCATCGCCATCTTTCATCGCTGGCAACAGGCCGTCATCATCGTCGTCTGATTTGTCGTCAAAACCTTCCTGATAAACCGCGAAGAAGCCCGGAAATTTAACGACTTGCCCGGTGGCGCGCAGTTCATGCTGGCCGGTGGCATCGCGCAGGGTAACTGTGGTGCGTTCAAGCTGGGCCGAGGACATCTGGCTCGCCATGGCGCGCTTGAAAATCAGCGAATAAAGCTTTGCCTCATCGCCTGTGCCCGCTTTATCGCGCGTAAAATTGGTTGGGCGGATTGCTTCGTGCGCTTCCTGAGCGTTCTTGGCTTTAGAGCTGTAAAAGCGCGGTTTTTCCGGGCGATATTCGCTCGCAAAACGCTCTTCAATCGCGTCGCGTGCGGCCATGATGGCCGACATGTCCATCTGCACACCATCGGTACGCATATATGTGATGGCACCTGCTTCATACAGTGACTGCGCGAGACGCATCGTGTGGCTCGCAGAAAAGCCGAGCTTGCGCGATGCCTCCTGTTGCAGGGTTGACGTGGTAAATGGCGGCGATGGATTGCGTTTGAACGGTTTGGTTTCGACGCCTTCGACCGTAAAGCGCCCGCTCTCAACCGCGGCCTTGGCCTCCATCGCAATGCCTTCGGCACCGAGGCTGAGCTTGTCCAGCTTTTCGCCTTTATACCGAACCAACCGTGCATCGAATTCGGTGCCATCGTGTTGAAGTTTGGCCAGTACCGACCAGTATTCATCCGGCCTGAACGCTTCGATTTCGCGCTCACGATCTACGATCAGACGCAGCGCAACCGATTGCACACGGCCAGCGGACTTTGCACCGGGCAGCTTGCGCCAGAGCACTGGCGACAAGGTAAAGCCGAACAGGTAATCAAGCGCGCGGCGCGCAAGATACGCATCGATCAAGGGCTGATCGAGCTCGCGCGGTGATTTCATGGCCTCGGTAACGGCAGATTTGGTAATCGCGTTGAAGGTCACGCGGTCGACCTTCGCCGGCAGGTTCTTGCGCTTTCTCAGCAGCTCTTGAACATGCCAGCTGATCGCTTCGCCTTCGCGGTCAGGGTCGGTCGCGAGGACCAGCCGGTCTGCATCCTTGGCTGCGTCGCTGATTTCCTTGAACCGCTTTTGTTTGTCGCGGTACAATTCCCAATCCATCTCGAAATCGTCATCGGGACGGACGCTGCCATCCTTGGGAGGCAAATCACGGACATGGCCGTAGCTAGCCAGAACCTTAAAATCCTTACCCAGATATTTTTCGATAGTCTTCGCCTTGGCTGGCGATTCAACGATGACAAGCTGCATGATGGTCTAATCTTTGTCCCTACATGTGTACGTACGCGCGAGAGTGGGGTCGGCGTTCGTAAAGCGTCAAGAGCCTATTCGAATGTTCGTGTAACTTCTTTAGGCCCCTTCATTTGCAGGGCGTATAGAGCAACGCGAGGCAATGTCAGCCTCGCATTTAGGCGAAAACCTCGCTCAGCTCTTTCGTTTCGTTGTGACAAAGCCGAAATACCGCCACAGCGAACGCGATGAAAAGCGCCGACATCAGAGCGTCGGTCACGGCAGAAGCGATCAGAGTTGGCGCCCCGATAAACCCGGACAACATGGCAGAAGCACCGCCCAAAACCGCCCCAGTTACGAAGGTCACGATCAGCAAAATGATCATAGTCCCGAGGATCGACCACGCGGAGCCGCTCGTCGCCTCCCAGCTTTCGCCAAAAGTGTCCATCGCAGGCGATTTGGCTTCAATCACCAACGGCAGGACAATCGACCAACGCACAATAAGAATGATTCCAGGCACAATCAAAAGGATCAATCCAAACCCGATGCCCAATGTGGCGAGGATGTAAATGCCCGCCCACGGCCAGAATCGCTGGAAACCGGGCGACGGATCGCGCGCCATCAACGCAGCGTAAAACCAGTAGGTCAGCGCAATACTGACAAGCCACAGTGCAAGGTACAGCGCGGCAAGACCAGCTCCAACCGCAAGCAGATTTTCTGTGAAATTTATGTCGAAACCGAAATCAAAGCCATCGCCCGGCGATCCAACGTCAAGCCAGTTAAACGACGCGGTGATTGGCACCATGACGGCGAGGAAAATTCCAAATATCCGCCCATTCGACTTCAGCTCCCAAAAAGTCTGATTGAGCATGTTGGATAATGTCAGCGGCTGTTTCATCGCATGATCCTGTGCGCGGCTTCCCGCCTTATTGGGCTGGACCGGTCAAACTAACAGAACCGCCGCCATGGCGTTCGAGTTCCCCAGTGATTTCAAGCTCTAGCAGAGCCATATGCACCGAGGCCGCATCGCCTCCTGATTGACGGATCAGCTCATCAACTGAGATTGGCGCAGTGGAAAGCAGGCTGGCCACATCATCCTTTGCGTAAGACGGATTGGCCGCTGCAAGTTCGCTGTAATCGAAATCCTGAGATTCTTCGGCCACCCGGAATGTCGAACGCGGTGCGCCGGTAAAACCTTGCAACAGCTCGATAACTTCCTCTGCTGATTGGACAAGGACAGCCCCGTCACGGATCAGCTGATTGCAACCGAGGGAGCGCGTATCAAGCGGCGAACCCGGTATCGCCATAACCTCGCGGCCTGCCTCTCCAGCGAGGCGCGCGGTGATCAATGTGCCTGATTTTGGGGCTGCTTCCACCACTAAAGTCCCGCTCGCCAGACCTGCGATGATGCGGTTGCGGCTGGGAAAATGGCGCCCGCGCGGTTCGGTACCGGGTGGCTGTTCTGCAATCAGCAAACCTTCGGAGGCGATGCGTTCTTGCAGATCG
Source organism: Erythrobacter insulae (assembly GCF_007004095.1). Taxonomy (NCBI): domain Bacteria; kingdom Pseudomonadati; phylum Pseudomonadota; class Alphaproteobacteria; order Sphingomonadales; family Erythrobacteraceae; genus Erythrobacter; species Erythrobacter insulae. Next base: position 263,724 of record NZ_VHJK01000002.1, read on the forward strand.
GCGTGCTGCGGCGGATATGCAATTTCGATCCCGCTTGCGATGACGCCAATCGTGCGCGGAAATGCCCCCTCATGACTTGCCCCGTCGATGCCCCGAGCAAGGCCCGATACGACGGTAAAGCCGGCTTCGGAAAGCGCGCCGGCGAAATTGCGGGCCAGCTTGACCGAAGCGGCGCTCGCATTGCGCGCACCGACCATCGCGACGCATGGCCGGGATGCCAGCGACAGATCGCCGCGGCATGTGATTATCGGCGGCGCGCTTTCGATCTGCGCGAGCAATTCGGGATAATCGCCCTGATCATGAAACAGATAACGCGCGCCAGCTTTGCGAACGGCATTGACCTCTGCCTCTATCCGGTCAGGCGATGCCGCACGGTACGCAGTTTTGCCCCTACTCGCGAGGTCTGGCAGCGCCTCAAGCGCGGCCTCTGCTGTGCCAAAGCGGGCGAGCAGCTGTGCGTAGCTGACCGGGCCGATATTGGGCGAGCGCAGCAGGCGAATACGGGCGAATGCCTCCGCCTGCGTTAGCGAAGAAGACGCCGTTTCATTCACTTTCCAGCGCCAACCTTCGGCTCTTCACCGCGTATCAACCGCCCGATATTGGCGCGGTGTTGGATTAAAACAATTACGGCAATCGCGATCAATGGGACGATTACAGCCGGGTATCCCATCGCAAATCCCGCCACAGGCGCGGCAACAACTGTCGTCATCGAAGAAACCGAAGAAATGCGGCTGATCGCAAGGGTCGCGGCCCAGATCGCTGCGCTGACAAGCATCACGGGCCACGCCAAGGCGAGCAGCACACCGGCGGCGGTGGCAAAGCCTTTTCCGCCTTTGAATTTGAGCCACGGTGTAAAGCAATGTCCGGCAACAGCAGCAATGGCCGCAATGCCGCCCAAATCGCTCCAAAACCCCGGTGCGGTGGCTTGGTCCTGAACAAACAAGATCGGCGCGATTAGCACCGGAAGCGCGCCTTTGGCTGCGTCTAACAGGACTGTTGCGGCAGCCAGCCCTTTGTTGCCTGTGCGCAGCACATTGGTCGCGCCGATGCTCCCGCTGCCAATGTCGCGCACATCGCCCAGGCCGGCGGCTTTGGTTAGTAAAAGACCGAAGGGTATCGATCCGCATACAAAGCCCAGCAATGCTGCAAAAATCGGTTCCATTATGGTCCTTCAGTCAAATGCTTGGTTCACTTTTGCCTGTGCCTAAGTAATAGACCGGGGAACGGCAAGTTCGCACTGGATAAATAGAGCCATTACCGATCCATCCTCTCCTATACTGATCCTAGATACCGGCGTCGGCGGGCTGACGGTGTTGGAAGAGCTGCGCCATGCGCTGCCCGATGCTCCGGTGATTTTCGCCGCTGATCAGGCGGGTCTGCCATATGGCACTAAGACCGAAGCCGAAGTCGCAGCGCGCGTGTGCGGTCTGCTGGGCCGGATGGCAGAGCGGTATCGTCCGCGCTTGATCTGCATCGCCTGTAACACGGCCAGCACAATCGCCTTGGGAATGGTGCGCGATGTTCTGGAAATCCCGATTGTAGGCACTGTGCCCGCTATCAAACCCGCCGCGGCCCAGACAAAGACCGGGACCATTGGTCTGCTCGGAACCGAAGCGACAATTCGGCAGGCATATGTAGACAATCTTGAGCGCGAATTTGCGGCAGGCAAAGTCCTGATCCGCCATGCGGCTCCGGGCCTGGTTGAACCAGCCGAGGCCAAATTACGCGGGCAACCGGTGGATCAGGCAGAGATAAAAGCAGCGATTGCCGGCCTGCTTGCCAAACCCGGTGCAGAATCAATCGATACTGTCGTGCTGGCTTGCACCCACTTTCCGCTTCTGCGGTCGGAATTGGCGCAGGTGCTTGGCGATCATGTAAGCTTGATTGACGGCGCCAAGGGAATTGCGCGGCGGATTGTCACGCTGACCCAAGGACAGGATTTCGCCGCCGGGCACCCGGATTTCGCCGTGACGACAGGCCCCCTTGAAAGCTTCAAAGCGCTCTCGCCTGCTCTTGCCAAGCTTGGCATCAATGAAATCCGCGAATTCTAGCTGCGAGTCGATTGCAAAGATCGCGGTGGCAAACGGGGAACCGATTGCCTAGTTCTATCGCTATAAAAGTCCGCCATTGCCGGCATCCGGAAAAACGACGCGCGCGAGAACACACGTGAACTACGATCAGATTTTCAACACTGCGATTGACCAGCTTCACGAAGAAGGCCGTTACCGGGTCTTTATCGATATCATGCGCACCAAAGGCGCGTATCCGAACGCACGCTGTTTCCACGGCCACAACGGGCCGAAACCGATCACCGTGTGGTGCTCGAATGATTACCTTTGCATGGGCCAACATGAAAAGGTCATCGGCGCGATGGAGAACGCATTGCATGATGTCGGTGCAGGCTCAGGCGGCACGCGCAATATCGGCGGCAACACGCACCTTCATGTTGAGCTGGAAAAAGAGCTGGCCCAGCTGCACGGAAAAGACAGCGCTTTGACTTTCACAAGCGGTTACGTGTCGAATGACGCGACCCTTTCAACACTGGGCAAGCTGTTGCCGGGCTGTGTGATATTCTCCGACGCTTTGAACCATGCCAGCATGATCGCGGGAATTCGCAATTCTGGCTGTGAAAAACGCGTTTTCCGCCACAATGATATGGCGCATCTCGAAGAAATGCTCGCCGCAGAAGACCCCGAAGCGCCCAAAGTGATCGCGTTTGAAAGCGTGTATTCGATGGAAGGCGACGTCGCGCCGATCCACGCGATCTGCGACCTCGCCGAGAAATACAACGCGCTCACGTACATCGATGAAGTTCACGCTGTTGGCATGTATGGCGAGAATGGCGGCGGCATTTCGCAACGCGATAATGCGGCGCACCGGATAGACATTATCGAAGGCACACTGGGCAAAGCGTTTGGGGTGATGGGCGGCTATATCGCGGCCGATACCCGGATCGTCGATTGCATCCGGTCCTATGCACCCGGTTTCATTTTCACCACTTCGCTATCGCCAGTGCTGGTCGCCGGAGTGCTGGCATCGGTAAAGCACCTCAAATCGTCCAGCGTAGAACGCAATGCGCAGCAACAGGCTGCCGCGATGCTCAAGCTGAAATTTGCAGAAGCGGGTTTGCCAGTCATGGACAGCGTTACCCACATCGTGCCGCTGATGGTGGGCGACCCGATCCGCGCCAAGAAGATCAGCGATATTCTGCTCGCGGAATACGGGGTCTATGTCCAACCGATCAATTTCCCCACCGTACCTCGCGGCACAGAACGTCTGCGATTTACACCTGGCCCCAATCACAGTGAAATCATGATGGACGAGCTGACAGATGCTCTTGTCGAAATCTGGGACCGGCTCGATATGGAATTGCGCAAAGCCGCCTGATCGCGCATCCTCCCTGTTGAGGGAGAAAGAAATGGCCACCACGTTTGACCGCACGGCGTACGATACAGGCGCGCTCGATATCAGGCCCCTAACACCGGCTATCGGAGCGGAAATTCGCGGAATCGATCTGTCGGCATCTGATGTTGGCAAACGGGTTCCAGAAATTCGGACTGCCCTGCTTAATCATGGGGTTATCTTTTTTCGAGATCAGGATCTTAGCCAAGAGCAGCATATCGCTTTTGCGCGCCATTTTGGTGATCTGGAAGTTCACCCGGCGACACCCAAAGATCAGCCAAACCCAGAGGTTCTGCGCATCTCGCATGGGCCCAGGAGCCGGGGTCAGGAGAATTACTGGCATTCTGACGTCACGTGGCGGGAAAAACCTTCGCTCGGCAGTATTCTGTTAGCGCGTGAGGTGCCCGAATGCGGCGGCGACACTCTATTTGCCAACATGCATCTCGCTTACGAGCGCCTGTCCGACAAAATGAAAGAGTTTTGCGAGGGCCTTACAGCCGTTCACGATATCAGCAGAGTGTTTGCCAAACGATTGGGCAAAGCGCCCGAAGACTTGCACGAGAAATTTCCGCCGGTACGCCATCCAGTTATCCGGACCCACCCCGAAACAGGCGAACGGGTAATTTACGTCAACACCGCCTTTACTTCGCATATCGAAGGCGTGTCGAACGAAGAAAGCCAGTGGCTGCTTGCCCACCTCTACAAGACCGCGATGGATGCCGAAATCCAATGCCGGTTCCAATGGAAAGCGGGATCGATTGCATTCTGGGACAACCGCGTGTGCCAGCATTTGGCAGTCTCCGATTACTTCCCTGATCGCCGGGTGATGGAGCGCGTCACAGTCGAGGGCGATGCGCCCTACTTCAAAATATAGCTCGCTGAATGCCTCATAAATCTGTGCTGATGTCGCTGTGATACATTGGGTTTTTACTGCCTGAGAATAACTCCCAGCGCTTGGGATCGCAGGAGGGATTATGAAACGTATCAGAAATTTGGGCGCGGCTGCGCTGGCACTGGCTTTGGTTGCATGCGGAGGCGGGGGTGGCAGTTCCCCTCCCCCTCAAACAGGAGGCGGCAGCTCTGGCGGCGGCAGTTCCGGTGGCGGAACACCCGCCCCATCGCCCGCACCAACATACACCGAATTTGCAAGCCTGACCGGCAATCAGACATTTCAGAGCGCCTGTTCAGGCTTCGAACTGGGCTTTAACTTTGCCACGTTCCCGTCGACTTCGTTCACGAACGGGTTCGGCTTTGACTTTACCGCAGCGACCGACGTGTGGACCATTTCGCCCGCGACAGGTTTTTCCGCTTTCGATGCGAACCTTTCATTTGGATCGGCTGATTTGCAAAGCTCTTCGGCAGAGGGAACAGCGAGCTATCGGAGACAGGATGCCAACGGACAAACCGAACTGTTTCGGTACGGGTTCGTGTCTTCGCTTTCTCCAGCACCGGCATACGCAAGAAGCCTGCAACTTTCCGCGATTCTACCAAACGGCAATCGCGGGATATTCCGTTGCACCTTTGGCGTAACCACTCAGCTAAGCGATCCAATTCCGACCGTGACAGCGTCAAGCGGGTTTATATCATATGGCAGTTACAGCATCGAAGGCGATGCCTACGTAAGAGCCTCAGACGGAACGACGCAGCAATTCTCGCTGGACCGCTCAAACATAGATTTCCGAGCGAATCCTGCGGATGGATCGATCCGGGTTGGAATAGAAGCAATCGGCCGGGAATTCCTTTCAACCGGAGCTCTTTCTGATCAGGAAACAGCGCTCGGAACTGCGCAGGGCGACACGTCCATCGATGGATCCGAACAGAATTTCTCGGGCCTAATGAATGGCACAAGTCCTGACGGCAATTTCTTTGGCGGAGGGTTCGGAGGCTGGTTCTTTGGACCCCAGGGCGCAGAGCTCGGGATGGTATTCGAATTCTTCATCAACCGCGCGGATGGGTCGGTTGTGATTATGTCAGGCGTCGTCACCGGCACTGGACAGGATGAATTCGTCCCGGTTTAAACCCAGCGCAATCAGCGGTTGAACCGCCAGCGCTTTCACTCCGCTCATCTCTCCGCTAGCAGACTGAAAACGTCTGAGACAGGAGAGATGAGTGAGCGGAACGCCAGACCAAAAGTATGATGAAGTGGTGCGTGGACGCCGTTCGATCCGGGGTTATCTGGACAAGCCGGTCGAGCGCGAATTGATCGAAGAGGTGCTTTCGCTTGCGATGCGATCACCCACTTCGATGAATACCCAGCCGTGGCATTTCCACGTCATCACCGGCGAGCCGCTGGACCGCATCCGCAAAGGCAACACAGAGCGCATCCTTGCCGGAGAACCGGACAGCCGGGAATTTCGCCGGGGCGAACCATTCGCCGGCGTCCACCGGGACCGCCAGGTTGAAGTCGCCAAGCAGCTGTTCGGTGCGATGGGCATTGAACGCGATGACAAGGACAAACGCCAGGACTGGGTCCTGCGCGGGTTTCGGCAATTCGACGCACCTGTCTGCGTTATTGTCACCTATGATCGTGAGCTTTCCAGCAGCGATGACACCGCCTTTGATTGCGGTGCGGCAACGACTGCACTGGTCAATGCGGCATGGTCCCGCGGGCTTGGCTGCGTCATCAACTCGCAAGGCATCATGCAAAGCCCGGTGGTGCGCGAACACGCCGGCATTCCTGATGATCAGGTGATCATGAAAGCCGTTGCGATGGGGTGGCCTGATCCGGACTTTCCGGCCAACGCGGTATACACCCACCGGAAAGAACCGGTGGACGCCATGCGGTTCGTCGGGTTCGATTAAACCCGCCGCCGCACCGTGCCTTCAGATTAATCAGTCACGGTTCGCCGCATCTTACGCCCGAATTAACCCTCCCTGTTGCAGTTAGGCTTGTAAAATCATCCGACAGACGGAGAACCTGCTTCCAGCGGGGCAAGGTTAGAGGAGCAGAATAATGATCAACACTTCAAACAGGTCGCGCAGCTTGGCGCTCGCGGCTTTCGTTTCAATGGCAGCGCCATCCGCATTGGCAGCGCAAGACGAAGGTCCGGTCCGGGTTTCGGCGCAGACGCAGGAAGACGTTCTGACGACGGTAACGGGCTCACCACCAGCCGATTTGACCGGCCTGACGCAAGGCCCCGAAATCGAAGGGCTGATTTCCGCCCGCAACGGGGACAGAGTTCAGATTACCGCACCAGACGGTAGCAAAACGGTCGTGACCCTTGGCAGCGGAACGGTGATCAAGGCCAAAGGCGGATTTTTGGGAATGGGGCGCACTGCGCTTACACCGGATGCTTTGCTGAATGGTCTGCCAGTGAGCGTTGAGACAGTCGAATGGGCCAATCGCCTGGTCGCGACCGAAATTGGTCTCAGCAACAAAGATCTCAAAACGGCGGCGATGATCCGTAATGGAACCAATCAGCGTTTCGAACAACAAGGTGCCCGTATCACGCAAAACGCAGCCGCCACCGAAGCACTGCGTGGCCGGTTCGGCGATATTGACCAGTACAATCTCAAAGGCACAACCAACGTCTATTTCGACAGCGGCAAATACAGCCTTTCACCCGAAGCACGCGGAGAGCTGTGCCGAGCGGCAGAGGATGCAGAGGCGATGGACAATGCCTTGCTTTTGGTTGTTGGATACACCGATTCCACTGGCAGTTATGAAATCAACCAGGAGTTGAGCGAAAAGCGCGCAGGCCGCGTGGTCAATTTCCTTCAGCAGGAATGCCGCTGGAAACCTTACCGGATGCTCACACCGACAGGTATGGCGGCCTCCGATCCGGCGGCCGATAATGCTAGCGAATATGGCAAAGCGCAAAACCGCCGCGTTGCAGTCAATATCCTCGTCAGCAAGAGCGTCGATGGGTTAAACTAAGAGCTAAAAGGGCGGGCTTTGATCCGGCCTTTTTGATGAAGAATAGGAATAGGAGGGCGGGTCTTATGGCCCGCCCTTCCCGCTTTTACGGGCAAGCCAGAGGCTGGCGCGCGCGCCACAAGACCAATCAGACGCCCGGCATATCAGGCTCGATTGAAGGCATGGGGCAATGCAGCAGGGGATTTGGCTGCATCACGGCAGGCGCATTGTAAAAGGTGCGCCCCTACACCGGCACCCGTTTGCCAGACCTCGGCAAAAACACGAAACGGGGCGCTCGGCGGCTGAAAATCATTGGGTGGACGCCATCATATCCATGAAATTGCGCGCCGCCTCCCTATCTGCTTCGTCTTCGAAAGCTACGTCCAGATCGGGCGCAGCATCCAGAATGTGCAGCAGGCTCCAAAGGGCAAATCGCTTTCCACGGTCGCTTTCAAGCCCAAAATCGACAAGCATCCTATCCGTGGCCATCGGGATCGCGTCTACCTGGACCTGCCCCAGATCCGTGGTGCCAAAATAGCGTTGCAGCAAGTTTTCCATATCCATGATCTGGCGCTAAACCTCTCACCGCACGAAGCAAGTGTTCAATCAAATTGCCCCTTCGCCATCAAAGTCGTTGGGCCATGCGTTGGGAGTTGCTAGAGGCGCGGTCATGCTTACCATTGATGATGTCACTATTCGGCTTGGCGGCCGCCCAATCCTTGAGCACGCAAGTGCCGCGATCCCGCAGGGCGCGCGTGTCGGACTGATTGGCCGCAATGGAGCCGGCAAGTCGACTTTGATGAAAGCCCTGATCGGCGAGATTGAGCCGGACGAAGGCGCGATCTCAAGATCATCAAAGCTCAACCTCGGCTATATCGCACAAGATGCGCCAAGCGGTTCCGTAACGCCCGAAGAGATCGTGCTTGCCGCAGATGTCGAACGCGCCGAATTGCTGGAAGAGGCCGAAACCTGCACAGATATGGACCGGCTCGGCGATGTGCATGATCGTTTGCTGGCCATCGATGCGTACAGTGCGCCCTCGCGCGCGGCGCGCATTTTGACAGGGCTCGGCTTCGACGAGGATATGCAGCGCCAATCACTCGACAGTTTCTCAGGCGGTTGGAAAATGAGAGTTGCGCTGGGCGCACTGTTGTTTTCAGAGCCGGATGTTCTGCTTCTGGATGAGCCTTCGAACCACCTCGATTTGGAAGCGACGCTGTGGCTTGAGAATTTTCTAAAAAGTTACCCGGCCACCTTGTTACTGATCAGCCACGAACGCGATCTGCTCAATAAAGTTGCCGATCACATCTTGCATCTGCAAGGCGGTAGGTTGACCCTCTATCCGGGCGGATACGACAGTTTTGAAAAGCAAAGAGCTGAGCGTGCCGCACAGCTCGCCTCTGCCAAAGCTTCACAAGACGCGCAGCGCGCGAGGCTGGAGGATTATGTCGCTCGTAACAGCGCCCGTGCGTCAACCGCCAAACAGGCGCAGTCGCGGGCAAAAATGCTGTCAAAAATGCAACCTATTGCGGCGTTGATGGAAGACCCCTCGCTGAGCTTCGATTTCCCCAATCCCGCCGCCCTTAAACCGCCCATGATTACCATGGACACAGCGGCCGTCGGCTACGAAACGGATGTACCGATACTCAGACAGGTGAGCATGCGGATTGAGCCGGATGACCGGATCGCGCTGCTTGGACGCAACGGCAATGGCAAGACCACCTTGGCGCGGCTGTTGGCCGCTCAGCTTCCGCTGATGGAAGGGGAAATCAACGCTCCTGGCAAAATGAAGGTCGGATATTTCACGCAATATCAGGTGGAAGAATTGGCGGGTGATGAAACCCCGCTCGAACACATGAACCGTGCAATGGAAGGCAGACCGCAATCTGCAATACGCGAGCAATTGGGCCGCTTCGGATTTTCCGGCAATCGCGCGACGAGCAAAGTGGGCAAGTTGTCGGGCGGTGAACGGGCACGCCTCGCGCTGGCATTGGTAACGCGCGATGCGCCCCATCTGCTGATTTTGGATGAACCGACGAACCACCTCGATGTCGATGCGCGCGAAGCATTGGTGCAGGCGCTGAACGATTACTCTGGTGCCGTCATTCTGATCAGCCATGACAGGCATATGGTTGAATTGACCGCTGATCGACTGGTGCTGGTCGATGCAGGGACTGCAAAGGAATATGCCGGAAGCATGCAGGATTACATCGACTTGGTGCTGGGCCTGAACCAAAATAAAAAGGAACGCGGTACCAAAAACAAAAAAGCCAATCGCGGCAAATCTGCCAAAGAGCGCACCGAGTTGAAGGCTGTAAAAGCGCAGGTCACCCAGCTGGATAAAGTTATCGCAAAATTGCAGTCCGATCGTAGCGATCTCGATCGCGCAATGTATGAGCCTGCCAGCGCATCAACTGGATTGGCAAACAAGCCAATGAGCGAGCTTATGGCGCGGCGGGCACGCCTGACCGATGAACTGGAGGAAGCAGAAGCCGAATGGCTCACCCTAAGCGAGCGAATGGAGAAGATCGAGCAAAGTTAGGTCTGCATTACGCAGGCGATTGTGGCCAACAAAGGCGCGATCAATTCGGCGAAACAGCCGCGCATTCAAAGACGCACATCGCCAGTTACCGACAGCAAGGTGGCTTGTGGAATTCTGCACTCGGGCCGCAATCAGCCTGCCGAGCTTCCTACCGCAAGCTCACCACATTATCGCTGTCCTCACGCACGCGCGTACCATTGAACAGGCTCAGCATTGGTTCGTCAGTTACGATGACACATTCGGCATCACCAAACCCGTTAAAACCGGTTTTCATTGCCGCGCCATACGCGCCGAGCATACCAATCTCGATATAGTCGCCCGCCTGAATATCCGCAGGCAGCGGGAACGGGCCGGCCATGTAATCGGCATCATCGCAAGTGGGGCCGTAGAAAGCGAAATCCTCAAGCCCGTCGCGCAGGTCATCTTCCAGCGCATTTGCGGGGAAACGCCACGCCACATGCGCCGCATCATACAGCGCGCCGTAGGCACCATCATTGATGTAAAGCTCGCTACCGCGCCGTTTTTCGACCTTCACAATCATAGAGCTGTATTCCGCGCACAGCGCCCGGCCCGGCTCACACCATAGCTCTGCGTTGTATGCGATGGGTAGCGCATAGAAATGCTGATGAATGATCGCGAAGTAATCTTCCAGCGGAGGCGGCTCCATACCCGGATAGATGCTGGGAAAACCACCGCCCACGTCGATCATGTCAATCACAACCGAAGCCTCTGCAATGGCTGCGCGGGTGCGATCGAGCGCCTGAACGAAGGCGAATGGTGTCATTGCCTGACTGCCCACATGGAAACAGATGCCAAGCCAATCGCAATGCTGGCGGGCCTGTTGCAGCAGCTCAGGCGCTTCGAGCAGATCACAGCCAAACTTGCTGGCCAGTGACAGTTCAGAATATTCGGACGATACACGTATGCGCACACACAAACGCAAATCTTGCGCAGGCTCACCTGTTTCGGGATTGCGGCAGGCCTCGACGATCTTTTCAAGCTCTTCGATGCTATCGAGACTGAAGGTTTTGACGCCGTGCTTGAAATAAGCCTCACGGATTGCGCTTGGCGTTTTGATCGGGTGCATAAAACACAGCGTCGCATCAGGCAGAACGCCGCGTACGAGCCGCACCTCTGCGATGGAGGCAGTGTCGTAATGCGTTACTCCTGCATCCCACAGAACCTCGATCAAATCGGGCGCCGGATTCGCTTTCACAGCGTACAGAACCTTGCCCGGAAATTTCCCGACAAAGAATTCTGCAGCGCGCTTGGCAGCGTGCGGACGATTGAGGATGACCGGCTCGTCAGGCTTAAGAGCCCGGGCTACAGTCTTGGCGTCAGGAAACGTATGCAATTCAAGGGACCCCCAGAAGGTTCAGCTGTTTGACCAAACGGTTTTGAGGCTGCCTTGCGGTTTAGTCCCTTGGGGCAGCGGAAGCGCGCATATAAAGCCTCTGCGCGCCCTCGCAACTATAAATCATGAAAGACGCAAAAGTTCCGTGATTTAGAACGCAACAGCCGGGGTCTGATCCACGGTGCCCTGCTCGCTATCGTCGAGCCGATTAAAGTCGGCCTCTTGGAAACCCAGCGCCCCTGCGAACAGGACGGCAGGAAACGCTTCGCGAGAGGTATTGAAGCGCGCCACCGCAGCGTTCAGCGCACGGCGCGACGCGGCAAGCTTGTCTTCAACATCGGCGAGCTCATTCTGAAGCTCCTGAAAATTGGTGTTGGCTTTGAGATCGGGATAATCCTCACCAAGAGCCAAAAGGTTATCGAGAGCCAGTTTTAGCCCCTTTTCCTCGCCGGACGTCGGATTGCCTTTTGCCGCGGCATTGCGGGCCTGAATGACGCTTTCCAGCGTCGAGGCCTCATGCCCGGCATAACCTTTCACCGTTTCAACGAGGTTTGGGATCAAATCGTGGCGCAAACGAAGCTGTGCATCGATGTCGGCCGCGCCCTGATTAACATTCTGTCTCAGGCCAACCAGATTGTTGTAAATGCCGATGATCAACAGCAAAAGTGCAACGACAATCACGATAATCGCAGACGTCCAGAACCAGCCAAGAATCTCAACCATTGTACACCCCTCCTTTTGCGAGCAACTATATCCTAACTCCTATTGGTTAAAAGATCACAGCTTTAACAAAGGTTTTGCAAAATGATGCGCGCGGATGTTCAGGGATTGATGCACGGGGAGCTTGGCGACTGGCTTGGCCAGCAATCCGCCATGCGCACGGAAGCGAAAGCGGAAGCCACATCGCGCTGGACGTGGGGCGCTGCTGGATTGCTGCCGGTTCTGGCCTTCCTTTGGTTTGGCCCATTCTTTTCAGGGACATTCACGTTCATTCTTACCGCTCTTGCAATTGGCGGTGTTTATGCCTGGGGATATATGCCCATCGCCGAAGCGAAAAAGGCGATCAAAGTCGGCATCAATTCCGCCATCGCGAACAGTCTCGGCGTGCAATACGCCCATGATGTTGAGCCAGGCGGAGAATTCGAGGCCTGCCGGACCTATGGCCTTGTCCCGAATTATGACCGATCCGATTTTGAAGACCGCTGGTTTGGCCGATTGGAAGGGCACAGCTTTGAATTGTACGAAGCACACCTCGAAGAACGGCGCGGATCGAACAAAAACCGCCGATGGGTCACTGTGTTTCGGGGCGCCATTATCGCGATGGAATTTGGCCGGTCATTCCATTCCACCACTCTTTTGCAGAGAGCGGGTAAACATCAAAAATGGCTCGGGCTTGGCGGACGCAAAGACAATGTGAAATTCAAAGGCCATCAGCTCGCCTATGTCGATCAGGTGCATCCCGACTTTGAAGATATTTTTGAACTGTGGAGCGACGATCAGGTCGAAGCGCGCGTTTTGGTCCACCCGTCTTATATTGAACACTTGATCGCGCTCGAAAAAGCATTTCACGGTGAAGCGGTGCGCGCTCTGTTCACCCGCGGTTCTGTCGTAATCGCCGTGGAAAGCCAGGATTTGTTCGAAAGCGGATCATTGGACGCCGAGGGCGACGAGGCTCGCGTTGCAGAGGCCGCTGCGCAGTTCGAAGCTCTGGCTGGGCTCGCGCTTGCGATCAATCAAAACGAACGCGGGCGGGTTCTGCAAAATGTTGAAAGAGACCCGATCGGCGGGCAATTTGGACGCCGCAGGCGCAACGTGCGCCGTTAACTCAGCCGGTTTCTAAAGTCTTCGTAGTCGAACCGTTTTACACATTCGAGTGCATCCGTCTCGCTGTCCCACAACCAGATACTGGGCAATTGCACTCCGTTGAATGTGTTGGTCTTCACCATCGAATAATGCGCCTGATCCAGAAATGCGAAGCGCGCGCCCGCTTCTGCAGGGACCGGCAAACGGTAATCCCCAATCACATCACCTGCGAGGCATGACGGCCCGCCAAGGCGGATCGGGATGCTATCTTCGCCCGCAAGTTCGCCCATCATCGCTGGCCGATACGGGGCCTCCAACACATCCGGCATATGACAGGTCGCAGATATATCGGTGATGCCGATGGGCACTTCATTAAAGCCAGTGTCGAGCAGCGTGCCCACCAGAATTCCCGCGTCCAAAGCAATCGCCTCACCCGGTTCGATAATGATTTCTGCACCAGTATCAGCAGCCGCATCACGCAGAAACTCGGTCAGCTCTGCGCGCTCATAATCGGCGCGCGTGATATGATGCCCGCCTCCCATATTGATCCATTTTAGCTGTCCGAACCACGGCTCAATCGCATCGAAAACACGGTCCCAAGTCGCGCGAAGCGGCTCAAAAGTCTGCTCGCACAGGTTATGAAAGTGGATGCCCTCCACACCTTCCATCGCCTCTTCGGTCAGTTGATCGATAGGAAAGCCCAAACGGGAGCCCGGCGCGCTGGGATCGTATTTGGCCACTTCGCCCGTCGCGACCATCGGATTGATCCGCAAACCGACCGACACATCGCCGCCGGTTGTGGCTGCATGGTCAAGGATGAGCGCGGCGCGCTTCATCTGGCCGGGGGAATTAAAGATCACATGTTCGGAAAGGCGGCAAATCTCGTCCAGTTCCTCCGGCTTGAACGCGGCCGAATAGGTCGCAATCTCGCCGTCATAAAATTCAGACGCCAGCCGCGCCTCCCACAGACCGCTGGTCGATACCCCGTCGAGATATTCACCAAGAATGTGCGCGGTCGACCACATGGAAAACGCCTTGAGAGCCGCAAACACCTTGATCGAGCCGCCATCGCTCGCGGCTTCGTCTCGAATCCCTGCAAGGATCTGACAATTCTCACGGATTTTGGCCGCATCTACAACAAATGCGGGGCTATCGACGCGGGACAGATCAAAATGGGCGAAAGCGCCCGGATCACCGGCTTTTGTTTCCATTACTTTTTATTCCGTAATCTTGATCTGAACCGATGTGCCATCGGGCAAATCGGCAATCTCGCTATGCACCTGCGCCAAGCCAACCAACACTTCGCGCGCGGGCACAGCGTTCAAATTCGCCGCGCTATATTCGCATTGGGCAAATATCGGCAGAATCGCAAAGGCATAGCATTCATCTGCGCCCGCGACCTTGCCGGCGCTGTGCAATTCTTCGATCAGCCCCGGACCAAACCACACCATCACATCTTCGCCCACCTCATCACAGGTTTGCTCAAATACGGCGCGGCTTTCGGCGACCTCTTCTATATCGCCGAGCGAACAGCTGAGGCATTCAACCGTGCCGCTGGAGGTTTCATAGAAAACATCACCAAATTTGGACGCGATGAACGGCCTGAAATCACGATTTTTCAGCAACCATGACCAGGCCTGCGCGATTTCCTTGCTGAGGTTTTCTCCCGGTCGAAAGGCAATATCAGACCATGTGACCGGCATTAAAACTGCACCGGCCCGTCCAGTTCCTTTACCTGCCATGGCAGGCCATGCGCGTTCAGCATGTCCATAAATGGATCCGGGTCCATCTCTTCTATGTTGAACACACCCTTCCCGCTCCATTTGCCCGTCACCATCATCGCCGTGCCGATCATCGCAGGCACGCCGGTGGTGTAGCTGACCGCCTGATTGCCGGTTTCTTCATAGGCCGCTTCATGGCTGCAAATGTTGTTGATGTAGAATGTCTTCTCGCCCGAACCATCCAGCGCCTCGCCCGTGGCGATACAGCCGATATTGGTGTTGCCTTTGGTCGTTTCGCCAAGGCTTTCGGGCTTGGGAAGCACGGCTGCGAGGAATTGCAGCGGGATGATTTCCTTGCCCTGATATCGGACAGGTTCAATGCTGGTCATGCCAACATTCTGCAGCACGGTCAGATGCTTGATGTATTCGTCACCAAACGTCATCCAGAACCGCGCACGCTCCATTTCGGGATTGAATTTGGAAAGGCTCTCCAGCTCCTCGTGATACATCAGATAGGCGTTTTTCGGCCCGACCGCCTCGAAATCAAACTCGGTCTTTACCTGCATCGCCGGTGTCTCGACCCATTCGCCGTTTTCCCAATGGCGCGCGGGGGCGGTCACTTCGCGGATGTTGATTTCAGGATTGAAATTCGTCGCAAACGCCTGACCATGGTCGCCGCCGTTGCAATCCAGAATGTCCAGCGTGCGGATCGTTTTGAGCTTATGCTTCTTAAGCCACATCGTGAATACGCTGGTCACGCCGGGATCAAAACCGCTGCCCAAAAGCGCCATCAGACCCGCTTCCTTGAACCGGTCATGATAGGCCCACTGCCATTTATATTCGAATTTCGCCTCATCCTTTGGCTCGTAATTGGCGGTGTCGATATAATGCACGCCCGTTTCCAGACAGGCATCCATGATCGGCAAATCCTGATATGGCAGCGCAAGATTGACAACCAAATCCGCACCGATTTTTTTGATGAGGTTGACCATCGCAGGCACCTCCTCGGCATCGATTTCATATGTCTCGATAGATTGTCCGGTACGCGTTTTCACGCTTGCCGCGATGGCATCGCATTTTGACCTGGTCCGGCTAGCGAGGTGGATTTCTGGGAAAATTTCCGAATTCATCGCCATTTTATGGACGCAAACCGAGCTCACTCCGCCTGCTCCAATCACCAGAACCTTCGACATATCCATAACCTTTCAAATTCGATTGTTGCGCGCTCCCTAGTCCAATGCGCTAAAGCGTACAAATGATCCAAGAAGATATACGAATTCCGACCGCGCAAGGCGTCGCCGCTGCTCTCAAAAGCATTCAAGCTATTCCCCTTGCTCCGACACCGTTGATCCCGATCGAAATCGGCGGTGTTCAGGTGCATGTGAAATGCGAAAACCTGCAACCGATCGGCGCATTCAAGATCAGAGGCGCCTGGTGGCGGCTCAACAATCTGGGCGGCGATCATGCTGTCGCTGTGTCAAGCGGCAACCATGCGCAAGGCGTGGCATGGGCGGCAAAGCGTCTTGGCCTAAAAGCAACCATCGTGATGCCGCGCGATGCCCCCGAAGTGAAACTTGCAAACACCAAAGCGCTCGGCGCGGAGGTCGTGTTGTATGAACGGCCCGGCGAAGACCGTGACGCGGTAGCCGCAAAGCTGATCGAGGAGCGCGGGGGCATTCTGGTCCATGCGTTCGGCGATCCTTGGGTCATGGAAGGCCAGGGCACCGCAGGACTCGAGGCGGCAGAGCAACTGGGCCGCGCGCCAAGCCGGATCGTCACATGCTGCGGCGGAGGCGGTCTGGCTGTCGGTTTGAGTTTAGCCTGCCCCGATGCCGCGATCCACATTGTCGAACCCGAAGGCTGGGATATGGTCGGGCAAGCGATAGCGGCGGGCGAGCTGGTCCGTGTTTCCGATACGCCGCGCAAAACGATTTGCGACGCCTTGCAACCCGATGTCACCAAACAGCTTAATCTCGACATGCTGAAAGACCGCGCCGAACCCGGTATCACGGTCAGCGATGAGGATATTCGTCAGGCGCAGCGCTGGGCTTTCGCCAATCTGCGGATTGTTGTTGAACCGGGCGGCGCAGCCGCGCTTGCTGCGGCGTTGGCAGGGAAAGTGCCGCTTGATGATGGGACAATTCTCATGATTACAGGAGGCAACGCCGATCCTGCGCGGTTTGCAGAGACTATTTCGGCCGGGTGATTTGACAATGCCTGCGCGCTTTCGCAGAGGTGACACATAAGAGAGAAGAGGGGATCGTCTCAATGCAAGCGCAAATGCTCGCGCCCGCCGCCGTTCTGGTGGTGTGGACACTTATCGTACTGCTCTGGATCATTCCGGCGCGATTTGGCGCCATTGCCAAGGTCGAGGATAAACGCACTTTGCCTGCAAAAACGGGTGTAAGAGGCGGCGATCTTGAGGGTGTAATCCCCGACAAGGCGAATTGGCCCGCGCACAATCATACCCATCTGCACGAACAACCCACTCTGTTTTATGCGGTTGTGGTGATCCTCGCTCTCACCGCCCCTTCAGGTACCGACGTGATGCTTGCATGGGTCTATGTAGGGCTGCGGATAGTCCATTCCCTCTGGCAGATCCTGGTGAACAAGGTACCTGTGCGCTTTGTGCTGTTCTTGCTGAGCAGTATCGTGCTGATTGCGCTGGCAATTCGCGCTTTGATGGCCACTGCATTCGCTGATCCATCTGCGCTGTCTTAAGCTTCAACGAACGGACGTAATCAATGAACAATATCGACATCTTGCAACCGGCGGTCGCTTTGATGATCTGGACCATGATCATGTGGGCCTGGATGTATGCAACCCGTATTCCGGCGATGAACAAATCGCCTGATATTCCGGCCCCGTCAAAGCTTGTGGGATCAACTGGATCGGATCTACGCGCCAAACTGCCTGAAAAGGTCAGCTGGAAAGCAGACAATTACAACCACTTACACGAACAACCTACGGTGTTCTATGCTGCCGTAATCGTGCTTGCCCTGCTTGACCAAGGCACCGGGATGAATGCATTTCTGGCTTGGATTTACACTGGCCTTCGTGTGACACACAGTCTGGTTCAGGTAACAGCGAACAGGGTTATCGTGCGTTTTGTGCTGTTCGCATTGTCCAGTCTGGTGCTGATCGCGTTGATATTCCACGCGAGCGTCATCGTCTTCGACATTCACATATGATCATGCGTATTTAGCCGAAGCGCAGCAAGCGGCGGAGATCACTCCGCCGCTTGTGCTTCTGCATGTGCCTGAGCGTCCATTGTCGCAAGGAAGCGTTCGCCATCCAACGCGGCCATACAGCCCATTCCGGCAGCGGTAACGGCCTGCCGGTAAACATGGTCTGTGACATCGCCAGCCGCAAACACTCCGGGGATCGCTGTTTTCGGCGTGCCGGGTTCCACATCCAGATAGCCACTGGCATCCATGGAAAGCTTTCCTTTAAACAGCTCGGTCGCAGGCGCATGGCCGATCGCGACGAACGCACCATCGACTTGCAATGTTGAGGTTTCACCGGTCTGCGTGTCTTCGAGCACGAGATGATCGAGCGTCCCTTTCTCTCCTGCTTCGAAACTCTTCACGGTCTTGTTCCACAATGTCGTGATCTTGGGATTGTTGAATACACGGTCCTGAAGGATCTTTTCCGCGCGCAATTCATCGCGGCGATGGATCAGGGTCACATCGTCGGAATGGTTGGTTAGATACAGCGCCTCTTCCACAGCCGTGTTGCCCCCGCCGATCACCGCAACTTTCTTACCGCGATAGAAAAATCCGTCGCATGTTGCGCAGGCCGACACACCTTTACCGCCCAATTCCTGTTCACCCGGAGCCCCCAGCCATTTGGCCTGAGCGCCGGTGCAAATCACCACAGTATCGCCGATATATTCATCGCCGCTGTCACCGATGGCGGTATAGGGAGGGCCATTATCCAGATCGACCGAGACAATCGTGTCCCACATCATGCGCGTGCCGACATGTTCGGCCTGAGCCTTCATCTCTTCCATGAGCCACGGCCCCTGCACCACCTCGCGGTAACCGGGATAATTTTCGACGTCGGTTGTAATAGTCAGCTGACCGCCCGGCTGCAGACCTTGCACCACAATCGGTTCCAGCATAGCGCGCGCAGCATAAATCGCAGCGCTATATCCCGCCGGGCCGGAGCCAATAATCAACATCTTGGTGCGATGAGTAGCCATAATAAGTCTCGTTATACTTTGAATGTTTGAGGTAACGATATGGGCGATACAGCCCGAAATGTCAGCCCACGTAACGCTCGATCAGACGAGCTTTCCTTGCCTCATCCACACCTAATATTTGCGCAAGATACGTGTCGATGGAACCGTGATCTCTTGTGACCTCGGCAAAATAGGTATCGATATACTCGGGCAGCACACCGATCAGATTGCGCACCGCGCCCGGTTCAATCGAATCGTAATGTGCTTCCATCCGGGGTAAAGATTGCCGCTCCAAGATATGCTGCGTCGGCGCTTCGTTCGTCAGCAGGAATTCGTGCACGATATCATCGTGATGCACACCCAACGTATGCAGAAGCAGGCTGGCCGCGACGCCGGTTCGATCTTTACCAGCAAAACAATGGATCAGACTGGCGCCATCGCGGCTGTCCAAGGCACCGAAATATTGGGCAAACATGTCAATCATCGCAGGGTTTACCGGCATCCGCGTATAGACCGATAGCATACGCTGACGCGCCTTTTCGGCTGTCATATCGGACTTGTCCAAGCCGCCCTCGTGTGGGGGAGAACTGGTTGTCTCTCCGTCATATGCGATCACTTCCGAGGTGAAGGCATCATGCCGCCGGCACGGAAAACTAGACCGTTCGCTCTTGCCTCTGAAATCGATGATGGTCCGAATATCAAGGTTATGGAGCGTATCGAGATCGCCGTCGCTCGCCTCCATATGTTGTCCGGAGCGATACAGCAGCCCGGTTTTTACCCGGCCACCGCCGGTAACGGCATAGCCGCCATAATCACGCAGATTATGAATGCCTTCGGTGGGAAGGAACGGGTCTGGTCTAGTCTCTCGAATCATCATCAGCTTTAGTGGCAGTGCCGCCGCACCTGCACAACCGCTGACGCACAAACCGCAGGGACTGCACTTGTTTACGTAGCGGCCCGTACCCTTGTCTCAGCGCCAACTTGGTAAATTCAGCGATAGTCATAATTTTCACGGCCCCGGTGGGCCTCAATTCAACTTGGAAGGCTCACTATGGCTCGCATAATGATCGCGGATGATGACGAACTGGTCGCTGAATTGGCGAGCGACCTGTTGATTGATGCAGGCCACGCCTGCGGTTGGGTGACCAATGGAGAGGACGCATGGGCGTTAATGGAACAGCGCCGCCCCGATTTGCTGCTGCTCGACCAGGACATGCCCGGCATTTCAGGGGTCAGCTTGCTTCGGCGAATGCGCGGTTCGGCCAGGTTTTACGATTTGCCGGTTATCATGTTCACTGCGATGAGCGGGGCAGAGGACGAAAACAGGGCAATTTATGCCGGAGCGCAGGATTACATCCGCAAACCGTTTACCGGCGCTATTCTGACTGATCGCATTGACCGTGTGCTGGCAAAAACGGGTGGGCGGCACCTTGACCTAAAGACAAGGGTGGCTCGTGATGCCGGGTTTCTGGAGCCGGCTCGCCCGCTGGAGCAGCGGTGGGTCTAACGATTAATCCGCCGCAAGATCGCTGCAAAAATTGTTTGTCCAGTCCTGCACATTGTCATCCCGGATCGTTCCGATCATCGCCTCATACCGGCTTTTCCGTTCGTTTAACGGCATATCAAGGGCGGTCTGAATTGCCCTGGCTAGTGCATCCGGACTGTGCGGGTTCACCATCAAGGCACCCTGTCCATCGCAGTCCAATTGCTGCGCCGCACCGGCGAAATCCGACAGCAGCAACACGCCGGGATCCTCTGGATCCTGAGCCGCGATGTATTCTTTGGCGACAAGGTTCATTCCGTCGCGCAGCGGTGTGACCATACCGATCTTGGATGCCCGGAAAAAACCGTACAATTCAGCGTGGCTGTATCCTTGGTTCACATAGCGGATCGGAACGATATCGACTTCGGAACGCGCACCGTTGATCTGACCGGTTTTCTGTTCGAGCACCGCCCGGATTTTTTGATAGCTATTCACATCCTCGCGGCTTGGCGGGGCAATCTGGATGAAAATAAGATCGCGGGTGCGCTCGGGATGCTGGTCAAAAAACCGGCCAATACCGTCGATCCGCTCTGGTAAACCCTTGGAATAATCCAACCGGTCCACCCCGATCATACCTGTACGATTACGAAGGGATTCGAGCAGGCGCTTTTCAGCGTCTTTCGCTTCATCGGTTTTGCCCTGTTTCTGGAAATGGTCCCAGTCAATGCCGATGGGATAAGCCCGCGCGATAGCGGTGCGTCCCTTATGCGTTATGCGGCCCGTCGTCTGGTCGACATCCGCCTTCAATTCGGTCTCGCAATAATGAAAAAAACTGCTCAGCCACTCGCCGGTTTGAAATCCGATGAGATCATAAGCGAGCATCGTCTCAACCAACCGCTCGTGGAACGGCAAAGATGTCAGGAGCCGGGTCGGAGGCCATGGAATGTGGCTGAAAAAGCCGATCCGGTTCTTCGCTCCGCGAGCGCGCAGCCGTTCCCCCAGCGGGATCAGATGATAGTCGTGAACCCAGACAAGGTCCTCTTCCTCAATCAACGGCATGACGCTTTCGGCAAAACGCTCATTAACGCGTTCATAGCCCTTGCCCGTCTCGTTCTCATATTCGGTCAGATCGATCCGGTAATGGAACAAGGGCCAAAGCGTCGAATTGGCGTAACCGTTATAATATTCATCAATATCGCGCGACGACAAATCGATGGTCGCGGTCGTTACACCATCACTGCGCTGAAGATTCATGTTGCCAGTCCGGTCCTCGCTTTCCTGACCAGACCAACCGAACCATAAACCGCCATAGTCTTTCAGTGCTGCATTAAGAGCCCCCGCCAGTCCGCCTTGCGCACCGGCGACCCCGCGCGCTTTGGGTACGGCAACACGGTTCGAAATGACAACTAGACGGTTCATCGTGCCCTTATCTCACATCGCTCCACAATTTGGAAAGCAAACCGGCACAGTTTATCACCCCAACGAGCGAATAGGTCTGCGGGAAGTTGCCCCAAAGCTCGCCGGTTTCATAATCCAGATCCTCTGACAAAAGACCCGATCCGGTCGTATGGCTGAGCATTGTGTTGAACAATGTCCGCGCCTCATCATCGCGTCCGGCCAGATGCAATGCCTCAATCAGCCAGAATGTGCAGACATTAAACGCTGTCTCGGGCGCGCCAAAATCATCTTCTGCGGCATAACGCAGCATGTGATCTCCGCGTCTTAAATGTTCTTCAACGGCGGCAAAGGTCTGCTGGAAACGTTCATTGTCTGGCGCAACAAAGCGCAGCTCGACCATTTGTAGCAGGCTGGCATCCAGATAATCGCTTTCGAAACTCGCCCCGTAATGGCCGCCGCCCTTGCCATCATCTTTCCACGCTTCGGCTTCGATTTTCTCGCGAATGCTGTTGGCACGTTCCCGCCAGATCGCTGCGCGATCGGCCTTCCCAAGGTGATCAGCAACATTCGCCAGCCGGTCGCAGGCGGCCCAGCTCATGACAGCGGAATAGGTATGGACTTCTTCTCGGGTGCGGAATTCCCACAGCCCGGCATCGGGTTGATCGTGCATTGCCCATGCCATTTTCCCGACCTGTTCGAGGTTTTCAAAATCGTGATCATCAGCGGGACGAAGCAGGCGCTTGTCAAAAAAGCTCTGCACACTGGGAAGAACAATCTGACCATAACAATCGTGCTGAATTTGTTTGTAGGCGGCATTGCCGCGCCGCACGGGTCCCATGCCGCGATACCCGGCAAGGTAACTCGCGGTGGTTTCATCCAGCTCGCTTTCGCCCATCACGGAATATAACGGCTGGATCTGTCCGCCGCGCGCACCATCGACAATGTTGCGCAGATAGCCGAGATATTTCTCCATCACATCCAAAGCGCCAAGGCGGTTAAGCGCCTGAATAGTATAATAGGAATCGCGTATCCAACAATAACGGTAATCCCAATTGCGCTCCGAATGGGCAGCCTCTGGGATAGAGGTAGTAAGCGCCGCGACAATCGCGCCGGTTTCTTCATGCTGGCACAATTTCAGCGTGATAGCACAGCGGATAACCTCCTCTTGCCATTCAAACGGTATGTGAAGGCCGCGCACCCAGCTCTGCCAATATTTGCGCGTGCGCTGCTCCATTCCGCGCACTTCATTGCGCACATTTCCGACAAATGGCTCGTCCGGGCCAAGGAAAAAGTGCGTATCGTCTTCGATCCTGAACGTGCGCCCTTCGACGATGTACCCAACCGGAGCATCGGTCGAAAGCCGCAGCGCCTGCGGCCCGACCAGATAGCGAATATGGTTGGTACCATGGGTCGTCTCGGCAACCTGAGCGCCGTAATCCTTAACCGGGTTCAGAATTACTCTAATGCGGGGATTGCCCGATATAGGGCGGACGATCCGCGAATAGGCGACAGGGCGATACATCCGGCCAGACCGCTCATAACGGGGGCAGAAATCCAAAATCTCGACCGCGCTGCCGTCTTTGGCCTCCAGGGTTGTCACCAGATTGGGCGTATTGCGGATGTATTCCTGTTTTGCGGAAACCTGGCCTTCCAGCTCAAACCGCCAGATCCCTGCATCGCGCTGCTCGCCATTAAGCAATGACGAGAAAACCGGATCACCATCAACCCGCGGCACACAGCCCCAAACCAGAGCACCGCTCTGATCGATCAGGCCGGATACCTGGCAATTGCCAATCGGCCAAAGCTCAAGGTTCGGAAGACGCGTTTCAGTCATAAGTGAAGCCATTCGTGAACAGAGTTTACATCGGGAAGCCGATAGGCGGCGCTGGTTTCGCGGATTTCTCCAACCAGAATGCCGGCCCCGCCAGCTTGAATACACGCAGCAAAGCCAGCTTCATCGGTCAAATCATCGCCAACAAAGAAAGGGCGCGAGCCCGCAAACGGAACCTCGCGCAGGAATGTCTCCACAGCCGAGCCTTTATTCGCGCTTTTCGCCACGATCTCAACGACGCATTTGCCGCTCTGCGCGGCCCAGCCATGGCTGGCTGCCAAACTTTCGGCAAAGGCATGTGCTGCGGGTCCGGCGTCTGGATTCGACCGATAATGCAGCGCGCCGCCGTGCGGCTTGTCCTCATAATTCAGCGCATTTTGTGCAGCATACGCTTTCAATTGTCGTTCGATGGCAGCGGGCAGGCCTCGCGCGGCCTCACCCAGCTGCTGTCCCGCCGCGTTGCGGATATCCGAGCCATGTGAACCAGCGCCTGCCACGGGCAAAGGCCCGATATGCGTTGCGATATCATCCAGACCCCGACCGCTCACAATTGCGCAGCGTCCATCCAGCCGATTGGCCAGTTCAGCAATGGCATCTGCCAGCCCCGCTTTCGGCTCGATCGCATCCGGCCCCGGCGCAAGCTCCACAAGTGTGCCATCGAAATCGAGGAACAGGGACACTGGCCCTTCGCTCAATAGCGAGCCAAGCGTGGGCGGAACGCCTGTGACAGAGCCGATTTTCATCATGTCAGGCATAGAGGCTTGGCACCCGCCGTCAATAAGCCTGCTGCATTGCACAATCGTATGCGCGGCGACCATGCGCGGTTTTCAACGCTTGCTTGACTTCATCCAAATGCTTGCAATGCGCCGCTTAATACCGCCGCACCTCTGCAAAATCACGGTCAGGCCTGTAATCTGCGAGCAAATCGGAAGAGCTCTGCCCCAATATTTCCTGCGCAGCCAATTTGCCCAGGATCGGGGCGAGCGAAACGCCGCTATGCGCGATGGCGATATAAGCATTTGGCCGGTCCGGCGCGAAACCCATCACGGGGTGACCGTCCAAAGGTAAAGGCCGCCAGCCGATATAGACATCCTCTATTTCGGTCCTGCTTATTCCCGGCACAAACTGTTCTGCGATGGCCATAATCCGGCTGGAATGTTGGCCGGCAAAATCCGCATTCGGGAACCGGTTTGGCCGATCCGCAAGCCGCGCAGCATGCGCATTATTCTGCGGTGCTCCATCTTGTTCGCCCAGCACAATGCGCCCGTCCAAACGTTGATGAATGTGCACACCCGGCGCAACAAGAATTCGATCAAGCAAGGGGTCTGCCGGTTTTGTGACAACAATCACGCCGGGCGTGCTGCGCTGAGGAAGATCCATATTGGCAAGCGCCTGCGCCGCATCAGGATCCGCGCCCGTCGCCAAGACATAGGCATCGACTTCCAGATCTCCGCAATCGGTTTGCAGGATGCTTGCGCCTTCTCGCGACGTCGCAGCCGACAGGACAGCGCAATTGGTTTTAATCACCGCGCCCAATTTCGCCGCCGCGTCGATCATGCTGCGTGTCGCCAGAACAGGATCAACCGCGCCGTCATTGGGGGAAAATGCCGCTGTCCGGACTCCGGCGAAATTTACTTTCGGCTCAAGCTCGCCAAGGCGCTCTGGCCCGATCATCGCGGCTGGCTCTCCCCACGCAACCTGTTCGGCGATCTGTCGCGCCAACAAATCCTGACGGTCTGCATCGCCGAACCATTCGATTGATCCGCCCCATTTAACGGGAATGCCGAGCTCCTTCTCAAGCTCCTGCCATCGGGCAAGCCCCAACTGGTTCAAACGGTGATAATGCCGCGGTTGTTTCGCCCATGTCGCGTTGAGCCATGCAAATGTGCCGCGGCTTGCGCGCGTTGCGGCGTCGTGGCGGTCCAGAATGGTGACCTGCGCCCCGCCCTTGGCAAGATGATAGGCAATCGAAGCGCCGACAATGCCCGCGCCAATCACCGCAATCCGTGGCCCGGAACCCGCGTTAGAGCCGCTGCATGCCGAAACCAGCGTTCCCGCCGCGGTCCATGTTACGGCTTGCCTGCGAGTAAATCCGTTCATACCAGCCGTTGCTCAGCAGGCTTTCAGCATGGCTGAGGCTTTATCGCGCGCACCGGAAAGCGAAATCCGAACTTTACCGGCGCCGTCACCTTCACCCATTTGTAAATAAAGCCAATCGCCGGAAAGCATTTGGGTCAAGGGACCCGCGCCCGCTTTGTTGCGCACGACATAAGCCGGACCCATGCCGCTTTCTTCGGCTTTCACCGCATACGATTTCTGGGCGCCTTTATCGGTTTCAACCGTCAACGTGCTTTTGGCGTTCTCAGCCAGTTTATCGTCATTGACGAAAACCATGCTGACCAATTGACCTTTATCGCATCTGCTAACCCAGACGCTGTCATCGGTTTCCGGAACACCAAGTGCGAAAAACGCGTCATCACCTTGACCGCCCATCCATTTATAGCGATCGGGAAGCTGTTCAAAACCATTGGCGCTCCACCCCATGGCAAGAGATGTGCCCGGCTCGGGAAGCTCGCTTTCAACCTCAATGTCGTCGTCGGGATTATCGACGTCTGCCTTGGTCACCAGCTCTTCTGTCATCTCGCCCGGCGTTATCTTGAAGCGCGCATCGCCGTGACAATGATTGGCAAGCAGTTGGCCTTTCTCACCGCTCGCAAAGGTCACGATATAACTGTTCTGGCAGGACAACCCTGTTTCATCGGCTTCAATCAAGACTTTGACCTCACCAAAACCGATATTGACCTTGGCAGGTTCGCCATTGACGAGGATACCGGCCGGTATTTCGGGCATTTCGAGAGTGACGATGTTGTCAGCTTTCGCCTTGGTTACACCGTCCCAATTGCTTTCCATTACTGCAGGCGCACCGGTCTCTGCCGACGGTTCGCTTTCAGCCTCCGAACACGCTGAAAGTGCGAAGGCAGACAAGCTCAGGAGGAATAGGCCATGGGTCTTGTACCGAAATCCATCCGATCGCGTCCGTTCGAGCAGCGATGATTGCATATCTTGCCCCTGTTTTTGGCGTATCAAAGAGGTGAGCGGAAATCTTCGTATCCATTTTGAAGGATCCGGGGCGCATCAAAGGTCTGCTGCCCCGCATTCGCCGGAGGCGGTGGCAGCGTATAACCTTCCGTCCGAAAAATGCTGTTCGAAACAGGGGTGTATGGGTTCTGGTTCAAATTGATATTCCCCAATTGCTGGGGCGGATTATTCCCGAGCGCAGCCGTAGGGAAATTGGCCGCATTGCCGATCGGCTGCGCCAAGGTGGCCTGCGGATCGCGCACGGCCATTCGATTGCCCTGCTGAAAAATCTGGCGGGGGTTTTGCACCATGCTGGCGCCTTGACGTTGATTTGCAACGCGGCGCTGCGGGTTGATCTGAGGCTGTCCCCGAGGCGCCGGACGCGGGCTTGCTGCGCCGCTCGGGCGCGGGTTCGCAGCATTCAATGCGGAATTCTGAATATCGCGAAGAGCGCGCACTTCGGTCTTGGCTGAACGCCATGCGTTTAGCGCATTGTCGTGTTGCACTTTACGTTGTGCGTACGCGCCATACGCCTGGTTCATCGCATTCTGATTCGCCTGTGAGCGATTGGCACGAAAATTATCGCGAGCGTTAAAGTAATTGCTGCGCGCCTGCTCCATGACCTGGCGATTGCGCGCCTCCGAACGGTAGGTCGCTTTCAGATTGTTATAGGCAGTTTTTCCGCGCTGTTTGAAATTCTTTGTAATAGCCTTTGCGGCCTTGAAACTTTGCGGTTTCTTGGGGGTTTTGACTTTACCCGCGCCTTTGAATTTCTGCGCTGAAACCGGCTCAACCGGAGCCGCCGCCACGATACCGGTGATCGCGATCGCAGCCGCTAGACGAAGAAGAATTTGCATCACATTACTCCTGAAGGAATTGTGCTCGCAGACCTGCAACAGCCTGACTGGCTGGCATTAAAAGCCCACATTATCGGCCCGCCTTATTCACCGAGCGGAATTATGGGTTGGGGCGGGGTGAAATCGAAGGTCAGGTTCGGTTCGGCCGGTTCACCAACAAAGATGAACCCCCGAGTTTCGGGATTGCCGAACGCTGACATCCCGACCAGAGAATCAATATCCGGGTGTGCGTTTGGTCCGCTGATGTCGAGCGGCCTCATCGCGAAATAATTCAGGACGTTGACCTCGATCGGTTCATCCCAAATGCGGACCTGTCCGATTTCTCCGATAAATGGCGAGTATCCGCCGATCGAACCAATCGTGAAACGGTCAACCGGATTGTCGGCAAAAGTGAACCCAAATGCCGCCTGCAGTTCACCATCAATATACACATCAGTCACATCGCCGACCGTGATCACCGCGACATGATGCGGCCTCCCATCCGAAAAATCGAACGCGACACCATCGTAGAATTCGCCCGCGGCGATGCCAAACCCGCTTTTATCGCCAGCAATATTGAAGGAGAACCGCGTCCCGAACGGGCCGGTATACGCCATAATCACCGGATCATAATCGAGCGGCTGCGACCATTTGGCAGACACCCAAAATTCAATCGTCCCGCGTCCCTGCAATTCAAGCGCTTCAGCAGTCGGCAAAACCAGCCCTTCGTTTCCGTTGAACGGGAACATCAGCGGAATATAGGATTGCTGCGTATTTTGCGACTGCCCAGCCGGCTGAGCAGACACAGTCTGCGGCATCGTAATAGCCATTGCCGCCATCGTCAAAGCCAAACGCGTAACCATCATTTCAACTCCCGGATCGTGTATTCAAGCACCAAGTTCGGAGCGGGATACAATCCATAAATTTCCTTCTGGATTTTTCCGTTGGCTTTCGTGGCAATCGGGAACAGCCGCCCCATTCCCGGAAGCGGAGCAATCGGGTCCTGCTTATCTTTCCAGCCCTCGTCTTCATAAGACGCCTGGGTCGAGACAAAGCCCATCCAGCCATGATCGCCGCCGCCGGAATATTGCGAATTCGCCGTAACCGTCACCAGCGCCTTCTTGCCAATTCTCTGCGCGCCGCTCGCTCCGGACCCGCAAAACATCTTTTGCCCATTCTCGCTAGAATCCATCAGCGTAATCGACTGTGAATCGCGCGCATCGCCGCGGTACAGCAGAGTGAATTTGCCGTAGACATAAGCCGAGTTGCCATCGTTATCGCCTTTATTCGTGCAATACAGACGGTCGACAAAAATCTCGTAGATCTTGGGGCCAACGGTACGGTTGCTTAGTTTCGGAGCGCTTTCGACATAATTGTCAATCTCCGCTTTCAAGGCATTGTAGGCTTTGAGGTATTTGGTCAGATCTTCATAGGTTGATATGTCGAGAAAGATCGGGTTGATCAGATCAGAAAGCGGTCGCAGATCATAGCGTACCGGGACCGTATCGGCATCGCTTACCGACCAGCCGGAGAAACTCATCGAACCCGATCCGCCGACGGCTTCGAATTCATCGCGGGTGAAGACAGATTCATTGCTGTTCGAAGAGCTTTTGGACTCGCCGAAACTGCCGCTTAGATTGGCACCCTTTAGGTTACCCTCTCCGCCCGCCTGATACTTTTCAGAAACAAAGCTGGCGACTTGTTCAGACGTCATCGTTTTTTCAGCTTTGCCAAGCCCGCCATACACAATCGCTTTGGAATAATGCGAACCATAGGTCTCGCGGAATTGCCGCGCTGTCATCCGGCCATTGGCGAGCTGATCGATTGCCCGTTTGAAATTATCCGAAAGCTGGATGTTGGGCGGATCGAGGATCAATGCGTATCGTTCAATGCGAGCAATACCGATCGCATTCAGGCTGCTGCTGCGCGTGCTGGTGCCTGCGGTTTTCTCTCTCGAATAATTCACGCCAAAGCCCACTTTCGGCAGTTTGATCCCGCCGCCAAAGCTCATCGACATGGTTTTCTGAAATTCGGCTGCGTTCGTAATCAAAGCCTCGGTTTGGCGCGATGAACTGGACCGCACGCGATTCCCGCGCAGACCATAAGGCAAACCAAGATTGATATTGTCATCTACGGCGTAATCGAAGCTGCCGGGCTGCTTGAAGATCTGCACCTTGCGACCGGCGGCCGCATTGAACAGATTCATGTTCAAGGCATCATAGCTGTGAAAATTGTTGTTCCATTCACGGGTAAGCCCATCCTGATTGAATAGACCGCGGCGATCATCGCGAGAACCCTGCACTTCTTCGGAAAAGCGGGCTTTGGACAAGCCCCCATCGGCGGTGCGTGCAGGCTCAAACGATCCGCCGCTGCGCCCGCCGGATATCTGCATATACTCGCTGCTGCCCGATTTGCTGATCGAGACTGTTATACCGCGACCTGAATATTTGCCCGGACCCGTCTTTTGCAAAAGGTCCCACGCAAACAAATCGGACTGGATCGCGATTGATGTATCAGAGACTTTCTTGAACCGAACCAGCCTGGGCCCGGTCCAGGCGACCAAATTGCCGTTATTACTGGCTTCGCTGCGATAGGGTTTGTTGCTTTCAACCCAAACCCCCACAATTTCTTCAAATGGATCAACCGCATCGGCGCCGCCGAATCCCGATCCCGTGTTCGAATTGTTTGTGCCGTTAAATCCATCGCCCGTTTTTTCCCAAGGCTTTGCGGTGCCTGAAGACGACGTGTTGTTTGCCCAGCCGCCGCTATTGGTGGTTTGCGCAGGCTGCTGCGAGTTGTTCCACCCGCCGCCATTCTGCTGTGGCTGTTGCGGTTGATTGCCGGCCCAGCCGCCACCGCCGTTTTGCTGGGGTTGTTGTTGATTACCCCAGCCATTGCCTCCCTGTTGAGAGGGCGGTTGTTGAGGGGTTTGCTGCTGGCTCGCCCAGCCATTGCCGCCCTGTTGCGGCTGTTGCGGCTGCTGCTGGCTCGCCCAGCCATTGCTGCCCTGTTGCGGCTGTTGCGGCTGCTGTTGGCTGGCCCAGCCATTGCCGCCCTGTTGCGGCTGTTGCGGCTGCTGTTGGCTGGCCCAGCCATTGCCGCCCTGTTGCGGCGGCTGCGGCTGCTGCTGATTTGCCCAGCCGCCGCCATTGGCTGGCGGTTGCCGGGGCTCCATCGGTTGCGATTGTCCGCCTTGCCACGGTGGCGGCGAAGGCGCTGGCGCCTGGCCCAGCTGTTGGGACTGTCCACCTTGCCATGGCGGCGTGGACGAGGATTGCGAGGAATTCACAAACCGCTTTCGATACCAGTCTCCTTCGCCATCAGGTGGCGCCGGCAGAGCAACTTTGGGGTTGGACGCATTGGCTGTCGCGCTGATAATCGTGCCCAATATATGTCCGTGGCTGCCGCCCGGATCTGTGCGATTGATTATGCCATAAAGCATATTGACCGAAATCCACACTTTGCGGCTTTCGTCCCACATCTCGACCGCCCAATCATCGCGCGAAGTCTCACGATAGGTGTGCTGGAGATTCCCGTTTGTGTCGTATTCCCCCCATTCGGTCGCGCTGATCTGGCGAATTGATCCGCCTTCATAATCTGCGCGCGCGACGTTCTGGCCATATATACCATTATCGCCCACGAACACTTGCTGGCTTGCCGCAGGAACAATCAAACCTGTCGTAAGAGCGCTCGCACAGCCGAGCAAAAGACCCGCCCGGACTGCTTGAAATGCTTTGCGCGACATGATCATTACCGACTCCCCCCGGAGGTTTTCGTGTTTCAACCTGTATCAGTATTGCATAATTCAGATGGATTGGAAGCACTTACTCGGCGATGAACAACAGCTTCATCAAAATGACCGGAATCAACTGGCCAATCATCTGTTGCCCGCGCGGGCGCAGGCAAGCGCTCCATAAACGATCTTGCCATCAATCAGTGAAACTGCCTGTCAGATAAAGCTCCAAATCATATAGACAATATAACCAATTCATTCGATTTATTAGTATGTTAAAATCGGAACTTTATGTTTTTTGTCGGAAATTTCTCGATTATTTGGGATTGGAAGCGGCGGATTTGCGGGCCGCCAGATTGCGGAGCGTCTCTTCGTGTTTAGCCCGGTCAATATCGTACAGACTTACGATCGCGATCACACTCAGGAACAAGATCAGGATGGTGGGCACGTAAACAGCGCCAAGCATCCATAAAGTGTCCTCGCTTAATTCGCCCTGCTGCGCACCCGCAGCCACCCCGGCGATGGACAGAACAAACCCGGCGATCACAATTCCGAAACCTTCCCCGAATTTGCGCATGAAAGTCGCCGCTGCAAAGAAGAGCCCCTCTGACCGCCGCCCGGTCGCCTGCTCGCCCTGCTCAACCAGATCCGCCATCATTGATGCAGCGAGAATTTGATAGCAAATGATCAAACCGACATCGATCGTCTGGGTGACCAGAACGATCCAGAATATTTCAGGCGTTCCATTTGGCGGCAGCACATCAATCAAGCGCAGAAAAATCGGCATCGGCGCGCCAACAAACGCGACCAGACCCACAATCAACGCCCCGCGCTTCTTGCCCAACTTTCGCGTGACGATAGGGGCCAATGCCCCGCCCAGAAACGCAGAGAGAAACACGCCGAATGTCACCGCACCTATTTGCGCCGGGGTAAACCCCCAGAAATAGGTCGAGAAATAGAACGCCAAACCGGCAGACAGACCGCTTGCAGAGAAGGCTAACAAGGATGCAATGAAAAGTGCAAAAAATGATTTTCCCGCAATGGTTTGGTAGATATCTTTGAAAATCATTCCAAGCGTCATATCGCGCTTCGGAGGCGCTGCGCGCAATTTGGGGATATAGCTGTGCGTGCCCAGCGCCGAAACCATGATCGCAATGAAGATAACGCACGATCCAAGCAGCGCATATCGTTCATAGGCATCGGGATTGAACTGGCCGTTTTCAATTGCCGCCGTCGCGAATGCAGGAAAAATCACGGCAAAGGCAATCACAGTCATCGCGTTGCCGCCAAACCACCCAAAAAAATAGCGAAAGCTCAAAATGCTGCTTCGCTCATCGTAATCATCGGTCAGCTCGGGCGCCAAAGCGGTACTGGGTGTCTCGTAGATCGTAATAAATGTTCGGATTACGATCGCCAAAACAACGACATACCAGAACATGGCAAATTCACTCATTCCCGATGGCGGTATCCAGATAAAGTAATAACTGACGGCGACCGGGATTGCGGCGGCATACATGAACGGGTGACGCCTCCCCCATCGGGAGCGCAAATTATCCGACCAATATCCGACAATCGGATCACTAACCGCATCAAAGATCAGCGCGACCAGAATAGCCAGGCTGACCAATCGGGAATCCATCCCCATAACCTGGGAGTAGAACAACAGCAGGAAGTATTTGAGACCAGCGTCCTTTGTTCCGTAAGCAACCGACCCGAACCCATAGGCGAACTTTGTCCATAAAGACGGAGCCGCTTTATCCGCAGCCTGTTCGATTGCCTTGGCCAAATCAATCCCCCAATTGACTTTTAGAACAATAGTTTATTCAAATAATCTAGAATCTCTCTTACACTATCGATCTTTGTCTATCCCGTTGTGAACCTATACGAAGTCGCGAGCAAGGGTATGGCCGCGCTTTGTGATGCGTGTGTGCACGCACACGCGGACGGGAGAGACTAAGGAGCGCTTCCAGCTCAACCGGCGGATTGCCGAGGCCTTTGCCATCAGCATAAAACGCCCCCGCTGACCACCGGCAATGATCGCTGCAAGGCGATTCGGCGAGTTCCATCGAAGCCCAATCCGAACCTCCAAACCCTCAACATTTTTAGCTGGGTAAGAATTGGGGGCAGATCGGCCAAGCGGGCGGTTTTACCAAAAATTAAGAATTGCGAGGCGCACCGCGCTGCCATTCCTGCCGCGGATAATCACCTAGGCTGGCGTTCGCTGAGCCTTTGAAATTGTTACTATCTTAACCCTTCCGCTCAACGAAACACGAGAACCTCTTCGGCTATTACCGATGCATGATTGGTGCATTCAAAGCGCCCGCAAACAACGGATTGAAGCCATGAAGTCATTGTTCATCAACACCGCGACAGCAGCCGTCGCCATCTCGCTTGCCAGCACGGCGAGCGCGAGCGAGGCGCAGCCGTATGTGGCGCCCGAACTGGACACCATGCTGTTCGCCGAAAGCCCTTCGGTCACCGCATCTTTCGAAAGTGACGTCAGCGCGAGTGAGACCATCGCGCCCGCCGTGTCAGACGAAGCTGTGCCGGTTGTTCTGCCAGAGACCATCGCACCGATCAGCATAGAAGCGGCGGCGGTTAACGCTCTTGGCGGCGCGAACATCGTGTTTGACGCGCCAGAGGGGCTGCTGACGCTTCCTGCATCAAGCATGGCACCATCGGATGCTCGCGTGGTCACAACCCGCAGCATTGATCCGCGCTACGGTGATATCGATGCGTTCTGGGGCGACATCAGCCCATTCTATGGCGACATTGGCGCCTTCTGGGGGGATATCAGCCCGTTCTATGGCGACATCAGCCCGTTCTGGGGTGACATCAGCCCGTTCTATGGCGACATCGGTGCGTTCTGGGGTGATATTGATGCATTCTGGGGCGATATCGTCGCATTTGATGCCAACCGTCTCGAGACACTGGGCGACTACTGGAAAAGCGCGGGCACGCAAATTGCAGCCACCGATAGCGTCTGGAAAAAGCTTCGCTACGAAAAGGATGGCGGCGTATATCGTTTGGAATATGACGGCACGCCGGGCAAAATCGTCAACGAATTGCGAAACCTGATCGATCAGGCAGAGGCCCAGTTCGGAGCTGCATATACGGATCAAACCGGCGTCAATTTCCGCACAGGATTCGTCGATGAATTTTTGGCTCGTTACGGAATTGACCTCGATAAGAAATTCACACTCGCAGGCTTTTCTCAAGCGGATCGCACCGCCTTCTTCCTCGATTGGCATGACAGCCTGAACCAGTATTCGGGCATCGATCAGGTCGATCATTGGATGAGCACGGTCAACTGGACCCCGCGCGTCACGCAGATTCAGGGCTCAGGTCGCCAAACCGTTATCGGCATCATTGACGGCAGCTTTGCCTCGGATGCCGATCTTGGCGAAAACATTGTCTGGGCTGGCGGCGGACAAAACTCCGTCGGCGGACACGGAGCCGGCGTTGCCAGTTTGATCGCTGGTGCGCATGACGGTGTTGGCATCATGGGCATCGCTCCGGATGTTAACATCGCAACCTACAACCCGTTTGACCATAACGGTGCAACCAGCTGGGATGAGGTCGCCGACGGTTTCGTTGCTTTGAAACAGATCCAGTCCAGCGCTGGCGATGTCAGCGTCGTCAACCTGTCACTCGGCGAACCGGGGTGGATTTTCACCAAGGGCACCGCAGACTTCCTGTATCGCTGGGACGTAGACAATTACTACAACGATACCGTCTTTGTATTCGCCGCCGGTAACGAAGGCGTGACGCAAAACACCAACATCGAATTCAACGATGCAGATCAAACAGCATTGATCTTTGTCGGATCGCTTGGATTGAACGGTGAGATTTCAAGTTTCTCCAACCGTCCGGGTACGGGCTGTTTGACCGATGGCGGTGCTTGCAACACCAACAACCGGCTCATGGACCGCTTCATCGTTGCACCGGGTGAATTGATCTTGGTTTCGGATGGCCATGGCGGCGTGGTACGCCGTTCGGGTACGTCGTTTGCGGCACCGCTGGTCTCGGGCGCGATCTCGCTCTTGCATGATCGCTGGCCATGGCTTGCCAATAATCCGCATGAGACGACCGAGATTATCTTCCGTTCGGCTCAGGATCTCGGCGCGCCTGGTGTGGATGCGGTGTATGGTCACGGTCTGCTTGATGTGACAGCATCACAGGCACCGCTGGACTTTGGCAATCTGGATTTCAAACTCTATCGGCAAATCGGTAGCTACTGGTACGGCTCGAATTATAGTGCGCTCTCGCTTTTGAGTGGCGGCGTGCCTAGCTGGTGGGATACCGACAATGTGTTCTTCACCGGTTACGAGAATATCGGCGATACCTATCGCGATTTCTCGATCCCGATGTCTGCCTTCACCTACGGCAAAAGCACCAATGCGCTTGGCAATGGGTATCAGCGTTTGCAGGATTTTGTGTCGGATCGTTTTGCCAACTGGCTGCTTAGCAATGGCGGTGACCGTGATGGCGATGGTAAGCACGGCATCAGCCAGATACGCTCAAACTCCGCCGGTACAGACGGTCAATGGTCGATGCGCTTTGATGCCATCGCCCCGCAGTTCAGCGATGATGGCGCGATGCGTCCGGTGCACAACGCGGCAACGCTGGCTGATCCGTCAGGCACCATGTCCTTCACGCTCGGTCATGGTCAGGGCGCACTTGCCCTTGCCGGGAACAACTTTGGCATCATCAGCGATCACGATCATGAGACAGGCGGCGTAAACCCGGTTCTTGGTCTGGCTTCGGGTGAGACATTCGCCGGAGCAACCTATAGCCCGCTCAAGGCCACCACTCTCAGCGTCGGCTACAGCCAGCAACGCGAAGACTGGCGCGATCTCGACGGGGTCTCGGAAATCGAGCGCAACATCCAGCGCCAGCTCGGTGCCCGCGAAGCCGAAGCCCTGACAATCGGGGTCGAGCAAAAAGTAACCAAGAACCTGTCGGTCAACGCGCAGTACACGTATCTGCGTGAAGAAGATGCGGTTCTGGGCGCCCAAACCGGCAGCGCCGCGCTGCTCGGCGAAGGCTC
>NZ_VHJK01000003.1 GCF_007004095.1 Erythrobacter insulae
GTGTTTAGAAGCGCATTCCGAAGTTTGCGCCGATCATGAAGCTTTCATCCTGGCCTATTTCTCCGGCGCTGATGTAGCGTCCGACGATGCCCAGTTCGGAAGCTTTGGAGACAGGTGTCGCGTAGACGATTTCCCCTGTGTAGCGGCGTTTTGTGCTGATCCCGATGGTTTGGGTAACAACACCGCGTTCACCGGTGAGGCGATCGATCACTTGATCGCTGCGCAGTTCCAGTTCGCCGCGTTCGACGGTCATGGGTTGGCCGACAGACACCCGCAGGATATCCTGACTTCCCATGACGCCGCGTTTGTTGACGGTGAACTGCCCTGCTGAGCTCATGACGTCACGCGATGTTGCCAGGATTTGGCCCTGGGCTGTCTGGGTTGCGCCGCCGGTAGCCGACAGATCAAACGAGAACCCGTCGCCGAGATCCATCGAAGCGGATACGGTAACAGCGTTGGTGCGTGAGCCTTCGCCGAGCAGCGCGGCGCTGCCGGTTTGGGCGCCCAGAACCGCATCTTCTTCACGCAGATACGTGTACTGCGCGTTGACCGACAGGTTCTTGGTTACTTTTTGCTCGACCCCGATTGTCAGGGCTTCGGCTTCGCGGGCACCGAGCTGGCGCTGGATGTTGCGCTCGATTTCCGAGACCCCGTCGAGATCGCGCCAGTCTTCGCGTTGCTGGCTGTAGCCGACGCTGAGAGTGGTGGCCTTGAGCGGGCTATAGGTTGCTCCGGCGAATGTCTCACCCGAAGCCAGACCAAG